>NZ_JAGPYQ010000001.1:1205069-1506337 GCF_018070025.1 Streptomyces liliiviolaceus
GCCTTCGCGGCGAGCGTGTCGGCGAGCAGGCGGGTGCAGGTGGCGAGGGCGTGGCGGTCGTACGGGATGTCGAGGTCCGGGACCGCCGCGTTGAGGTCGTCGGTGTGGACGACCAGCTCGACCGTGCGGGTCACGAGGTGGTCGGCCAGGGTCATCGCTCCCACGCGGGTGGTGAGCAGGCGGCCGTCCCTGGCTTCGGGCAGGCGCTCGGTGAAGCGGGCTTCCGTGCGGTCGTACAGCGCGTCGAGGTCGGGTTCGGCGGCGGCGAGCGCGCGTACGTCGTCGTCGACCTCGGCCGCGCGGGGGGCCGTGGCGGACGGCCAGTCGAGGAGGGTGAGGGCGGGGGTGGTGGGCTCCGGCCCGTCCAGGCCCCGGTTCACGGCCTCCAGGGCCATGGCCAGATGCGCGGCCAGCTCCCGTACGGTCCAGTCGCCGAGGCGGGTGGATGCGGCGAGCCGGCCGGGAGTGAGGGTGCGCACGGCGGCCCGCACGTTCCCGAACTGGGCGAGGACCGCGGCGCGAGTCTTCACGGGGTCGTAGGCGCGCTGGCGTTTTCTGGCCGGGGGCATGGGGGGAGTTTATGGGCGGGGTGGACTCTCGTCTGCGGCGCCGTGGGGGCTGGCCGCGCAGTTCCCCGCGCCCCTAAAGGCAGAGGGGGTGACCGGGATTGCTCCGTCTGCGGCACCGCGAGGGCCGAGCGCGCAGTTCCCCGCGCCCCTCAAGGCGGAGGAGGTGACCGGGGTCGCGTGGTTGAGCCGCGGCCACCGGCGCCCCTCAGGGGCGCGGGGAACTGCGCGGCCAACCCCCACCGACCCGCAGACACAACACTTCACCAAGCCCCTCGGCCTTCAGGGGCGCGGGGAACTGCGCGAGCAACCCCCACCGGGCCGCAGGTACAACGCTTCGCCGAGCCGTTCGCCTTCAGGGGCGCGGGGAACTGCGCCGCCCGCCCCCGCCGGGCGGAGGACGAAACGCGGCTTCGGCGAGGCGGTCGTTCGCTGCGCGGGCAACCCCCGCCGGGCGCAAGACGAAGCCCGGCCCCGCCGAGAACCTTGGCGGGGCCGGGCTTCGCGCTGCGCGCTACGCGAACAGCGCGGGGATCGTGTTCGTGTGGGCTTCGCGCAGGTCCGAGAGCGGCAGAGCGAACTCGCCCTGGATCTCGACCGCGTCCCCGTCGACCACACCGATCCGCACGGCCGGCAGGCCCCGCGCCCCGCACATGTCGGTGAACCGCAGTTCCTCCGACCGCGGGATAGCGACGACGGCACGGCCCGCGGACTCGGAGAACAGGAACGTGAACGCGTCCAGCCCGTCGGGCACGACGAGCCTCGCACCCTTGTCACCGAGCAGCGCCGACTCGACCACGGCCTGGATCAGACCGCCGTCGGACAGGTCGTGCGCCGAGTCGATCATGCCGTCGCGGGACGCGGAGATGAGGATCTCGCCGAGGAGGCGTTCCCGCTCCAGGTCCACGGCCGGAGGCAGCCCGCCGAGGTGGTCGTGGACGACCTGCGACCAGGCCGACCCGCCGAACTCCTCACGGGTGTCGCCGAGCAGGTAGAGGAGCTGGCCCTCTTCCCGGTAGCCGACCGGCGTACGCCGGGCCACGTCGTCGATGACGCCCAGGACCGCGACCACCGGGGTCGGGTGGATCGCCGCCTCGCCCGTCTGGTTGTAGAGCGAGACGTTGCCCCCGGTCACCGGCGTGCCCAACTGCAGGCACCCGTCGGCCAGTCCGCGGATGGCCTCCGCGAACTGCCACATGACGGCCGGGTCCTCGGGCGAACCGAAGTTCAGGCAGTCGGAGACGGCGAGCGGCTTGGCACCGGTCGTCGCGACGTTCCGGTACGCCTCGGCGAGGGCGAGCTGCGCACCCGTGTACGGGTCCAGCTTCGCGAACCGGCCGTTGCCGTCCGTGGCGATGGCCACCCCGAGCCC
The DNA here is from genome assembly GCF_018070025.1 of Streptomyces liliiviolaceus. Classification (NCBI taxonomy): domain Bacteria; kingdom Bacillati; phylum Actinomycetota; class Actinomycetes; order Kitasatosporales; family Streptomycetaceae; genus Streptomyces; species Streptomyces liliiviolaceus. The sequence goes on from NZ_JAGPYQ010000001.1 coordinate 1,207,008, forward strand.
GGACTCCTCGTCGATGCGGATCATGCCCGAGTCCTCGGGCTGCGCCAGCACCGTGTTGCCCTGCACGAAGTGGTCGTACTGGGAGGTGATCCAGGACTTGGAGGCCTGGTTCGGGGAGGAGACCAGCTGGAGGACCTGCTTCTTCAGCTCCTCCGAAGTGGCGGGCCGCGGAAGCTTGTTGGCGTCGTCGGCCTGCAGCGCGTCCTGCCAGTGCGGGCGGGCGTACGGACGCTCGTAGACCGGGCCGTCGTGCGCGACCGTGCGCGGGTCGACGTCGACGATCTTGCCGCCGTGCCAGAAGATCTCCAGGCGGTCGCCGTCGGTGACCTCACCGATCACCGTGGCGATGACGTCCCACTTGTCGCAGATCTCCAGGAAGCGGTCGACCTTCGACGGCTCGACGACCGCGCACATGCGTTCCTGCGACTCGCTCATGAGGATTTCCTCGGGCGAGAGCGTGGAGTCGCGCAGCGGTACGTCGTCCAGCGTCACCCGCATGCCGCCGGAGCCGTTGGACGCCAACTCGCTGGTGGCGCAGGACAGTCCGGCCGCGCCCAGGTCCTGGATGCCGACGACCAGCTTCTCGGCGAAGGCCTCCAGGGTGCACTCGATGAGGAGCTTCTCCTGGAAGGGGTCGCCGACCTGGACCGCGGGACGCTTCGACGGCTTGGCGTCGTCGAAGGTCTCGGAGGCCAGGATGGAGGCGCCGCCGATGCCGTCGCCGCCCGTGCGGGCCCCGTACAGGATGACCTTGTTGCCCGCGCCCGACGCCTTCGCGAGGTGGATGTCCTCGTGCTTCATGACGCCGATGGCACCGGCGTTGACGAGCGGGTTGCCCTGGTAGCAGGCGTCGAAGACGACCTCGCCGCCGATGTTGGGCAGGCCCAGGCAGTTGCCGTAGCCGCCGATGCCCGCGACGACACCGGGCAGTACGCGCTTGGTGTCGGGGTGGTCCGCGGCACCGAAGCGGAGGGGGTCGACGACCGCGACCGGCCGCGCGCCCATCGCGATGATGTCGCGCACGATGCCGCCGACGCCGGTGGCCGCGCCCTGGTAGGGCTCGACGTACGACGGGTGGTTGTGCGACTCGACCTTGAAGGTGACGGCGTAGCCCTGGCCGACGTCGACGACGCCGGCGTTCTCGCCGATGCCGACGAGGAGGGCGTCCGACTGGGGGGCCTTCTCGCCGAACTGGCGGAGGTGCACCTTCGAGGACTTGTAGCTGCAGTGCTCGGACCACATGACCGAGTACATGGCGAGCTCGGCACCGGTCGGACGGCGGCCGAGGATCTCCACGACCCGCTCGTACTCGTCCTTCTTCAGGCCGAGTTCGGCCCAGGGCAGCTCGACGTCGGGGGTCCCGGCCGCGTGCTCGACCGTGTCCAGAGGCGTCCGGCTCATGCGTTGACCAGCTTCTTGAGGATCGAGGTGAAGAAGGGGAGGCCGTCGGTGCGGCCGGACCCGACGAGGGGTTCGACAGCGTGCTCCGGGTGCGGCATCAGACCGACGACGTTGCCCACCTCGTTCGAGATGCCGGCGATGTCCCGCAGCGAGCCGTTGGGGTTGCCGAAACCGTCGGCGAACGCGCCGCCGACCACGTAGCGGAAGACGACGCGGCCCTCCGCCTCCAGCATGTCGAGGGTGCGCTCGTCGGCGACGTACCGCCCGTCCATGTTCTTCAGCGGGATGTGGATCTCCTGGCCGGACTCGTAGTCCGCGGTCCAGGCGGTATCCGCGTTCTCCACCTTCAACTTCTGGTCGCGGCAGATGAAGTGGAGGTGGTCGTTGCCGAGCATCCCGCCGGGAAGGAGATGGGCCTCGGTGAGGATCTGGAAGCCGTTGCAGATGCCGAGCACCGGCATTCCCGACTTCGCCTGCTCAATCACCGTCGCCATGACCGGCGAGAAGCGCGAGATCGCACCGGCGCGCAGATAGTCGCCGTACGAGAAACCACCCGGCAGGACAACGGCGTCGACCTGCTTGAGGTCCTTGTCCTTGTGCCAGAGAGCGACGGGTTCGGCGCCGGCGAGCTTGATCGCCCGCTGGGTGTCCCGGTCGTCGAGGCTTCCCGGGAAAGTGACGACGCCAATACGAGCGGTCACTTTCCGGCCTCCGCGACTTCCTCGACCTTGACGGTGAAGTCCTCGATCACGGTGTTGGCGAGGAAGGATTCGGCGAGTTCATGGATGCGGGCGAGCGCGGTGTCGTCCACCGGTCCGTCCACTTCCAGTTCGAATCGCTTTCCCTGACGGACATCGGAGATGCCTTCGAAACCGAGGCGCGGCAGTGCACGCTGCACCGCCTGGCCCTGGGGGTCGAGGATCTCCGGCTTGAGCATGACGTCGACTACGACGCGTGCCACTGGCACTCCCGGTGTGTGGTGCTGAGCAGGTTCCTTCAGACTACCCGTACAAAATTTCTACGCGGGTAGATTCGTAGGAATCTACGTGACCGTCATCACGATTGCGCATCGAGAACCTATCGTCGGGCTGCCTTCACGAAAAATCCTGGGAAAGATCCGGATCGAGACCTGACCCCCTATTGCCTGGGGACACGCCAAGAGATTTAGTCGAGCTTCACATTGGATTGCCGGGCACTGTACAAATGAATTGGCAATAGCCGATACTTTGCCCAATCACCCATAAAAGCAGTCGGACAGTCGGCATCTCGACACGTCGTCGCACGTCGTCGGATAGGTGCCGCACGAAGGGACCGATATTCGTGGCGCAGCGTGTCGTAGTCACTCTCTCCGACGACATCGACGGCTCGGAAGCGGCGGAAACGATCGCCTTCGGTCTGGACGGCAAGTCGTACGAGATCGACCTGAATCCGGCCAATGCCGAGCAGTTGCGCGCGGCGCTGGAGCCGTATGTGGAGGCCGGGCGGAAGCGGTCGCGGTCCGGGAAGGCGTACCGGCAGACCGCCGTGGCGCCCGATCCGGCGGCTGTTCGGGCGTGGGCGCAGTCCAACAAGCTGGAGGTGCCTGCGCGGGGGCGGATTCCCAAGCGGGTGTATGAGGCTTTTACCGCTGCGCAGTAGGGCTTGCGGGGCTTGTGGTGTTCTGCGGGGAGTTCGGCCGCTCGGGGGTCGGACTCCTTTGCGGTCCCCTGCGGGGGCCTGCCGGCTTTGTGCGCCGTCTGTACGGGTGCGGGCCCGTGGGGGCTGGTCGCGCAGTTCCCCGCGCCCCTTGGGTGGGTGCGGGGTGGGGTTGCGTGTCGGGTGCGGGTCGGCTTGGGCTGAGCGCGCAGTTCCTCGCGCCCCTCAGGTGGGTGGGGGTCGGGGCAGTGTGCCGGGTGCGGCAGCTCGTGTGCGGGGGTGTGGGTCGGGGTTCATTCGGGCCTGGGGGTAGTCGACTTGCGTTGTACCCCGGGCGATCGGCTAGAGTTCGGAGCACGCCGAGGGGCAAGGCCGAAAGGCCCGGCTCACCGGAGTCACGCGGGTGTAGTTCAGTAGCAGAACATCCCCCTTCCAGGGGGAAGGCGCAGTGTGCAATTCCTGTCACCCGCTCTGCATCGCCGGTCTGGTCGTTCTTTCGATCAGGTAGGCTGGTGCTCGCGCCGATCGGTGAAAGCCGGTCGGAGGCAATGCGGACGTAGCTCAGTTGGTAGAGCGCAACCTTGCCAAGGTTGAGGTCGCCAGTTCGAACCTGGTCGTCCGCTCAGCGCAGAAGGGCCCCGGTCATCCGACCGGGGCCCTTCTCGTGCGCGTATCCGTTCGCCGCCGTCTGACATTTGTCATGTCCAGCGATGACAGCGTGCACTGCCGATCCCCCTCGCCGGCCGAGATGCTTGAGTCATGAATACGAATGAGCCCGTGATCGAGGTCACTGATCTCCGACGCGTCTACGGGGGAGGGTTCGAGGCGGTCCGAGGGGTCTCCTTCGAAGTCGCCCGGGGCGAACTCTTCGCACTGCTCGGCACCAACGGCGCGGGCAAGACCTCCACCGTCGAACTCATCGAGGGCCTCGCCCGGCCGGCCGGCGGCCAGGTGCGCGTCCTCGGCCACGACCCGTACACCGAACGTGCCGCCGTCCGCCCGCGCATCGGACTCATGCTCCAGGAGGGCGGCTTCCCCTCCGAGCTGACCGTCTCGGAGACCGTCCGGATGTGGGCCGGCTGCACGAGCGGCGCCCGCCCCGAGAGCGAGGCGCTGTCCCTGGTCGGTCTCACCCGCCGGGCCGGCGTACGCGTGAAGCAGCTGTCCGGCGGCGAGAAGCGGCGCCTGGACCTCGCCCTCGCGCTCCTCGGACGGCCCGAGGTGCTCTTCCTGGACGAGCCCACGACCGGCCTCGACGCCGAAGGGCGCCAGGAGACCTGGGAGTTGGTGCGCGAACTGCGCGCGCAGGGCACGACCGTGCTGCTCACCACGCACTACCTGGAGGAGGCGGAAGGACTCGCGGACCGGCTCGCGATCCTGCACGCCGGACGGATCGCGGTCTCCGGCACCCCGGCCGAGGTGACCGCCTCCCAGCCGTCGCGGATCTCCTTCGAACTGCCCACCGGCTACTTCCCCGGCGATCTCCCGCCGCTCGACTCCCTCGGCATCACCGGGCACGAGATCTCCGGACGCGTACTGCGGCTGCGTACGAACGAACTGCAGCGGGCCGCCACCGGGCTGCTCACCTGGGCCGAGCGGGCCGGCGTCGAGCTGCGGGGGCTCGACATCCGGTCGGGGTCCCTGGAGGAGGCGTTCCTGCGCATCGCGCGGCACGTCTCGGAGCAGGACGCCCAGGCGGAACAGGCCGGACAGGCAGGACAGGCAGAACAGTCCCAGCACTCCGAGAAGGAGCACGTGGCATGAGCGCGGACACCGTGACCAGGACCGCACCCCCGGCGCCGACCGTGACCGCGGTTGGACGGATGACCTCCCTCGCCCGGGCCGAACTGACCCTTCTCTCGCGCAGCAGGGCCACCTTCTTCGCGGCCGTCTTCGTGCCGCTGATCCTGCCGCTCAGCCTTCGCTCGACGGTCGAGGACATGGATCTGAAGGGGTCCGGTCTCTCGGTCGGCTCGGTCATCCTGCCCTCCGCAGTCGGCTTCTCCCTGCTCTTCGCCGTCTACAGCTCGCTGGTGAGCGTCTACGCGGCCCGCCGCGAGGAACTCGTGCTCAAGCGGCTGCGTACCGGAGAGCTGCGGGACGCGGAGATCCTCATGGGTGCCGCGGTCCCGTCGGTCCTCATCGGTCTGGTGCAGAGCCTGGTCCTGACGTTCGCCTGTGCGGCCCTCATGGACGTGGGAACGCCCGAGGCGCCTCTCCTCGCCGTGCTGGGGCTGCTGCTGGGGCTCGTGATGTGGCCGGCGCTCGCGGCGGTGACCGCCAGTTTCAGCAGGAGCGTGGAGGGCGCCCAGGTCGCGGCGATGCCCCTGCTGCTCGTGTCAATGATCGGCTCCGGCACCGTCGTACCCTTCGAGGTCATGCCCGACCGGCTCGCCGCCGTCTGCGAACTGCTGCCGCTGTCCCCGGTGATCACCCTCATCCGCGGGGGCTGGGCCGGGAACCTGTCCGCGTACGAGACCCTGGGCGCGCTCGCGACGGCGCTGGCCTGGATCGTGCTCGCGGTGTTTGCTGTACACAAGTGGTTCCGCTGGGAACCGAGGCGCTGACCCGCACCGGCGCGAGAGCGCGAGCGCGGACACGGGAACGCGGCCAGGAACGGGGACGGTCGGCGATGGGAATCGGGAGTCCGGGAATGCGCAGGCCGAGTCACTGGTGGCGCGGGAAGAGCACGCTGGCGAAGGTCGAGACGTACACCCGCTGGTCCTTCCACTTCTTCCCGGTGGTGGAGATCGCCGCGATCGGGCTTCCGGTCTTCGGGCAGGTGGGGGCCGGGTTCGCCGTCTGGCTGGTGCTGCCGCTGTGCGCCCACGCCGTGCTGTGCGGGGTGACCGCCTCCAGGTCGCTCGACTGGACGCGCGGCACCCGTGAGCAGCCCGTACGCCTGCTCGTCGGGCTCGGCGCGGCCTCCGCGCTGCTGGGGACCTTCGCGATCGGCCTGGTGGAGCACGGGCCGGGCGGCAAGGACACGGCGGCAGCGGCGGTCCCGCTCTGCGTGGGCGTGCTGGTCTTCGGGACCGGCACCCTCGCCCTCGGGATACGCGGCCGGCTGCGCGTCCTGGGGATCGTGTTCGGCTTCGCCGCGTACACCGGGGTCATGGCGGTCGCGCTGGGCCTCGACGGGCGCGCCGCGCTGGGAACGGCGTTCGCGGTGCTGCTCGGCGGCGGTGGCCTCACCTTCACCTCCGTCTTCTCCGTCTGGCTGCTCGACGCCGTGTACGAGCTGGACGCGGCCCGCGAGACCCGGACCCGGCTCGCCGTCGCCGAGGAACGGCTGCGCTTCGGGCGCGACCTGCACGACGTGATGGGCCGCAACCTCGCGGTGATCGCCCTGAAGAGCGAGCTGGCCGTGCAGCTCGCCCGTCGCGAACGCCCCGAGGCCGTCGACCAGATGATCGAGGTGCAGCGGATCGCCGGCGAGTCCCAGCGGGAAGTCCGCGCGGTCGTACGGGGCTACCGCGAGGCCGACCTCGGCGCCGAACTCTCCGGCGCGCAGGGCGTGTTGACCGCGGCCGGGGTCGACTGCTCGGTGACCGGGTCCGCGACCGGGCTGCCTCCGGCGGTCCAGTCGGCGCTCGGCTGGGTCGTACGGGAGGCCACCACGAACGTCCTGCGGCACGGCGACGCCCGGCGGTGCCGCGTGACGCTGGCGCCGTCGCGCGACCACGTGGTCCTCACGGTCGAGAACGACGGGGCGGAGCGGGCTTCGCAGGAGCGGGCCGGGGGACACGGTGCGCCCGGCAGCGGATCCGGTCTCGCCGGGCTGCGGGAGCGGCTGGCCGCGGTGGCCGGGACGCTGGAGGCGGGGCCCGTCGACGGCGGCCTCTTCCGGGTCGTGGCCGAGGTGCCCCTGCCACCCGCCTCCTCCTCGTCCGCTCCCCCGTCGGACACCGTTTCGCGCTCAGTGAGTGAAGAGGTCACCCCATGACATCCGTACGACCCATCCGGCTGCTGCTCGCCGACGACGAGCACCTCATCCGGGGGGCGCTCGCCGCGCTGCTGGGTCTTGAGGACGATCTGCTGGTGGTGGCGGAGGCGGCCGGCGGGCCCGAGGCGCTGGCGATGGCGCGGGCGCACGAACCCGATGTGGCCGTACTGGATCTGCAGATGCCCGGGGCTGACGGTGTGAGGGTGGCCACATCGCTGCGGACCGAACTGCCCGCCTGCCGCGTGCTGATCGTGACGAGCCACGGGCGCCCCGGGCACCTCAAGCGGGCGCTGGCGGCCGGTGTGCGCGGGTTCGTCCCGAAGACCGTGAGCGCGCAACGGCTCGCCGAGATCATCCGTACCGTCCACGCGGGAAACCGCTATGTCGACCCCGAGTTGGCCGCCGACGCGATCTCCGCCGGGGATTCGCCGCTCACCGCGCGCGAGGCCGAGGTGCTGGAGCTGGCGTCCGACGGGGCGCCCGTCGCGGAGATCGCGGAGCGGGCCGCGCTGTCGCAGGGGACCGTACGGAACTATCTGTCGTCGGCCGTGTCCAAACTCGGAGCGGAGAACCGTCACTCGGCGGTGCGTCTCGCACGCGAGCGAGGTTGGGTATAGTTGCTCTCGCGCCACGGCGAAAGCCACCGCGCGGCGCGGACGTAGCTCAGTTGGTAGAGCGCAACCTTGCCAAGGTTGAGGTCGCCAGTTCGAACCTGGTCGTCCGCTCAGCTGAAGAAGCACACGAAGGAACCCCCGGTCATCGACCGGGGGTTCCTTCGTGTGCGCCGGGGTGCTCAGGTCCAGGGCGTGCCCGTCAGGCGCTCGTACGCCTCCACGTACTTGGCGCGGGTCGCGTCCACGACCTGCTGGGGCAGGGCCGGCGGCGGCTGCTCGCTCCTGCGGTCCCAGCCGGACTCGGCGGAGGTCAGCCAGTCGCGTACGTACTGCTTGTCGAACGAGGGCTGCGCGCGGCCCGGCTCCCACTCGTCGGCGGGCCAGAAGCGGGACGAGTCCGGGGTCAGCACCTCGTCGGCGACGACCAGCGTCTCGCCGTCGAAGCCGAACTCGAACTTCGTGTCCGCGAGGAGGATGCCCCGCTCGCGGGCGATGTCCCGGCCGCGGCTGTAGACGGCGAGCGTCGCCTGCCGGAGCTGGGCGGCGGTCTCCGCGCCGACCTGGCGGGCGACCTCCTCGTACGAGACGTTCTCGTCGTGCTCGCCGACGGCGGCCTTGGTGGCCGGGGTGAAGATCGGGGCGGGCAGCTCCGAGCCGTCGCTCAGCCCGTGCGGGAGCGCGAGACCGCAGACGGTACGGGTCTCGTTGTACTCGACGAGACCGGAGCCGGTGAGGTAGCCGCGGGCGACGCACTCGACCGGGACCATCTCCAGGGACTTGCAGACCAGGGTGCGGCCCTGCCACTCGGCGGGGGCGCCGGGCGGCGGTTCGGTGCCCAGCACGTGGTTCGGCATCAGGTCGGCGAGCTGGTCGAACCACCAGAGCGAGAGCTGCGTCAGGACGCGGCCCTTGTCGGGGATCTCCGTGGGCAGCACCCAGTCGAACGCGGAGATGCGGTCGCTGGCGACCATCACGAGGTCGCCCGCCTCGTTCTGGTACAGGTCGCGCACCTTGCCGGTGTGCAGGTGCACCAGACCCGGAACCTCAAGAGGCTCGGGCTTTTCGACGAATCCGGACACGGTTCCTCCCCGTGGTTCTGACTGAATGCCTCGATTCTCCCGCACGGGAGGACCGGCCTCGGCCAGGGGGCTTCGCGGAACCTGGAGCGGCGGCCTCAGTCGCGTTTGCAGATGCGGTCCAGGAGGTTGGCCGTGGCCCGCTGGATACGGGCGTCGGTGTGCCCCGGCCGGTCCAGGGCCGGGGACCAGGCGAAGGTGCCCGCCGCGAAGACGAGCGCACCGGAGTGCGCGCGGTACAGGGAGGTCTCCTGGTGGCGGATCGTCCCCTCCGTGTCCCGGTACGGGGAGTGGGAGAGGAGGATGCGGCCCTGGTGCTCGGGGAGCGCGATCCGGGGGAAGTAGCGGTCGGCCTCGCCCGCGACCAGGCCCTCCAGCTCGTCGCCCTCGTGGGCCCCGGTCGCCTCCCACAGCCAGTGGTCGGCGTTGCGGACGACGAGGGGGTGGGCCTCGGGGACCCGGCCCGCGTACTGGATCCCGAGGAGCTCCTGCTCCGGGCGGTCGATCTCCCGCCACAGCGCGGGTCTGCCGGGTCCGCGGCGTTTCAGGCAGGTGAGCAGGCGGTCGGGGGTGCCGGACGCGGAGGGCGCCAGATCCACCTGCCAGTACATGGTGTTGGCGGAGAGGAAGACGAGCGAGGTGCCCTGCTCGCGGGCGACGTCCACGGTACGGCGCATGGCCGTCGACCAGTACTCGTCGTGGCCCGGGAAGACCAGGCCGCGGTAGCGCGTGGGGTCGATGCGGCCGGCGTGCAGGTCGCGGGCGTCGGCGTACGCGAGGTCGTAGCCGTAGCGCTCGGCCCAGCGGATGAAGTCGTAGGCGTGGCCCACGTGCAGGGGCAGGCCCGCGCCCGCGTACGGGCGGTCGAAGGAGACCGTCGTCGCGGCGTCGGCCTCGCCGAGCAGCCGGCCGTCCTCGTCCCACGCGTGGTAGAGACTCGCGCCCGTGTGCCCGTCCTCCGGGTAGAGGTTGTACGCCTGCCAGGTGATGTCCGGCAGGACGAGCAGCAGGTCGGCGGGGTGGTCGTCGCGGACCGTGAACGGGATGTGGGAGCGGTGCCCGTCGTCGGTGGTGAGGACGGCGACGTACGCGCCGATGCTCCAGTACGACGGGACCTGCAGCCGCCAGGAGAGCCACCAGTGGTGGCAGGAGACCGTGCGGTCCGCGGTGAGCGGGGCGGGCTGGACGATCCCGGCGAGGCGCGGGCTGGTGGTGATCTTGCTGGCGCCGTCGCCGCCGTAGTGGCCGATGCGGTAGATGTCCACGCCGAACTGCTGGGGCGGGTCCACCGTGATGTGGAAGTCGACGGCCTCGCCGGGGGCGACCGCGCCGGTGGAGGCGAACCCCTTGATCTGGCGGTGGACGTCGTCGGCCGAGCGCGGGTCTCCGGCGGTCGCGCGCGGGGTGGGGACGCGCGGGCCGGTACTCCGGTAGCGGTCGTGGAGGCCGGTCGCGCCGGGGGGTGGGGCGTGGTCGACGTACCAGGGGACGACGTGGCCCGTGTCGTCGAAGTAGTTCTCGCTGCCGCGCAGCCAGGGGACGGGGCCCTGTCCGAATGGGTCCGTGACGGCGTGCGCCAGCGCTCCCGACTCCCATCGGCGGATCTGCTCGGTCCCCATGTGACGTTCCCTCCCTCGTACGTCCTTGCCGCCCATGTGTGCCCCCGCGCACGGGTGGGCACGGTTGGGCGCGGGTGGGCCCAGCACATCACATTACGCATGCGTGCGGTCACCGTTCGTTGCTAATTGCCTGCGGTGAGTGGGGAGATGGCGGGACGGGGGCCGTCCGTGACGTGCGGGCCGGTGGGGGCTTGTCGCGCGGTTCCCCACGCCCCTGGGTGGGATGGGGTGCGGGGGGCCTTGGCGGCGTGCGGGTCGGTCGGGGGTGAGCGTGTGGGTGCTCGCGCGGGTACTCGCGCCCCTTGTCGGCGGGGGCTTCGGGTCAGACCAGTCTGACCGGCTTCTCCGGTCGTACTCCCAGGTCCAGGAGCCAGGCGCGCAGGGGGCCCGGGTCGCCCTCCTCGATGAGGCTCAGGACGCGGGGGCCCAGGTCGGCGGAGCGCTCGCCGTCGACGAGGAGCGACGGGCCGTCCAGCCAGTCGAGCCCCGGCATCGCCCCGGCCGTGTCCATCGCCGCGCAGCAGACCATCGCCGTCACATGGTCGCCGAGCAACTCGCGTCCCGTCCGCGGCGGTTGCAGGGGGAAGAGCGGCAGCGCGCCGTCGTCCCAGAGCGCGAGGTCGGGGCCGCCCTGTCCCGCGGCAGCCGCGGAGGGCGCCGGGGACGCCGTCGGACCGGCGGTCGTCGCGGCCTCCTCGCGTGCCAGCTCGGCGCTGAGCACCGCCGCGAGCTCCGCGCTCCGCTCGGTCGCCGGAACGCCGTCCTCGTCGCTCTCCGGGCCGCCGTCGGCCTCGTACGCCGTCGCGCCGATGTCCGTGCTCGTGCCCGTGCCCGTGCTCGTGTCCTCGGTGGCGTGCCGCCCGTCCTCCGGGAGCGGGGGCGGGGGCGCTGCCGACGTCGACGGCGACGGCGCGGAGGACGTCAGGTGGTCCATCACGCGGTCCAGCGTCGGGCCCTCCGGCTCCGATGCCCCCGGCCCCGCGGGGCGGCTCACGCCCAGCCCGTCCAGTACGCGATGGAGCCGTGCCGCGTCCGTGCGCCACTTGCGGTCGACGACCTCGTCCGGATAGTCCGCCCAGTCGACCGGGGCCCAGTCGGGACCGGTCTCGGCGGGGCCGCCGTGGAAGAGGCGCGCGGCCAGCAGGGACGTCGCCTCGTCGATCGCGCCCGGCTCCTCCAGGAGATCGCAGGCGGGCCGTTCGCCGAGCCGGGAGGTGAAGCCCTCGGCCAGCCGGTCACGCCGGGACAGCTCGGTGAGCGCCGCGACGACACCCGCGTCGAGCCGGGACGGCCACCGCCCCATGCGCCAGGCGGGCAGCGCGACCCTGGTCAGCAGCCGGTCCCAGCCCGCGTACGCCAGGCCGACCTGTTCCTGCGCGACGATCCGCAGCCCGTAGTCCACCGTCTGGGCACGCTCCGCCGCCGCGGTCGCCACGCCCCGCTCCATCTCGGCGGCGTGCACGCGGCAGCCGCGCAGCATGATCCTCGCCACCCAGCCGGCCATGCCGAGCACCAGGCGGGTCAGCGGTCCGCGGGTGGACGCCGAGGTCACCGCCACGGCCGCGTCGAGACCTCGTACGAAGCGCCGGGCCGCGGCTATGTCGGGGTGCGCCGAAGGGCCCGTACCCGCGACGACCGGGGCGAGCACGGCCCGCAGCTCGCCGACCCGCATCCACCACAGGAAGGGGGAGCCGATGACGAGGACGGGCGCGGCGGGCGCACGCCGGTGTGCGGGGCCCAGGCCCCGGCCGCCCTCCATCTCGTCCTCGGACTCCGGGCGGGGCGGGGCGTGGGCCGGGTGGGTGCGGTCCTCCAGCCAGCTGTCGCAGTCCGGGGTGAGCGCTATCGCGGAGGGCGCGGGCACTTCGAGGCGGTCAGCCAGGTCCCGCACCATGCGGTACAGATCCGGCGCCGACTCCTCGGCGACCGGGACCGTGGGGCTCATGGCGGGCCGCGCACGGGCGACGAGCAGCGCGACCCCCACCGCGCAGAGCAGCACGAACACGGCGAACCCCGTCACGACCGCGCGCACCACGCCCCAGCCGGGGCCGTCGATGTGCCCGGTCGACCCGCCGACGAGCAGGACGACGGCGACGGCCGCGGGCAGCAGGGCGACGGCCAGCGCCCTGCTGCGGATGCGCAGCACGGCGAGAGCCCGTGAGCGCGCGGTGTGCGCACCCAACTCCACTCCCATACCGGACACGACCGGTGTCACCCCCTACTGCCCGCCCGACGTGTGCATACCCAGCCACCGCCGGCGGACGTCCATTGCGTTGCTCACTCCCCCACTGTGGCACCCGCGACTGACATCGCAATGCCGGTGGGCCAAGTGCCGGAACGCTTTGCGCCGCACCCTAGTTGGGGCCCCGGCCGTCGTCAGCCGGATGGGGGATCGGTCACTCGATGGAATGGCTTTGGCTAGAGGTGGCTGACGAAAAGGCCCCGGATCCTGTGCCGGATCCGGGGCCCGAAGGGGCTGTACGGGTACTGCGCCTGCGCTGGGCGCGGGCTGCGCAAGGTGTCGCACGGTCGGGGACGGTGCAGGTGAAAGCCCGTAACCGAGGGTTACTTCGGTTACTCCGCGGCGGCTTCCGCGACCTTCGCCGCGATGTCCGTACGGTGCTGGGAGCCGTCGAGGCGGATCCGGTCGACCGCCCTGTACGCGCGGGTGCGGGCCTGGGTGAGGTCCTTGCCGCTCGCCGTGACCGAGAGCACGCGACCGCCCGCGCTGAGGACGGCGTCGCCGTTCCGCTTCGTACCGGCGTGCAGGACGTACGCGTGCGGGGCGTCCTCGGCCGCCACCTCGGCGAGACCCTCGATGGGGTCGCCGGTGCGGGGGGTGCCGGGGTAGTTGTGCGAGGCGATGACCACGGTGACGGCCGCGTCGTCGCTCCAGCGCAGCGGTTCGAGGTCGGCGAGGGTGCCGTTCGCGGCCGCGAGGAGGATGCCGGAGAGCGGCGTCTTCAGGCGGGCGAGGACGACCTGGGTCTCGGGGTCGCCGAAACGGGCGTTGAACTCGATGACCCGCACACCGCGCGAGGTGATCGCGAGCCCGGCGTACAGCAGCCCGGAGAACGGGGTGCCGCGGCGGCGCAGCTCGTCGACGGTCGGCTGCAGAACGGTCTGCATGACCTCCTCGACCAGCTTCGGATCGGCCCACGGGAGGGGCGAGTACGCGCCCATGCCGCCGGTGTTGGGGCCTTCGTCGCCGTCGAGAGCGCGCTTGAAGTCCTGGGCCGGCTGCAGCGGGACGACCGTCACGCCGTCGGTGATCGCGAAGAGGGAGACCTCGGGGCCGTCGAGGAACTCCTCGATGACCACGCGGTCGCAGGCGTTGGCGTGGGCCGCGGCGGCCGCCAGGTCGTCGGTGACGACGACGCCCTTGCCGGCGGCGAGCCCGTCGTCCTTCACGACGTACGGGGCGCCGAAGGCGTCCAGTGCCTCGTCCACCTCGGCGGGGGTCGTGCAGACGTACGAGCGGGCGGTGGGGACGCCCGCGCCCGCCATCACGTCCTTGGCGAAGGCCTTGGAACCCTCCAGCTGGGCGGCCTCCTGCGAGGGGCCGAACACCGGGATGCCCGCCTCTCTCACGGCGTCGGCGACCCCGGCCACGAGGGGCGCCTCCGGGCCGACGATCACCAGCTCGGCGCCGAGGCCCGTGGCCAGCGTGGCCACGGCCTTGCCGTCGAGGGCGTCGACCTCGTGCAGCTCGGCCACGTCGGCGATACCGGCGTTGCCCGGGGCGCAGTGCAACGCGGTGACGTCGGGGTCGAGGGAGAGGGAGCGGCACAGGGCGTGTTCGCGGGCACCGCCGCCGATTACTAGGACGTTCACGGGGGTCAGCGTAGCGGGGTGCCTGGCCGGCGGGGGATTTGGTGACGGGCAGCTGGCAGCTGGCAGCTGGCAGCTGGCAGCTGGCAGCTGGACGGTAGGGCGTCCGTGCCGGGTGCGTGTGCGTGTGCGGGTGCGGGTGCGTGGGGGCTTGTCGCGCAGTTCCCCGCGCCCCTTGGGTGGGTGGGGGCGGGCGGGGTTGGTCGGTGGGTCTGCCTGGGTGGACCGTTGGTCGGTCCGTCGGTCGGTCCGTCGGTCAGTCGTTCGTGAACTCTTCCAGGACCGTCGCTCCCAGTTCTCGGACGATCAGTTCGTGGCCGGAGAGGGCCGACTCGTCGAGGTCGGGATCGTCGTCCTCCGGGGTGTCGTCCTCCGGCGAGATGGGAGGCGGCTCCTGGGCGGCGGGACGGGGCGGGGGCTGGTGAGCCGACCCGGACGAGGGCGCGGAGCCGGATGCGGACGCCGGGCGGTTCTGGGACGCCGGGGAGGACGGTCCGGGCGCAGGTGCCGGAGCCGGGGCCGCGGGCTGTTGCGGGGCGGGGCGGGGCGCGCCCGTGCCCTGAGCGGCGCCGCCGCCCGACCCGTACCCTCCGCCGCCGGTGCCGCCGCCGTAGCCACCGCCACCCAAACCGCCGCCGGGTGCGGGCGGGGCCGCCGAACCTCCGGAAGGATCGATGACCGCCTCGATCTTCCAGGTCACGTTGAACAACTCGGACAGCGCCTGCCGCAGCACCTCCTCGCTGCCGCTGCTCGCGAAGTTGTCCCGCGCTCCGACGTTGACGAAGCCGATCTGGAGGGTGGTGCCGTCGAAGCCGGTCACCTGGGCGTTCTGACTGAGCAGGATCCAGGTGAAACGGCGCCGGTTCTTCACCGCCTCCAGGATGTTCGGCCAGAGAGTGCGGGGGTCGGGCCCACCGCTCGGAGGAGCGGAGAACGCGCCGGGACCCGCGGCCCCCTGCGAAGGAGCGACGGAGGCGGGGGCTTGGGAGTGCCCGGACGCGGCGGACGCTCCGGACGGGGGCTGTCCTCCGCCCGCGGCTGTCGCGGTCGGCCAGCCGCCCGGCCGCCGTCCGCTGCCCACGGCCGTCGCGGTGGGCCAGGCACCGGCAGCCGGGCCGGACGGCTGCTCCGCAGCGGGGGCGGGGGCGGCAGGCGCGGTCGGACCAGGGCTGGAACTGGAACTGGGAGCAGGCTCGGCGGGAGCGGGCGGAGGCGTGTACGCGGCGGCGGGCGCTGCCGGGACCTGGGCAGACCCGGCCCCCACGTCACCACCGGAACCGAACCCGGAACCGGAGCCAGGAACTCCGGCCCCTTGCCCCACTCCTCCACCGCCCACTCCTCCGCCGCCCGCGCCTCCTCCCCGCACGGCGGCACGGGCGGCGGCGGCCCCGCCGCCCTGCATCCCCGGGTGCCCGGGCTGCCCCGCAGGGGCTCCCGCATGGGCTCCCGGGTGGGCGTCGGGCCCGGGCACGTAACCGACGGCAGGCCCGCCGACCCCGCCCCCAAGTCCGGCCCCTCCGCCGCCGCCGCTGAAGTTCACACCGCGCTCGATCCGGTCGAGGCGGGCCATGACGGACCGCTCGTCCCCGTAGGCCGTGGGCAGCAGCACGCGCGCGCAGATCAGTTCGAGCTGGAGGCGGGGCGAGGTGGCCCCCCGCATCTCCGTCAGACCGGCGTTGACGAGGTCGGCGGCGCGGCTCAGCTCGGCGGCGCCGAAGACCCCGGCCTGGGCCGTCATCCGCTCGACCACGTCCACGGGGGCGTCGATGAGCCCCTTCTCACCGGCGTCGGGCACGGCCGCCAGGATCACGAGGTCCCGCAGCCGCTCCAGCAGGTCGGCGACGAACCGGCGGGGGTCGTTGCCGCCCTCGATGACCCGGTCGACGACCTCGAAGGCGGCGGCGCCGTCGCCCGCGGCGAAGGCCTCGACCACGGAGTCGAGCAGCGACCCGTCCGTGTACCCGAGAAGGGAGGTGGCCATGGCGTACGTCACACCGTCGTCCCGGGCTCCCGCGAGGAGCTGGTCCATGACGGACATGGAGTCACGCACGGACCCGGCGCCGGCCCGCACGACGAGCGGAAGCACGCCGTCCTCGACGGGCATGCCCTCGCGTCCGCAGACCTCGCCGAGGTACTCCCGCAGGGTCCCGGGGGGAACGAGCCGGAACGGATAGTGGTGCGTACGCGAGCGGATCGTCCCGATGACCTTCTCGGGCTCGGTGGTGGCGAAGATGAACTTGAGGTGCTCCGGCGGCTCCTCGACGACCTTCAGCAGCGCGTTGAAACCGGCCGACGTGACCATGTGGGCCTCGTCGATGATGTAGATCTTGTACCGGCTGCTCGCGGGCCCGAAGAAGGCCTTCTCGCGCAGGTCACGAGCGTCGTCCACACCACCGTGGGAGGCCGCGTCGATCTCGATGACGTCGATGGACCCGGGACCGTTGCGCGCGAGATCCCGGCAGGACTGGCACTCTCCGCACGGTGCGGGCGTGGGCCCCTGCTCGCAGTTCAGACACCGCGCGAGGATGCGCGCACTGGTCGTCTTCCCGCAGCCGCGCGGCCCGCTGAACAGGTACGCGTGATTGACCCGGTTGTTCCGCAGCGCCTGCTGCAACGGGTCGGTGACATGCTCCTGCCCGATGACCTCGGCGAACGACTCCGGGCGATAACGGCGGTACAGCGCGAGGGACGACACACACACGAGGTTATAGGCGCCCACTGACAACGGGGAACGCCCACCGACTCCGGCCCACCCGGCCCCACCGACACCGGCCGACGCCCTCGGGCCGACCCGCCCGGATCAGCCGCTGTTCCACCCCGCAAACGCAAGCGCCCCCCACGCACCCGCCAGAGCCAACCTACCCTTGCTGCCTTCCGGCCCTGGGGGAGTTCAGTCAGATAGCGCCACGTGAGGGGCTGCGCACACAGTACCCGATCCGAGCGGGGGGAACGAGTTCGCGAGCACTGCTCAACGTCTTGTATTGTTTGCCCCGGAGGATTCGCCTAGTGGCCTAGGGCGCACGCTTGGAAAGCGTGTTGGGGGCAACCCCTCACGAGTTCGAATCTCGTATCCTCCGCCAGTGCCTCACCGGGCACGATGTTGAAGGGCCCCACCGTTCGCGGTGGGGCCCTTCGACGGTTCTCAGCTCCCGTTGTCCTGGTTTTTGTCCACAGCGGGTGCCGCGGGCCCCCAGATGGCATCGGCGATCTTCCGGGCAACGTCCTTGAGCATGGCGTCCGGCACGTGCAGATAGCGCGCCCGCATCCGCGCGGAGGTGCCCGGCTCCCACCCCATGATCTGATCGATGACCCGGGCCGGGACCCCGAGCAGCATGAGCACGGTGGCCGCGGTGTGCCGAGCGTCGTGCAGCCGGCCGTCCCGCACCTGTGCGTCCGCCAGGAGCCGCTTCCAATCGTGATAGTCCGTGTTCGGGCTCAACGGGCCACCCAGCGCCCTGGTGAACACGTAGTCCGACTCAATCCACAGGTTGCCCGCGGTCTTGCGCTCGCGCGCTTGTACCTCGGCATGCGTGCGGAGCATGGCGACCAGCGGGCCCGGCAGAGGCACCGCGCGGCGGCCTGCGCGGGACTTGGTGTTCTTCGTCTCGCGCCGGACCTGCTTCCGGCCCGGGCAGTACCCCGCCTTGCGGCCGCACGGCGAGGCTTCTGGGCACCCGTGCTCGTACCGGGGGCGCAGACGGTTGCGGCGCAGCTTGAGGTACTCGTTGTCCAGGTCGACATCAGACCAGCGCAGTCCGAGCGTCTCGCCCTGTCGCAGACCGAGCGCAAGTGCGAGCATCCAGCGAGCGCTGTTCCGGCGCTTGTTCACCTCGATCAGCAGACTCTGTACCTCGTCCAGCGAGTAGGGCTCCACCTCGTCCTCTGCCTCTTCCATCCGCGGCGGCTTGGCCAGCGCGGCAGCATTCTTCGCCACGTGGCCGCGGCGCGCTGCCTCTCCGAGGGCGGTCCGGATTGTGCGGTGGGCCTGGTGAGCCGTACCGGCCTTGCTCCCGCTCTTCTGCATCCGGCGGTAGAGGCTTTCCAGGTGCTCGGGCTCCAAGCGGTCGATGCGGTGCTTCCCGACACCGGGCACGAGGTGCACGCGCACGGCCACCTCATAGCCGTCGTACGTGTTCTCGCTCACGGTCGGTTTGGCGATGTTCTCGACCCAGTGCCACAGCCACTTGTCGACGGTCCACGGCTTGCCAGGTTGTTGTGCCGAACCCTCGTCGCGCTGCTTCTCCAACTTGCGCACTTCGTCCACCAGTTCCTTGCGCGTCGGGCGCGTCAGGTGTCGGCGGTAGGGGGTCCCGTCGTCCTTGTAGCCCATCGGGACGCGAGCATGCCAGCGCTCGTCTTTCCCGAAGTAGATGGCGGATTCGCCGTTGGCGCGGCGGGTGCGCTTCTTCTCTTCTGCCACAGCCAGACTCCTGTTTTTTGGGTACCGAGATCCGGGCGCGACGGACTGTCCTGTCCGGGACAGTCCGCCGCACAGGGTGCGGTCAAGCGGCTCGTTGGGCCGCTCGTTGACGGGCGACGTATTCGGCGGGCGCGTCCGCGGGGACTCGTCGGAGCCGGCCGACGGGGATGGACTCCAACTCTCCTGAGCGGATGAGCTGGTAGCAGAAGGTGCGGCCGACTCGAAGGCGGCGGGCCGCCTCTTCAACGGTCAGCAGCACGAGGGTGGGGTCGAATGCGTCGGCGGGACGGGCCGTTTCCATTCGGGTGTTGCTCCTTCGTCGCGAGGGGAGGAGCGGGGGCCCGTCGGCCCCCTTCTGGGGTATCCGCCACGTCCGCCACGCCGCCACATCGCAGGTCAGAGCCTTGATCGTGTGGCGGATAGCGGTTTTGTGGCGGATGGGTGCCGCCACACCTGGTGGGTGTGGCGGCTTACAGAGCGGCCGGTCTGGTCAGCCGGTGAGGATCGGCTGTGTGGCGGTTTCCGTAGACGTGTGGCGGATGGCTGTGGCGGTATCCGCCACGGATGCACCCCCGCTGACCTGGGGTGTGGCGGACGTGGCGGACGTGGCGGATTCTCCGGGGGGCGGGGAGCAGTACCGGATCCAGGCGTCCGTGAGGTCTTCCGCGTAGTAGCCCTTGGGAAAGCCGGAGGGGGTGCGGATGCCGCGCGGTTTGATCGGCTTGTTGGCCGGGGTGACGTACTGCCCGAGCAGTCGGGCGAGGGTGCGGGAGTTGATCGGCTTGTCGTCCAGGTCGCCCCATGGGGCGTCGTCCATGCGGAGCAGGCATTCGATGATCGCGGCGGTGGGCATGCGGTCGTCTCCGCAGAACACCTTGTCGCGCAGGTCGGTCAGCAGCCGGACCCCGAGGGAGGCTTCGTCGTTGTCGTGGGACGCGCTGATCAGTTCCAGGCAGGCGGTACGGGCCCGTACGGGCCAGTCCCCGCCGGCTGCGTCCGCTACTGCGAGCAGGGGTTCCCACACATCGGCGGGCCGGTCGGAGACTCCCTCGGGCAGCTCCGGCCACGCGTTGGCGACCTGGTCGCGGACGGTGTCGGCCCATTTGGCGAGTCGGTCGCGCAGGGCGTGGCCCTGCTTCTCGTGGGTGCGCTGCCGGTAGGGCTCCACCTTCTCGTTCGGGGCGCGCTTGCGCATGCGGACGATGACCGAGCGGGTCAGCACGGTGTCCGGCAGGGAGCCGATGCCCGCCATGGCCACGGCGCAGTAGGAGTTGAAGATTTGCGCGGTCTGGTTGGAGCCGTCTCCGACGCAGCGCAGGGCGCCGCCGATGCGCCGGTAGCCGGCGTTCAGGAACCCGCGCAGGGCCTCATCCGCTCCTGCTTTGGGGCCGAAGATGGTGTCCACCTCATCGAAGAGGACCGTGGGCAGTCCCTCGGCCGAGTCGACCAGCCGGTAGAGGGCGTTGGCGGATGCGGACACCGTGGCGACCGGACGGGGTGTGAGGGTCTCTACGATCTCCAGGGCTCGTGACTTGCCCGATCCCGGTTCCGGGGACAGGAACGCGATGCGGGGCGTGGTCTCGAAGCAGTCGATCAGGTGGGCGTGTCCGTCCCACAGCGCGACCGCGACGTAAGCGGCTGCGGTGGGGAAGATGTTGAACCGGCGGTGGAAGGCTTCCACCTCGTCCAGCAGTACGGCGCCGTCGATGGGGTCGGGTGCGGTCATGCGGCGGCCCTCCCTTCCTGGGGGGTGCGGAGCGGGCAGGTGTCGCGGTGCGCTTCGTGGTCGGTGATCAGCGCGAGCACCTTCGCGCGGCCCACGGCGCTTCTGTCTCTGCCGCACAGGCATTTCGAGGTGGCGGTGGGGACCGCGCCACGGGGCGCGACGATGGACAGCCACGCCACGGGGTACCGGCCGTCGCCCCGGTGCTGGTCAGGACTAACAGCAGTGCGGACGCCTTCGGCGACGACCTTCGGCGCGCTAGGGCCGGTCGCGGGTGCGGCCGGTTCGGCGGGGCCGGTCCCGGTGGGGGTACCGGGGCTGCTTTTCAAGAGGGGGATGGGGTGGCTGGTCATGCGGCCGTCCTCGGGCGGCAGGTACGAATCGACCAGTCCAGTGCGCTGCGGATGGTGGTCCGGCACTCGGCTGCGGTGAGTCCGGCAGCCTCGCCCTCCTCTTGAAATGCGTCTTCGACCACGTGGCGGGGGATGTCGCCCCATGCAACGAAGCGGCCCAGGGCGCGTGCGCTCTCCAGAAGCCGGATATTGCGGGTGCCCTCCGGTGCCTGCCGCACGTTCCTGCGCCCCCAGGTGAGAGCGGCATCTGCGGCCCGCCCGGTGCGCGCCACTGTCGGTGTGAGTGGGATCGGGGACGTGGTGGATGGGTGCGGCGGGATGAGCAGGGCCAGTAGTCCCGGGGGCAGGGGGTTGATCAGCGCGGGTCCTGCGACCTCGTACGTGTGGCCGTCGATGGTGCTGCCGGCTGCGACGACGTAGCCGCCCCATGCGCGGGTGTCGACCAGCGGGGCGAGAGTCCCGGCGGTGTTGTGTAGGCGGACCGCGGTGGGGGCGGTGAAGTACAGGTGACTGCCGCCGCTCGCGGTCCGGATCGTGCGGGTGCGGGGTACGGGCTGCCCGGTGCGCTCGCAGAGCGCCTCAAAGGTCGCCGCGCCGTCAGGCGCGTCCGCACTGCCGTTGTCCTGGCTCTTGGGCTTGTCCAGGTCGACGACAACCAGCCCGGAGGGGCCCGTCGCGATGCCGACGTTGAACGGCGCCTGCGACCATGCGGCACGGATGCGGTCCGGGGTGGTCGTGGCGCGCTGCTCCCACTTGCGGTGCCCGCTCGCGCACGGGCCGGTGCGGGTGCATGCTTGCTCGCTGTGCAGCGCGGGCCGCTTCGTGCCAGGGCGCAGGGGAAAGACGTACCAGCCGCGTTCGGCGGCGCGGAGTGCTGCGGACAGCAGCACGGTACGGGGGACATGGGTCATGCTGGAGACCTCCAACAGGTCTGTTGTGGGCTGGTTGGGCCGGGGCGACCGCGAATCTTTGGCGAGATGGGGCGGTCGCCCCGGGCGTAGCTAGAGGTGCTTGGTGCGGGCGAGTCGGAGGGTGACTCCTCCGAATCCGATGGGTCCGGCGGCCCCGGCGATGACGGTCGCGGTGTGGGCGGCGGCATCGAGCAGCGCGCACAGCGCGACGACCAGCCCCCACCCACCGAGGGCGACGGCCCCGGCCACGGCGAGCGCGGTCATGATCCGGCGCCACGGGAGGGTGGTCGGGTGGGTGGTCGGGACGACGATGACGACCGGCTGCCCGGTGGCTTCGGCGCGGCGGTAGGCGTCGGCGGGGATGTGCGGGGCGATGATCCCCGGCGGATCGTGATGGGTCATTGGAGCCTTCCTCGGGTGGGGCGCGCGCTGGTGTCCGCGGGTGCTGCGGGGGCGCGTGCGGGTGAGGTGTCAGGCGGGTGTCACAGGGGTGTCAGGGACGGGTGTCAGGGCGCGTGACACCTGCGCCTGCCTAGGGGTTTGGGTGTCACGGGGCCGTGACGGTGTCAGGTGTCACGCGGGTGTCAGGGAGGGGACGATGCGCCACCGGCCGGTGGTGTTCGTCGGGGCGAGTCGGCCCTCCGCGGCTGCCTCCGCGAGCTTCTTGGACACCCATGGGCGGGAGAGGTTGTGGCGGTCGCACCAGTCAGACAGGTCCTTGGGACCGATGATCATCTGCCCGTTCTCTTCGAACTCCGCGAGCGCCTCCGCGAGCAGCCGGCGGGCTTCTTCCCCCTTCGGCTTGCGGCCGGTGCCCTCTCCGAAGATCGGGGCGTCGTCTCCGGTCTGCGCCGCGGGGAGTTCCTCCTCCGGGTCGATCTGCTCGTCCTCGGGGTCGTGCCGCGGGGCGTCGTCCATGTCGTCGTCCTCCGGGTCGACCGCCGCGAGTGCGGCATGCGGTGCGCCGTGCCCGTCCCCGGGGACCGGCCGGCCGCTGTAGGCGTTGCCCGCGATGGATGCGGCGGCCCCGGCGGTGATCGGGTCGGCGGTGGCGCCGTTGCGCTGTGCCCACGCGGCGACGACTTCCATGAGGGACACCGAGCGGTGGGTGAAGGCGCGGGTGCGCCCCGGGGAGGCGTAGCGGTCCTCGGGCACGCCCGTGCTCACGAGGTAGCAGTAACCGGGCTTGCGGTTGCCCCACGCTCCCGGGTGCGCGCCCGCGTCCAAGACCCGGTCCGGGAGGGAGAATCCCTCGTCGCGCGGGTCGCAGCCGAGTGCGATCACGGACGGCAGGGCGGCGCGGGTGCTGGTGGACATCTGGTCGTAGGAGGGGCGCTGCAACGAGACGATCAGGGAGACACCCGCGGAACGGGCCTCTTGCGAGATCCCGGTGAACGCGTCGTCCCCGAGAGCCCGCAGGGTGCTGGCGGCCTCTTCCATCCAGGCCACGAGGAACGGCATCCCCGCGCAGCCGCACGCGGTGCCGTCCGGCCGGCAGGAGTGCTGGGGGTCGTTCTGCTGCTGGGCTGCCTGCGGGAGCCACTGCCGGTAGGAGTGCTGCCCGAGCCAGCGGGTCCGGGCAGGGATGACCTCCTGCAACGCTTCGACCATGACTTCGGTGGGGGTGCCGCCCTCGGCTGCCCAGTCGATGCCGGGGAGCAGGGGGCGGAAGTCCTGGAACATCTTCGGGTCGGACAGCCACAGCAGCACGTCGGAGCGGGAAAGGATCTCCGTCTGGAGATTCAGGGCGGTGTCGCCCTTGCCGGAGCCGGAGCCGCCGGCGATGAGCACGTGGGTGCCGTTGCGGTCGGCCTCCGGGTCGCCGGGCAGCCACAGGTGCATCGGCGCGCCGTCGTCGTACCGGCCGAGGAGCAGCGGGTCCGCGATGGAGCCTCCGAGGTTGGAGGGCCCGTCGTATTCGACGAACTCGGCAAGCATGTCCTCGGGGACGATGACGAGTTCGCCGCGGCGCACGGAGTCCGGGTCGGGCTGGTAGCGCACCGCGGAGGCGGGCAGGTCCAGCGCGGACGCGAGCAGTCCGAGCGCCTTCGTCACGTCGTCGTTGGTCTGCTCCCCCGCAGCGAGCGCGATGGGCGCGGTGACCCGGTTCGGCTCGACTTTCGCCGTGCCGATCTGCGCACGGGCCAGACCGATCTTTTCGAGCAGTCCCTTGTCGCCGCCCTGCCCGCTCGCTTCCCCGTCCGGGGTACGCAGGATCATCCGCACGTTCCACGACAGGGCCACGACCGGCCCGCCCATCAGATACAAGTCGTCCAGCGGTCCCGCGAGCGGCCCGGCGAGGCACGCCCCGGTCACCCACGCGGAGCCCGCGGCCACAGTGATCGCGGAATGCAAGCGGCGCTGAGCGGAGGTGTTGCGGCCGACCCACCAGGTGACGCCCGTGAGGGCGACGGAGGCGAGGGTGAGACCGACTCCGGCCGGAGCGCTCTCCCCCCACCGCCAGTTCCCCAGCGCGCCCGCGACACCCGCCGCGCCGACTCCCAGCCACGGCGGCAGATGCGGCTTGGCCCGGTTGAGGAGGTACGCGCCGATCCCACCCCCGGAGCCCTGTCCGGGGAGGAGACCCTCACCCCGGTAGTCGGCGACGATGCCGTCTCCGAGGTAGTCGGTGTGCCGCACGTGGCGGCGGTTGCTGTTCCTTGCCATGGTCACGCCTCCTTACTGCTGTGCCCAGTCGATGGCGGGGGTCTGCGGTTTGCGGGCGCGGTGGCGGACGCGGTTGATCTCTTCCTCGTACTCCTGCTGGAACTTCGCGTAGCAGGCAGCCGCGCTCTTGGCCGCGTGGCGCAGGTCGTCGGAGGCGCGGCGCATCTTGCGCGTCACCTTGGCCGCACGCAGGCGGGAGCCGAACGCGCGGCCCTCCGGGTCCGGCACCGCCGCAAGCACGCCGTTCAAAATCTCCGCACCCATGGCCACCTCGATGGACAAGGTCACCGCAGCCGCGCGCAGGGTGTTGCAGTAGTTGCGGATCAGCGCGGGGGAGCTGAAGTCCGGTGCGGGGAGCAGGGTTTCGTGCCCGCGCCGGCCGCTACTGCGGGCACGGTTGTTGTTCACGGTGATGTTGACGGGCGGGACGAACGAGCCGCCCATCGCACCGACGAACCCCCCGACCGCAGCGCCCGCGTTGGTGAACTTGTTGGACTTGTTCGTGCCGTTGGCGGCTGTCATCGACTGATCTCCCTGGGATTCAGCGGGTGTGGCGGACGATGAGCCATGCGGTCTGTGTGCCGATCAGGAGCAGCAGCCACCAGATCTCCAGCGGCCCGGCGAGCGGGCCGGCCGCGGTCGCGAGCGCCACCCATCCCCCGGCGAGAGCGGAGACGGCTGTGAGCGTGATCCGCCATGCGAGCGCGGAACCGTCGGCGGGGTGGCGGCGCTGAACGAGGGCGAACCAGACGAGGGGCGCGAGCGCGGCCGGAGCGAGCACCAGAGCCGCCCACCACGCAAGCGTGTGCAGAAGTCCGGTGAGCACGAACGCCAGTAACGCCAGCCCGGTCGGGGCGAGCGCACGGCGGTGGTCCCACGCGAACAGCGCGAGCGCAGAGGCCGCGCGCCCGGTCAGGGAGTGCCGGTGTTCCGGCACGACGACGATGTACGGCTGCCGTCCGCGGCCACGTTGGCGCGGGATACGGACGGTTTTCGGGCTGGCCATGAAAGGCCCCTTCCAGGCTGGATGATGGGGTGTTCAGGCGGCGCGCTGTTCGTCGTCGGGGTAGGCGCAGGGCACGCACACCCCGAGCGAGGTGGGGATGACGTAGCCGGCATCCCGTCGGCACTGCGGGCAGGTGCGGCGTGCGGTGTTGGCCTTGGCGAGTGCGGCCCGTTTCGCCGGCGTCATCGGCCGGACGGGCTTGGCGCAGTCGAGGCGGTAGAGGTAGGCGACCAGCGGGCCGCGCCGGTAGCGCGGGCGCAGCACCTGCCCGGCGACCGGCTGCCCACCAGGGCGCAGACCGCGGGCACGGAGCTGCCGGCGGGTGGCGTAGCCGTCCGGGGCGCAGCGCCACGGGAAGGTGGGGATCCCGTGGCGGGCGCCGTTGGGGTCGAAGCACTTTGCGTAGGAGTACGACATGGGAGCCGTCCTCCCGTTCAGCCGGTGAGCGCGGTCGGGAGGTCTGCGAGGTGCGGCTCGCGGGTCTTGACCCGTCCGCGGGCGGTGCGGGCCGTCGACTCCGACGTCCCCAGCCCTGCCGCGGCCATGGCCTGTGTCATGCGGGCCGTGCTCGGCTGCGTGAAGTCGGTGCCGTACAGGGCGCGCACCAACTGATCGACCCGGTTCGGGTAGAGCACCGGGGCGCACAGGTCGACGGGCGTCGACGCAGCCTCCACAGCCACCGGAACGGCCACAGCCGCGGGCACCGGAATCACCGGGGCAGCCGGCGGGGCGGTCGGGTGGTCGACGCTCACCATGACGGGCGTCGAGGGTGCTTCGACGCCCGGCGGCGGGACGTTGACGCCCGTCGACGCACGGCGGGCGAGGTAGGCGTGGACCTGCCGCATGAGCGCACCGAACGCCAGCAGCGCGGCCACCGGAGGAACCGCGGCCACCACATAGTTCAGGGCCCCGGCATCCTGCCCGACTCCCGCCACGTTCAGCGCGATGGAAGCGCCGTCACCTGCGGTGACCAGGCCGATTGCCCACCAGTCGACCCGGTGCGCGAGCGAGGCACGCAGGATCAGCAGCTCCCCGATCACGATGAACAGGTCCACCGTGGCCGGCCACGCCCACGACCGGGCAACCGCCTCTTGCATGCCGTGACGGGCGGCGACTTCCTGCAAGTGCTCGTAGGAGAGCCAGAACGCCACCGCCGTCAGGAGCACCGTGAGCACGGCCGCGAGAGCGGTGATGGCGTGGTCCACGACGGCGGGCGTCGACGCGGTGTCGACGGGCGTCACCGAAGCGTCGACGCGAGCCGCGGCGCTCACGCCGCACCCCCGACCAACGCAGGGGTGACGACGTCGGCGTAAGCGATCAGGAGCACCGTGGCGCCCGCGTGGTCGACGCTCGCGCTCAGAACTCCGGTCCGTCCGTCGGTCTGCTCCTGGTAGGTCACCGCCTCCGGGGCGACCCCCAGCGCCTCCCGCCACCTCTCGAAGCCGGAAAGGTCGTCGTAGAACGCCAACTCCACCCGCTCCGGGTAGATCGTCGTCACGTGCACGGACGGAGCCGGCAGGTGCCCGAAGTCCACGGACAGCAGCCGCAGCGCCCGCAGGGGCACGGCCAACTCGTCCAGCGTCAGGGTCCCGCTCATACGGCAGCCCCCTCGGAGACGATCAGGAAGCTGTCTGTGTCCAGGTCCATGACGACCGTGGCGCTCTCGCCCTGCTCCCGCAGCGCTGCGGCCCGCTCCTCAGCCGGCCAGGAGCCGCGCGGGTGACCGGCGGGGAAGCTGTCGAGGATCTCGCGCTCACTCATGCCGCCACCGCCGCACGCACCGCGGAGCCACGCGCCGTCCGGCGCGTCCGCGGCCGACGGGCCGCAGCCCGCGCGTCCCTCAAGGGGCTCGTACGAAGCAGCGTCTCCGCGTACGCCGCGGCCGGCGGGTCCGACTCCCGCAGCTCCGCGAGTACCTCGCGCGCCACGTCCAGCCGCACCACCCGATCACCCTCGGACTCCATGGCCGGGTCGGTGAACAGCTCCGGGTCGATACCGAACGCCAGTTCCGCGAACTCCGTCGCGGTAACGGCTTCATGACCAGCAACGATGTACTTCATGGGTCGTCTCTCCTCAATCGACGGAACGGCCCGACCGAGGTCCCCGGGGTGCCACCCGGGGACCTCTCGCCGTTGAAGTCAGCTGTGGCGCGAGGCGCCACGAAGCTAGGAACAGCCCCAAGATTCAGGGCCCTTCTCACTGACTAGCTTGCACTAGTCTGCTGTGGTGCACAACCCTTGCGAGGTGATGCGCACTAGTTCGCTGTGGTGGGTACCCTCAAGGCATGACTGTCACAGGAGGGCCTAAGCCGAAGGCGGTGCAGGTCGCAGACGCGCTCCGCGACGACATCAGGAAGATGAAGCCGGGGGAGAAACTCCCCTCTCAGCGAGAGCTGATGGACCGCTTCGGGTACGCCAGCCAGACCATCCAGAACGGGCTAGCCGCACTCCGGACCGAGGGGTTGATCGTGTCGGCGGGCAACCTGGGCAACTTCGTCAGCGACGGCTCCACTCCGGGTAGCAACGTGCGTGATGACATCAAGGAAATCCGCTCCCAACTCAAGACGTTGACCGAACGACTCGAAGCGCTGGAAAGCCGCTCCGCACCGGGTGGCGCTTGATCTGCAACCAGCATGGGAGTAACGGAGTGTGTGAGGTAAGTGACAGCAGGGGGACGGCAGGAAGGGGGCGGGGACATGCTCAGTGACACCCCCTTGTCCCCTTCCCTGTCCCCCCTGCCCGTGCGTGAGACTCGGAGTAGGCACTCGGAGGAGGGCGCATGACTGACGACAGGCCCGCATGGGCACGACGTATCGCTGCCGAACGACAAGCGCGCGATTGGTCACAGCGTGATGCGGTCAGGGCCCTGCGCGCGCATGCGCCCACGGAGTTGCCGGCAGACGACAGCATGATTCGCCAGTGGAAGCGCTGGGAGTCCGGCCAAGCACCAAACGACTTTTATCAACCGCTTATCGCTGCCGTGTTCGGCACGGTGACTCACGCGCTCTTTCCTGCTCCATCTCGTCGGGACGGAGACAAGGAAATCTTGGCAGCGAGCGGCATGGAGACTCTGGAGATCGTGAGTCGCCTGAATCGGTCCGACGTCGACAGCGCGACGCTCGATGCACTCCGGATCACCACGGACCGCCTCTGTTCCGAATACCCGTTCATGCCGAGTGCTCAGCTTCTTATCGAGGGTCGGCAGTGGCTACGCCGCGTTGTCGACCTGCACACTAAGAGCCTCACGCTTGCCCAGCATCGCGAGGTGCTCGCGCTGTCGGGTTGGCTCGCCTTGCTGGTCGGCTGTGTCGAGTACGACACGGGTGACCGTCACGCGGCCGAGTCAACGCGGCGTGCCGCTCTCTCGCTCGCGACCGAGTCCGACCACCCCGAGGTGGCAGGGTGGGCACACGAGATGCGGGCGTGGTTCGCCCTCACGACCGGCGACTACCGCGGAGTTATCGCCGCAGCGCAAGCCGGGGCAGAGACAGCAGCACACCACGGTGTCGCCGTGCAGCTCGCCGGCCAGGAAGCCAAGGCGTGGGCGCGACTCGGGGACCGTCGGCAAGTTGAGGTAGCCCTCGACAAGGGGCGCCGACTGCTAGAGGGGATGCCGTATCCCGAGAACCTGGACAACCACTTTGTTGTGGACCCCGCCAAGTTCGATTTCTATGCGATGGACTGCTACCGGCTGGTCGGGGAAGACCGACTTGCGCGAACGCTCGCGGACGAGGTTCTGCGCGCAGGAACTGACTTCGACGGCACGGAACGCTCACCCATGCGGAATGCCGAAGCGCGGGTAACGCTGGGGGTCGCCGCAGCGCGCGAGGGCGACCTCGAACAAGCAGTCATTCACGGTGAGCGCGCCCTACAGGGGCAGCGTCAATCCGTCCCTTCCCTGATCATGACCAGTCGAGAACTCGCGGCCGTCATGCGGCAGCGCTACAACACTGAACCGGCCGCTCAGGGTTACTTGAACCATCTTCAAGATCTGGGCAGGGAAAAGCCGGGATTCCTTCCTTCCTGATCCATGAAATGACGGTTCCTCACCTCGGAAAGGTGAGGAACCGTCATTTCAGCCTTGGCTTCTATCAACCACCGAAACTCCACACAGACACGCAGATCGTTGGAAATGATCCTTAAATCACACGGTGAGCAGCATGCTGCTCCGATTCTCACGAATCTCCAGTGGATCTACCGTCTCTCACCTCAACTGTGACCGTCCCGAGCGGCCATACAATGCCAGCCTCTTTCTGACGTCGCCGAAGTCTCGGAACTAGCCGCCCAATCACCAGAAGCAGTAGCGAGAACGTCACACCAGAAAGGAATAGCAGGTACCCAATCCAGGTACCCTCATCACCACGTGAGGCGAGATACCGGAATGGCTTCAATGGAAGGGCAAGGAAACCATCCACCTCCACTTTTTCTGCGATATCAAGCGTGTCACCCACTGCAGGAAGGCCCAAAAAGATAGCAGCCACTAGCGCGATTGCAGCCAGCGAATTTGCCCGCTTAGCTGACCTTGCAGATTCAGCAGCCCCAACAAGCTGCTGCAATTGGTCGACACTTTCCAATACGTGACCATACAGCCTATCATTGCGCCACTCAGAAGAGAGCTGATCAACAATCTCCCTGGCTGTACCATAGGAAATCGACGACTCGCGATACTCCCGCAATCCGAAAATTGCCTCCACCTGAAGACTGCGCACTTCTTTCAATTTTCCACTAGTAATACCCACCCGCCGATCAAGCAAGCGGATTTGCCAGTATTGAAGCAGGGCACTCTCGAAAACTATCAACCGTTGAAGATGCCCATAGAAATCAGCCGAGGGTGACCCCGGCCAGCGAACCTCAAAAGAGGAAGACATGTTGAAGTAGAGCGATGTGGCGCGAGTCAAGGAACTGTCGGGAGGCATCAAACCCTCTAGGAATTCGGGCCGAATATCCGAAACATCCACACTTCGAAGAATCGCATTCTTCAACTCAACTCCGTGAACCTGCTTAAACCGCTCCCCCGATTCACAACAGTCGACCTTGTCAATAAAGGTTACAGGGAAGCAAAACCAATCACCACTCCAATCGCTGTCAATTACGTTTGCAATTCCATCCGCATACAGGGAGAACAGAGAAGATACGCTCGACGGCCGCTCGAATGGAATCCTGCGCCAGCGTGCACCCGCTTCCATTTCTTCATCCCAATCGCCAGCCACCTCTTCCAACATCGCTTTTGTACGACGCCCATAAACAGCCCTCAATACGGGCTCAGACACCCGAGCAGCCGATACATTTTCAGACGAAGCGAAAGCCAGATCCCGGTAATCATCGGCCTTTACGCCGCTAGGAGCCCTCAGGGCGACCGTCAACTGCATGACTCCAGAGCGGTGAATCAATAGGAGAACGTCCGCTTCTACTCCCTGCCCGAAATCACCAGGAGCACGCATCCCTCCGCCGTCAATGCGAGTCAACCACAGTCCGGCACTACGCAAACGTAGACGCAAATACGGCTCACTCTGGAGATAGTCAGGGCGCAGTAGTCTCTTTTCTGCTTCATGCTGCATCGCATTAATCAGTTGCTCTCGCGCAACCGCCTCTTGAATGAAGGCGATGTTCGAGTTTAGAGAATCGATGACTTCGTCAAATCGCCTACTGCCACCCTCTCTAGAGAGTCCCAACCTAGGGAAGAAAGGGCGTCCGATTATCCTCGCAGCCCAGATGGGATGGCGCATTGCCCATCGGCGCAGAGTCCGCTCTTGCAGCGCTTGAGCCAACCCTGTCAAAGCGGAAGTGTGTCGCATCAGTCGCACAAGATCACGGTACCTGTGAGCAACGCGCACCTCGCCATTACGAGGCGATACCACCGTCTCGGCTATACCCGACCGCAGAATCTTGTCTGCTGTTTTCTGGACATCCAACGGGCGTCCAGCATCGAAAGAGAAGACGAAGTATGTGATTCCTTCTGCGAAAACTGCCTCATGCTCTGGCTGTGTATTCATTCAGCGGCCCCCGCTCAGCATCGTGCCTAACTGTCTCAAGCTGTCCTTGTCCAGGACGGCGCGCGCTAGTGCAGCGTAGCGGCTGAATCAAGGACGCTGACGACCATCGTGCGTCTATCTCTCCTGGCGGGAACCCACCACTGGGCAACACCGACTCGCAACCTCGACGGTAGCGACCACCGGTAGTGACTTGCGCGCGGTTTCACGAAAGAGGACCGTGCGGAGGACGCACCGCAGACGCCGACGGATGCAGCTTGGGCAGCACTGAACCACCAGGAACGTCCACCAGCAGAGTTGGAAAGCGTATCGAGGCTCCTGCCGCTCGTTGTCCTGGTCTTTGTCCAGTGCATCGCAGAACACTGCCGTTCATCGCCGTACGCGGACCCAGTCTGACCTGTCCCGTGAACCCACACGAACGCCCCCGCACACTCACGCGGACAGTTGGAAAGCGTGTTGGGGGCAACCCCTCACGAGTTCGAATCTCGTATCCTCCGCCAGTGCCTCACCGGGCACTAACGTTGAAGGGCCCCACCTCGCGGTGGGGCCCTTCAACGTTGTTCTCTGTTTTTGTTGGTCTCTGTTCTCGCTGTTCTCTGTTTTCGTTGGCCTCTTTCAGGAAGCCCGTACCGCGATCGTCCCCTGGGCCACCGCGCACAGTGTCTGTGTTCCCTTCGCGTCCAGCGTCGACAGGTCGCAGCGGCAGACCACTCGGGTGCGGCCGGCTCGTACGACGTGGGCGTGGGCCCTGAGGAGGGTGCCGTCCGCCGGGCGCAGGTAGTCGATGGTGAAGCCCGAGGTGAGTACGTGTGCTCCGGCGGCGCTGCCCGCGGCGAAGGTCAGTGCGTTGTCGGCCGCGTAGCCGAGTACGCCGCCGTGCACGAAGCCGTTCTGCTGGCGCAGGTCGTCCCGGATGTCCAGTTCCAGTACCGCCTCGCCCTTGCCGAAGGCCACCAGGCGGGTGCCGAGCAGCTTGCTGAAAGGCTGCGCCGCCAGTGCCTCCTGGGCGGCGGACAGGTCCAGGGAGTCCTTCACGCCACACCTCGAACTCGAACGACGGGAGCCGGATCACGCTCACTTCACTGGTGAAGTGAGCGTCCCGTACGGCTGTCGCGTCTGTCAACATCGGGGCCATGTCCGAACACGAGGCCGATCAGCGGTTGTTCTTTCTTCTGCAGCGGGCCGCGCATCGGCTGCGTACCGTCGCGGACCGGCGCTGCACGGCCGCCGCCGGGGTCACCACCGCTCAGCTCGGCGCGTTGTTCGCCGTGCGGGAGCGGCCCGGCGGGACGCAGCGGGAGCTCGCCCGCACCCTGGGGCTGCGCGAGTCCGCCGTCACCGCGCTCGTCGCGCGGCTCACCGCGGCCGGGTTCGTCGTCCGGCGGGCCCATCCGCGCGAGCACCGGGCCGTCACGCTGGAGCTCACCGACGAGGGCGGCGCCGCCCTGCGCGCCGCCCAGCCGGAGATCGACCGCTTCAACGCTGAGCTGCGCGCCCTCCTCGGCGACCAGGGTTTCGCGCGGACCTCCGCCGCCCTGGACCGCCTTGCCCACTGGGATCCCGGGTGAGGGAGGGGAAAAGAGGGCGGCCTAGACCGGCCTGCTGTCCGCGGCCGCCAGTCGGTCTCTCAGGCGGGTCGTGTCCTGGCCCGGCGGCAGGCCGTACGTCCGCCGGTACTCGCGGTTGAACTGGGTCGCGGACACGTAGCCGACCTTCTCCGCGACCAGCGCCGCCGTGGTGTCACCGGCGAGGAGGAGCCGGCGGGCCTCCTGGAGGCGCAGGTGCTTCTGGAAGCGCAGGGGGCTCATGCCCGTGGCCGCCTTGAAGTTGCGGTGCAGGCTCGCGGTGCTCATGTGCGCCGTCGCCGCGATCTCTTCGACAGCGAGCGGCTCCGCGAACCGCGCGCAGATCCAACGGGCCGCCGTACGGATCCTGGCCGCGGACGAGTCGGCCAGCGTGTAGTGCCGCAGGGTCGGGCCGAGCTCGGTGCCGAGCAGCCGGTAGAGGATCTCCATCTCGAATCGGCCCGCCAGGGCGCGGATGTCCCGCGGGGTGTCGAGCAGCCGTACCCAGCGGGTGACCGCGTCGGTGATCTCGTCGGTCATCGGTGCCGTGACCGGGCCGGCCGGGCCCGGCCCCGGGAGAGCGGGCTGATCGGTGCCGTCCGGTTCCAGTTCCAGCAGGAGTTCGGCGAGCCGGGCGCCGTCCAGGCGCATGACCGCCGAGCGGTACGGCACCTCCTCGAACGTGGCCGTGACCGGCAGGACCAGCGAGTTGAGGAACACCTGCCCGCTACCGGCCGTCCAGCTCCGCTCGCCCGCGACACTGCTCTTGGAACCCTGGACGACGAAGCAGAGCATCGGCTCGTAGAGCAGGTCGAGCGGCGCGGGCGGCTCGTCGAGTGTCACCAGTCGCTGGCGCGGCACCGCGGTGTCGGACCACATGTCGCTGCCGTGCCGGGCGATGACCGCGGCGAGTTCGTCCAGCATGCGTGCTCCCTGTCTGTGTCCGCAGGCCCGGGCCGGGCGGCCCTGAGATCCCTGAGATCCCTGAGATCCCTGAGATCCCTCAGGACCCTGAGAGGATCAGGCAATCCTATGCGGCCGTCGGCCCATGCCCCGCGGCGTGCGCGCTCCTAGCGTTGACGGCATGACACAGCAAGGCGATCAACAGCAGAACCAGCAGAATCAGCAGGGCCAGGACCAGGGCCAGGACCAGGACCGGCAGGGCAAGAGCGGTGCGCTGTCCGTCCGCGCTCTCGGCGGGCAGGGACTGACCGTCGGCGCGATAGGTCTCGGCACCATGGGCATGACCATGGCGTACGGCGCCGGCGACGAACCCGGCGGCATCGCGACCATCCGCCGGGCGTACGAACTCGGCGTCACCCTCTTCGACACCGCCGAGCTGTACGGCATGGGCACCGGAAGCAACGAGCAGCTGCTCGGCCGTGCCCTGCGCGGCATCCGCGACGACGTCATGATCGCCACCAAGTTCGGCTTCGACATGGACGCGCCGCAGAACGCCGACGGGTACGCCCTCAACAGCCGCCCCGAGCACATCCGCGAGGTCACCGAGAACAGCCTCCGCCATCTCGGTACCGACCACATCGACGTGCTGTACCAGCACCGCGTCGACCCGGACGTACCCATCGAGGACGTGGCGGGCACGATCGGCGAGCTGATCGCCGAAGGCAAGGTGCGGTACCTGGGGCTGAGCGAGGCCGGGCCCGACATCCTCCGGCGCGCCCACGCCGTCCACCCGGTGTCCGTGCTGCAGACCGAGTACTCCGTGTTCGAGCGGGCCGTCGAGGCCGACGTGCTGCCCGTGGTGCGCGAGCTGGGCATCGGATTCGTACCGTATTCGCCGCTCGGCCGGGGGTTCCTGACCGGCACCGTGAAGCCCGCCGCCGAGTATCCCGCCGACGACATGCGCAGCTGGGACGACCGCTGGCAGCCCGGCAACTACGAGCGGAACCTGACCGCCATCCGCGAACTGACCGCCCTCGCGGCGGCCAAGGGGATCTCGGTGACGCAGCTGGCCCTGGCCTGGCTGCTGGCCCAGGGCGACGACGTCGTCCCGATCCCGGGCACCCGCAGCCCGCGGCGCCTCGCCGAGAACGTGGCCGCCGCGGACGTCACGCTCACGCCGCAGGACCTGGCCCGCGTCCAGGAGATCCTGCCGAGGGGGGCCGCCGGGTCCCGGTACCCCGAGGCGATCATGCCGACCTGGTAGCGATGTCCCGGACACCCCGGATATCCCGGACACCCCTGGCCCGGCAGCCGTCCCCGCAGGTCGGCCCAGCCCTTTCCCCAGGCCCAGGTCAAGGGGCGATCTTCACCCGCCGTGTCTCCGACACCTGGTCGATGTCCGACGTGCGGATGGTGACCTTCATCGTCCAGGTGCCGGCGAGCGGCAGGTTGAGGGACCGGGTCCCCCAGTAGCCGCCCTGGTCGGTGAGCCGGGCGTCGATGGGGCCGATCTTCTGGGCCTTGAGGGTGAAGGAGAGCTTGATCTCGGGGACGGTGGCGATGCCTCCGTCGGGGCCGATGACGACCGCCTCGACCGTGTTCTCGCCGACACGGCCCGGCTCCAGGACGATCTGGACCTTGCCGTGGCCGCCCGGGGTGCCGACGTCGAACGGGATCAGGGTCGTGGACGCGGTCGGGCCGCCGCCGGCCGCGTTCGCGGTGGACTCGGCCGCCGCGGCCGTCTCCAGTTCGGCGCGGCCGGGCTGGGTGCCGGTCAGTACCGTCGTGATGACCAGCACCGCCACCCCCACGACGACCTCGGCGAGAACCGAGCGGCGCAGGGCGCGGTGACCGGCCCCGCCGCCTTCCGCCCCGGACGCCGGCGACGACGAGGGCGATGAGGACGATGAGGACGACGGCGAGGGGGCGTCGGCCACCGGCCCTGACGTCGAGTCGGAGGCCGGGCCGGATGCCGAGCCGGGCCCGGACACCGACACGGCCATCTTCGGCACCCGCGCCTTCGACGGTCGGGCCACCTCCGTCAGCCGGGCCGTCCAGCGGCGCGAGAAGGCCGCCGCGGCCAGCAGCAGCACCACCGCGCAGACCTTCGCGACCAGGATCCGGCCGTACGAGGTGCCGAACACCGCGTCGAGGGAGCCGAGTCCGCGCCAGGACTGGTAGACGCCGGTCAGCACCAGGACCGTGACCGAGGTGAACGCCAGCCGCGAGAAGCGGTGCACGGACGCGGCCGGGAGCGGGACCTCCGACCGGTGGAGCGCGGTGAGCAGGGCGCCGAGACCGCCGAGCCAGACCGCCATCGCCAGCAGATGCAGCATGGTGGACGTCATCGCCAGGGGCACCTGGATGCCCGCGGACGCGTGTTCGGCGACGGCCCACGTGCCCGCGAGGGCCACCGCCAGGAACCCGCCGACCGCGAGAACGACCGGCGTCGGCGCCGTTCCCTGCCCCGGTCCCGATCCCGGTCCCTCGGCCCCGGCCCGCCGCAGCGCCGCCTCCGTCCGTACGAGGAAGACCGCCGTCCCCGCCAGCAGCACGAGCCGGGCGAGCAGGGCCCAACCGGGCCTGCTCGTCAGGGTGTTCTCGATGAGGGCCGGGTCCAGGAGGGTCGACGGGCCGGTGCCGCGTTCGTACGGGCCGCGCAGGAAGACGAGGACGACCGTGGTGCCGAGGAGGGCCCACCAGCCGGCGCGCACGAGCCCGCGGAGCGGCTGTGTGCTCGGCGGGCGGCAGGCCAGGACGAAGACGGCCACGCCGATGAGCAGGGCGACGGCGGCGTACGCGGCATAGCGGGCGATGTCGTAGAGGGCGCCCGAGGCGGGGTTCACGGCCGGCTCGGCGGAGATGGTGGCGGTCGTCGCGGAGGGCTCGCCGATGGAGAAGGTGAAGGCGCCGGAGATGGGGTGGCTGTCCGCCGAGACCACCCGCCACGCGACCGTGAACGTACCGTCGGGCAGGTCGTCGCGGAGCCGTACGCGGACCTTGTCGGAGCTGCCGGACACGTGTTGCGTGTCGCCGGCGTTGACCCGGCGGTTCTCGGGGCTGAGGACGCGCAACGAGTCGTCGGTGATGCCGACCGACTCGGTGAAGGTCATGGTGACCTCGCGCGGCGCGGTCTTCAGGACGGACCCCTCGCGGGGGTCGGTGTCCCGTACGGCCGAGTGGGCGGACGCGGGGGTCGCGCCGCCCAGCAGGAGCAGCACCAGCGTGCCCAGCAGGGCGACGAGGGCCGCGGCCCGTTGTGTACGGCGCACTCGGCCCACGTCGGCTCTCCCTGCTTCCCGTGCTCGTCGTGCTTCTCGTGCTCGTCGTGCTTCTCGTGCTCGTCGTGCTTCTCGTGCTCGTCGTGCTTCTCGTGCTCGTCGTGCTTCTCGTGCTCGTCGCGCGTTCATCCGCGGCCTCCGCGAAGTGGCCTCTGAGGAGGTACGGATGTACGCGGCACGTTGTTCAACCCGCTCACCATGTCGGCCGCGCCGAGATCCCTCCGTCCACGACGAGGTCGTGCCCGGTGACCCAGGAGGCCATCGGCGAGGCGAGGAACACGCAGGCGTCCCCCACGTCCTCCGGGCGCCCCAGCCTCCCGGTGGGCACCGCCTGTTCCCAGCGGCGCACGCCCTCCGGCCAGGCCTGCGCGAGGCCTGCGCGGTCGATCAGCCCCGGGGAGACGGTGTTGACGCGGATTCCGAAGGGACCGTACTCCAGGGCCGCGGAGCGCGCGTGCATGACGACGGCGGCCTTCGACGCGGAGTAGTGCGCGTGGTGCGGGGCGGGGTGCGTGGCCTCGATGGACGCGATGTGGGTGATGCTGCGCACACGCCCACCGGGCTCGCCCCCGGCATCGCTCGCGTCCCGCATCAGTTCGGCCGCGGCCTGCGTGCACGCGAACACGCTCGCCGTGTTGGCGTCGGCCACCGCCCGCCAGTCCGCCAGCGTCATGCCGGGCAGCTCCTGGACCGGTTGGACGCCCGCGTTGTTGACCAGGGCCGTCAGTACGCCGCCTCCCCAGTCCGCGGCCTCGCGCACCACCCGGTGGCACTGCGACTCCACGGTCAGATCGGCGCGCAGGGCCACCGCCCGGCCGCCCGAGTCCATGATGCGGGCGACGACTTCGCCCGCCGCCTCCGCGTTCGTACGGAAGTGGACGGCCACGGCCGCGCCCGCCGCCGCGAACCGGAGCGCGATCCCCCGCCCGAGGCCGCCCGAGGCGCCGGTGACGAGCGCGACCTGGCCTTCGAGCAGCCCACCACGAGGACCGGGTGCGCCCGGCACGCCCGTCACGGGCGGCTCAGCGCGGTGATCCGCGCCGCCTCCGCCGGGTATCGCGCCGCGAGTTCGGTCCCGTCCCCGTGCTCGTACCCCTCGTAGGTGAAGCCGGGTGCCATCGTGCAGCCGAAGAACGACCAGGCGCCGTCCGCTGCGACCCGCGCGCCCATCCAGGTGCGGGCGGGCACGGTGAACTGGATGTGCTGGCCGCCCAGGACGTCCGGGCCGAGCAGGACCGTACGGGACGTGCCGTCGGGGGCGAGGAGCAGCATTTCCAGCGGGTCCCCCAGATAGAAGTGCCAGGTCTCGTCGGCCGGGAGGCGGTGCAGGGCGGAGAAGTCGCCGGGCCGGGAGGTCAGGAGGGCCACTATCGCGGAGCCCTCGGGCCGTCCGTCGGGGCGTTCGGGGCCCGCCCAGGTACGGCGGAAGAGGCCGCCCTCCTTGGGGATGGGCTCCAGTCGGTAGTGCGCGGCTAGGGCTTCGGGAGTGAGGTCATCGGCCACTCCCCGACCATGCCCCACCGGGGGCCTCCGACGCGCCGTCCCTCACCAGGAAGGCCAGCCGGGCCTTCTTCTCCGGCAGGTGGACCTCCGGGAGGTCGATCTCCGGCAGCACGATCGGCGGGCCGAGCACGAAGCCCTGGCGGATCAGCCGGGCGATCGCCTTCTCGTTACGGAGGTCGGGCTCGACCACGACCCGCGGCCGGTCGAGCACCCGCAGGACGTACGTGGTGAAGGCCCGCAGCAGGGCGGTGCTGTGGCCGGGCCGGCCGACGCCCCCGGGTGGCGGGCCGATCAGCAGGTGGACGCCGATGTCGCCCGGCTCCACCTCGTAGCACTCGCTGACCCGGTCGGCCTCCGGTTCGTACGTCTGGAAGAGCGCGGCCGGTTCGCCGTCGAGGACGGCGAGGAACGCGTGGTGCGTGTCGAGCGAGCCGAGATGCCGGTAGGTCTCCAGCACCTGCTCCCTGGTGAAACCGCCCATGCCCCAGAAACGGGCCCGTTCGGCCGTCACCCAGGAATGCAGCACGTCCAGGTCGGCCTCCGCGTCCACGGGCACGACACGGACGGTACCGAGACCTTCGACGGCCTCCTCGTGGACGGCCGCGCGCCCATGAAAAGCAGAGATCGGGTTCGGGTTCGGGTTCGAAGTCAGGGTCGGGGTCGGGGTCGTGTACGACGTCATGCGTTGTCCTCGTTCTCGCTCTTGTTCTCGCTCTTGTTCTCGCTGTTGTTCTCGTTCTCGCTGACGAACCGGTCCGGGCGGAGCTGGTTCCAGTCGGTGGTCACGGGGGCCAGTTCTCCGCCGAGCCACAGGGGGAGCTGGTCGCGGTGGTGCGGTGAACCCGGTACGCCCGAAGCCCCGAACGGCACCACCCAGAGGCTGTCCTCACGCCGTGCCAGGTCCCACACGTAGCGGGCGGCGGGGCCGCGTGCCGCCCGGTCGGTGAGACCCGGCACGGCCGAGGTGCACAGCACGCAGTCGTGATCGCCGGAGAGCCCCGGCTCACCCGCGTCGTACGCGGGGTCCGGCAGCGCACGCCAGGGAGCGAGGCGGTGGGTGTCGCCCCAGGCGCCCTCCGGCGGGGCCCCGGCCACCTCCTCCAGGGCCGCCCTGACGATCTCGGCGCGGTCGATCCCGTACAACTCCTCTGCTGTGAGGAGGTTTTCGAGGGCGAAGGCGATGCGGGGGAGGAGTGCGAGCCAGGGGCGGAACACCTCGGGGTACGGCGGGGGTTCGGTGAGCGGGGCCAGGGCGGGGTGGGCGGCGAGGCGGCGTACGACGGCGCCGCGGACCGCCGCGTAGCCGGCCGCCTCCGTGCTGTCGGCGGCCATGTGACGGTCCCAGCGCAGGAGTTGTGCGCGCAGGGCGGTGGCTTCGGGGCTGAGGTCTTCGAGGGCGGCGAGGCGGTTCAGCAGCGGGGCCGCGGAGGCGAGGTGGGTGTCCATGTGGAGGGCGGCCATGTCGGCGGCCTTCCAGTCCTTCCGCACGTCGAGGAGGGCGCGCAGCCGGGCGGCCCGGTGCGGCGGCGCGAACTCGACGCCGAGGGGGGTGGCGGGGCCGCGCTGGTTGGCCATGACCGCGAGGCCGTCGTCGACCGTGCCGCGCGGCATGGGGGCGTACCAGCCGTGCCAGGCGTGGCCGGGTTCCCAGGCCGGGACGATCCGGGTGCCGTTCAGCGGGTCGCGTACCGGCACGCGGCCCGCGACGCGGTGGAGCAGGCCGCCCTCGGTGTCCGCCGCCTGGACGACGTTGACGGGCTCGGCCCAGTCGTCGAGGGCGCGGTCCACGTCGGCGACCCGGCGGGCGCGGAGGAGGGGCAGGAGGGCACTGAAGCCGAGGTCTTCGCGGACGCGCGGCGGGTGGCGGAGGCTGATGGGGTCGGCGGGCGGGTTCTCGCGCCCGCCACCGCCGGCGCCGTCGCCGCTGGTGGGGTCGGGGTTGATGATGACCGGGCCGCGGTCGGTCTCGATCACCTCGACCTCCACGGGGTCGGCGCCGGCCACTTCGATCAGCTCCGTGCGACGGGCGGCGGGGTGCCACTTCCCGTCCGGGCCGAGCGCCTCGACCAGCCCCTCCTCTCCCTCCCCTGCGGCCCCTCCGGCCTCTCCGGCCTCTTCGTCGCCGGACCGTCGGAGCCGCTCCCTGTACAGGTCCTGGTAGTCGGCCATCGCGTTGGTGATCGCCCAGGCCACCGTGCCGGTGTGGCCGAAGTGGGCGATGCCGGGGACGCCCGGTACGGCCAGGCCCACGACGTCGAACTCCGGGCAGGCGAGTCGGACTTGCTGGTACACACCCGGCGCCTC
The DNA here is from genome assembly GCF_018070025.1 of Streptomyces liliiviolaceus. Classification (NCBI taxonomy): domain Bacteria; kingdom Bacillati; phylum Actinomycetota; class Actinomycetes; order Kitasatosporales; family Streptomycetaceae; genus Streptomyces; species Streptomyces liliiviolaceus. Next base: position 1,247,755 of record NZ_JAGPYQ010000001.1, read on the forward strand.
GATGAAACGGTGGGGGTCGCCCGCGATGACCGGCAGCCCGGTGGCGGTGCGCTCGCCGGTGACGAGCCAGCCGTTGCTGCCGGAGATGCCGGGTCCGTCGGTGGCGAACAGAGCGACGGCGTCCGGACCGAGACGGCGTACGACCTCGTCGCGCCACAGCTTGGCCGGGAACCCCGCGAACAGGATGTGCGTGGCCAGCCAGACGCCCAGCGGGGTCCACGGCTCCCACCGGCCCGGTACGAGCCCGACGGCCCCGAACTCGGGTGTGCGGCGGGCCCCTTCGGGCAGGCCCTGGTTGACCCCGTCGACGTACGCCCGGACCCAGGCGGCCGTCTCGGGGTCCCGTCTCTCCAGGGCCGTGAAGCAGCGTCTCGCCGTGTCGTCGAGCAGGGCCTGTCTCGCGAACCGGTCCCAGGCGAGCGCGTCCGCGCCGAGGAACGCGGCCGAGGTGCCGCGCGCCCTGTGGCGTTCGACCTCGATCTGCCAGGCGCGGTCGTGGGCCGTGACGAGGCCCTGGGCGCGGGCCAGTTCGAGGGCGTCGCCGGCGCGCAGGTGCGGGACGCCCCAGGCGTCGCGGTAGATCTCGGCAGTCACCCTGCGTCTCCCTCTCGGTTCGAGATTAGGTTAGGCTCACCTAAGTAAGGTGTGACGGAATCGTACGCGAAGGGTGAAAACGCCATGGGGCAGGGGCACGGCTGGGAGGGCGCGGTCCTCAAACTGTTCCGGGGCAAGGACTTCACGTTCACGGTCCTGGGCGCGGAGGACGTCACCGAGCACTACCGCCGGCTGCACCTCTCCGACGGCGGCATGCTCGCGGCGACCGGGGTGCACCCGACGATGTGGGTACGGCTGTGGTTCGACAACGCGGGCAAACCGCACCAGCGGGCGTACACCCTCGTGGACCCCGATCCGGCCGCGGGCACCTTCAGCCTGGAGTTCGCCCTGCACGAGGGGTGCGCGAGCGACTGGGCGCGGTCCGCGAAGGCCGGGGACACCATCGAGGCCACGGTCCAGGGCACGGGTTTCACCGACCCGGACCCGGCTCCGTCCCGGGTGCTGGCGATCGCCGACACCGCCTCGCTGCCGGCCCTCAACTCGCTGCTGGACGCGGTGGGTACGGCACCCGCGACGATCTGGTTCGAGACCGCCGGGAGCGGCACGAGCAAGGAGGACGGGGCGGGCCGGGGCACGGACGGTCTGCCCCTGCGGGTGGACCCGGCCCGCCACGACCTGCGTACGGTTCCGCGGCTCGACCGGGGCGCCCACCTGGTGGCACAGGTGCGGGCGGCCGTGCCGGAGCTGCTCAAGGAGACCGCCGACCCGTACGTCTGGATCGCCTGCGACACGGCCACGACCCGCTCCCTGGCCGCGTACTTCCGCAAGGAACTGGCCCTGCCGAAGCAGCGGGTGAACGCGCTGGGGTACTGGCGAGCGGCCTGAACCCGTACGCGCGATGATCGGGGCATGGACGTCACCCTGCATCTCGCCCAGCAGCCCGAGGCCGACGAACTCCTCGGGCGCAGCCCGCTCGCCGCGCTCGTCGGCATGCTCCTCGATCAGCAGGTCCCGATGGAATGGGCGTTCGCGGGCCCGTACACGATCGCGCGGCGGCTCGACGCGGACGATCTCGACGCGCACGAGATCGCGGCGTACGAGCCGGAGGCGTTCGCGGCCCTCCTGTCCACGAAACCGGCCGTGCACCGCTACCCGGGCTCGATGGCCAAGCGGATCCAGCAGTTGTGCCAGTACCTCGTGGAGCACTACGACGGGGACGCGGCGAAGGTCTGGGAGGGCGCGGACCCGGGTACGGGGGCCGGCGCGGTGACGGGGGCGGAGCTGTTGCGGCGGCTCAAGGAGCTGCCCGGCTTCGGCACCCAGAAGGCGCAGATCTTCCTCGCCCTGCTGGGCAAGCAGCTGGGCGTGCGCCCGAAGGGCTGGCGGGAGGCCGCGGGTCCCTACGGCGAGGCGAGATCCTTCCGCTCGGTCGCGGACATCACCGGCCCGGAGTCGCTGACGAAGGTGCGGGCGCACAAGCAGGAGATGAAGGCGGCGGCGAAGGCGGCGGCCGAGACGACCGCGAAGTCGGCGACTGCGGCGAAGACCGCAAAGACAGCGAAGGCCACGAAGGCGGGGAAGGCAGCGAAGGCGGTGAAGGGCTCCGGCGGGTGAGGTTCCGCGGAGGGCGGGCCGGCGCGTTCAGCCGTTCGGGGTTCACGAGTGGCAGGGGCATCGGTTCCGGCTGAGCATGAGGCATGGCCGAGGTACCGAGTGGCGGCCCCTGGGGGCCTGAATACGACGACAGGCGGGCCCACGCGGCCCGCGACCCGCGCCGATCCGGCGATCTCCACGAACCGGACCGACTCGAAGGTCCCCTTTTCCTGCTCTCCCGCACCGCCTGGCAGGCCGTACTGGCCGCCGGGATCGCCGCGCTGGCGCTCGGCCTCATGATGCTGGTGTGGCCGAAGGCGACGCTGCTCGCGGCGGGCGTGCTCTTCGGGCTCTATCTGCTCTTCAGCGGCGTGCTCCAGCTGGCCTCCGCGTTCGGGACGCACACGGCGACCTCCCTGCGGGTGATGGCGTTCATCAGCGGGGCGCTGTCGATCCTGCTGGGCCTGTTCTGCTTCCGCGGCGCGATGCAGTCGATCCTGCTGCTCGGGCTGTGGATCGGCATCGGCTGGCTGTTCCGCGGTGTCACGCACACGCTGGCCGCCGCGTCCGACCCGACCGTGCCCGCCCGGGGCTGGCAGATCCTCCTCGGGATCCTCAGCTTCCTCGCCGGTGTCGTGCTGATCGTCTCCCCCTTCGAGTCGGTGGCCGTCCTCACCGTCGTCGGCGGCGCCTGGCTGCTGGCCCTCGGCGTCACGGAGATCATCACGTCGTTCCGGATGCGCGAGCGGGCCCGGACCGTACCGCGCGCGCTCTGAGCGGGACGGGATGGCGTCGTACGCGCCCGGACCGACCCGGGTTCCGGTACCTGCCCGGGTCCCGGTACCTACCCCGGTACCGGCCCTGGCCCGCCGCTCTACGCCGAACGGGCGGTTCTGCGGGCGCGGCCGATGCGCCGGGCCCTCCGACCGGGGACATGACCTCTCATGAGCCCCGACCGGAGCCTCGACCGGAATCCGTACAGGAGTCCCGACAGGAGTCCTGGCCGAAGTTCTGGCCGGAGTCCTGGCCCGGGTCCTGACCGGTTCGTCGCGTGTGCTCCGCGCCGGAACGCCCGGCAGCGGTTCCTCGTGCTGCTCGCCGCACTGCTGTGCGCGTTGTGCGCGATGGGTGCGGCCGGTTCGGCGGGCGGGCACAGCGGGATCCGTACGGCCCCGCCCGCCGCGGTCTCCACCGAGCCCGGTCTCGAACACCCGCATGACGTCCTGGACACCGCTTTCCGGTCGGCCGCCCGTCAGGGCCACCGTCCCCCGGTGCACCAGCGCCCGGCGGGGCGGTCCGCGCACCGCCCGGCCGCGGCCACCGCGCGCCCCCGCTCACGGGGCCGCGCGCTCCATCACGCTCCTGCCCCGCGCGCCCTGCGCTGCATGGTCCTCCGCTGCTGAGGAGCCCGGCTCCGACCGGACCGCTCTCCCTCCCCCAGCAGCACGAGAGGACTCTCTCCATGCCGATGGACCCGTACGCGATCCTGCACGCCCTGGTGCGCGCCGAATCTCTCCGCAACGCCCCGAAGACGCCCCCTGAAACCGGCCGGGCCGCACCGAACCCGAACCCGAGCGCGAAAGCGAAGCCGACACCGTCGTCGGCTTCGGCTTCGGCTTCGGAGCCGGTCCCGTTCCGGAATCGCGAGCGCGACTGAATCAGCGACTGAATCAGCGACCGAGTCGATGAGGTCGGCTGAACCGACCGCGGGGGCGGGCCACGGCCGGTCCGCCCCCGTCCTCGCCGCCGGGGAAGCGGTTCCGGCTACCGCCTGCGCCGGGCCGTACCGAAGACCGACCGGGTGATCTCGCGCCCGATCTGCGTACCCAGGCTGCGGGCGAGCGACTTGAAGACCCCGCTGCGGACGACCTGCTGGACGACGGAGGGGTCCTGCTCGGTCTTCCGGGCAGCTCGGCCGGCGCCCGCACCCTTCTCGGGCTCCGCCTGCGCATCCGCAGGCCGAGCTGTCCGCTCAGTCGCCTGCGCGGACGCTTCCGCCTCCCCCGCCCGGAGCTTCTCGTACGCCGATTCGCGGTCGACCGCGAGGGCGTACCGCGCGTGCAGCGGCGACTGTTCGACCGCCCGGTCGAGGACCGCCGGGTCCACCGGGCCCATCAGGGACTCCGGCGCCCGCAGCCGCGTCGCCGCGACCGGTGTCGGCGCGCCCTTCTCGCTGAGGACGGTGACGACGGCCTCCCCGGTGCCGAGGGCGGTGAGGACCTCCTCCAGGTCGTACGGGGAGTCCGGGAAGGTCTTCACCGTGGCCTTGAGCGCCTTCTGGTCGTCGGGGGTGAAGGCGCGCAGCGCGTGCTGGACGCGGTTGCCCAGCTGGGCGAGGACGTCTCCGGGTACGTCCTTGGGGGTCTGCGTGACGAAGAAGATGCCGACCCCTTTCGAGCGAATCAGCCGGACGGTCTGCGTGATCGAGTCCAGGAAGGCCCGGGACGCGTCGCTGAAGAGCAGATGCGCCTCGTCGAAGAAGAAGACGAGCTTCGGCTTGTCGACGTCACCGACCTCGGGGAGGTCGTGGAAGAGATCGGCGAGGAGCCACATCAGGAACGTCGAGAAGAGCTGCGGTTTGTCCTGCACGGCGGGCAGTTCCAGGACGGAGACCGTTCCCCGGCCGTCCGCCGCCACCGTCAGCAGCTCGTTCGTGTCGAACTCCGGCTCCCCGAAGAACGGGCTCATCCCCTGGGCCTCGAACGCGGTCAGCGAGCGCAGGATCACTCCGGCCGTGGCGGGGGACAGCCCGCCGATGCCCTTCAGCTCGGGCTTTCCCTCGTCGGAGGTGAGGAAGGTGACCACGGCCCGCAGATCCTTCAGGTCGACCAGTTCCAGGCCCTTCTGGTCGGCGTAGTGGAAGATCAGGCCGAGCGATTGCTCCTGCGTCTGGTTCAGCCGGAGCACCTTGGACAGCAGGACCGGGCCGAAACTCGTGACGGTCGCGCGTACAGGGATGCCGTGGCCCATGCCTCCGAGGGCGTAGAACTCGCACGGGTAGCCGGCCGGCGTCCACTCCTGGCGGACCTCCGAGGCCCGCGTCCGCACCTTGTCGTTCTCCTGGCCGGGCGCCGAGATGCCGGAGACGTCACCCTTCACATCCGCAAGGAACACCGGCACGCCCTGCGCCGAAAGCTGCTCTGCGATGAGCTGCAGGGTCTTGGTCTTGCCGGTACCGGTGGCTCCGGCCACCAGCCCGTGCCGGTTGAGCATCCCCAGCGGGATCCGGATCTGCGCGTCCGGCAGACACCGCCCGTCCCAGAGCAGAGCCCCCAGATCGAGCGCGGCCCCCGGAAAGCCGTACCCGGAGGCGATCTCCAGGGCTTGCGGCGGCAGGGCGGAGGCGTCGCCGGGAGCGGCGGGTGCCCCGGCCGTGCCGGTCCCGGCGGTCCCGGCGGTCCCGGCGCCGGATGTCCTCGTCGACCGCGTTTCACTGTCAGTCATTTCAGGCCCCTGTTCCCGGGTTTCCCGAGACCGTTCTCGGGCCGTTTCCTAACGGATCATGAACGGGTGATCTGGGAGAATTACCGGTTTGCCCATATTTACGACGTCATTTCCAGCGTCGCACTCCGGCGCCATGGCTGCGCCCGGAAGCTCTTGGCCGGTAGGCTTTCCGTGTGATCTTCAAGCGCATCGGAAACGGACGGCCGTACCCCGACCACGGCCGGGAAAGCACCCGGCAGTGGGCGGATGTCGCGCCGCGCCCGGTCCGCCTCGATCAGCTGGTGACGACCAAGGGCCAGCTCGACCTGGAAACGCTGCTCGCCGAGGACTCCACGTTCTACGGCGACCTCTTCGCGCACGTCGTGAAGTGGCAGGGCGACCTGTACCTGGAGGACGGCCTGCACCGCGCCGTCCGCGCCGCGCTCCAGCAGCGCCAGGTGCTCCACGCCCGCGTCCTCGAACTGGACTGAGCCCCTCCCTCGCCCGGCCCGGTCCGCCCCCGGGTGGCCGACGCCTGCCCGGGGAGCCCTCTCGGCCCCCGCGCGCACCGACCCCGCCCGGGGTCGACCCCCGCGCGCATTAACCCGTCCGGGGCCGGTCCCCGCCCGGCCGCCCCCTGCCCGGGTTGGCCCTTTTGGGTTGGACTGAGCCCCGGTCAATGATCATCTAGTAGGCATCGTCGCTCCGGCGCACTACGCTGCGCCCATGAGCATGCTCACTCCCCCTGGCATGGGCGGCCAGTACCGGATCACGGGGGACAAGTACCCACGGATGCGCAGAAACCGGGGGCGCCGCAGGATCGTGCTCGCGGTCGCCGCCTCCGTCACCGCGCTCGGACTGGCCGGCTGGGGGACCCTGCAGCTCATCGACGTCTTCACGGGCGGCGGCGACAAGGCGTCCGCGGCCGGGACGGCACCGGGCTGCAAGACGTCCCCCTCGCCCTCCGCGAGCCCGGTCAAGGCCCTGCCCGAGCCCGGCCGGATCACCGTGAACGTCCTCAACGCCACGGCCCGCAAGGGCCTCGCCAAGGACACCGCGGACGCGCTGAAGAAGCGCGGCTTCAAGATCGGCGAGGTGGGCAACGCGACCAAGGAGTACGACAAGAAGGTCGACGGGGCCGGCATCGTGCTCGGCGCGAAGGCCGCCGCCGACGCCGCCCTTCCCGTCCTCGCGACCCAGCTCGCTGGTGCCGAGCTGAAGACCGACACCCGGGCCAGGCCCACGGAGGTCGACCTGATCCTCGGCAAGGCCTACAAGGCCCTGACGACGAAAGAGGACGCCGACGACGCGCTGACCGCTCTGGCCAAGCCCGCACCGGCGCCCTCGACGAAGAAGGACTGCTGAGGACTGCTGGGGACTGCTGAGGAAGAGCTGCTGAAGAGGGACCGATGAGGACCGCCGGGAGAAGGCGGTCCGGTCGGTCCGGCTGTTCGTTCGGTCCGGCTACTCGGCCGCGCCGTACATGCGGTCGCCCGCGTCGCCCAGGCCCGGGACGATGTAGCCGTTCTCGTTCAGCCGCTCGTCGACCGACGCGGTCACGACGGTCACCGGGGCGCCCGCGAGGTCGCGCTCCATGACCTCGACGCCCTCGGGGGCGGCGAGCAGGACCACGGCCGTCACATCGTCGGCGCCGCGCTTGATCAGCTCCTGGATCGCCGCGACGAGGGTGCCACCGGTGGCCAGCATCGGGTCCAGGACGTACACCTGGCGTCCGGAGAGGTCCTCGGGCATACGGGTCGCGTACGTGGACGCCTGGAGCGTCTCCTCGTCGCGGATCATGCCGAGGAAACCCACCTCGGCGGTCGGCAGGAGCCGCACCATGCCGTCGAGCATGCCGAGGCCGGCACGCAGGATCGGTACGACGAGGGGGCGCGGGTGGGACAGCTTGACGCCCGTGGTGGGGGACACCGGGGTCTCGATGTCGACCTGCTCGGTGCGCACGTCCCGCGTGGCCTCGTACGCGAGCAGGGTGACCAGCTCGTCGGCGAGCCGACGGAAGGTCGGGGAGTCGGTGCGGCGGTCGCGCAGCGTGGTGAGCTTATGAGCGACCAGGGGGTGGTCGACGACGTGGAGACGCATGTCCACCAGGGTATCCGGGCCCGTCCAGGGCGCCCGTCGCCCGTCGCCACCTGGGTCGAGAACACTTCGCCGATGCCACCGCGCAAACCTCCGCTGGCATCAAACCGCCCGTCGGGGGGAAAGTGGGAGTGACCGACTGGGGGTGTTGCCGATGCCGGACCCGGAGCGACAGAACCGGGAAGACCTGGAGAGCGACGCCCAGCGCCGCAGGCGCAGGGCCCAGTTCCTGCGGGAACTCACGGAGGCTCGCGAGCTGCGCGACAGGGTGCAGCCGCGCCGCGCGAAAACGGCCCGCCTGCGCCACGCCATGCGCATGCGCACGTTCCGCTGGTAGCGCCACCCCGACGCACCCGCGCCCGCGCCCGAAAACCACGGGCCGAGCGCCCCGCCACCGGGCAGCCTCGGCCGGCCACCGGCACGGCCCACCGGGGTGAGCCGGATGCCCCACCGCAGGGCAGCCGCCGGCCAGTAGCCACGCCACTCGGTCGGCGACCGCGGGCCGGAAGCCCAACCGCCGAACGCCGGCCGAGGGGGCTGCTGCCAAGCGCAAGCCCCTAGCCGCTAGCCGCTAGCCGCTAGCCGCAGGCAGATTGCGGAGGTCGCACCACAGGCCGCCCGGGCTGGACGGATGCCCCACTGCCGGGCAGCCGCAAGGTAGGCGGCAGGACGGCTCGCAGCCGTGGTCGCAGGCAGGAATCCGGAGCCGCGCCACACGCAGGGCAGATGGTCCGGTGTCGGGGGAAGCGGGTTCGTCCGCGCGGTGAAGTGCGTCCGGGCAGCCCCGGGGGCCGTCCGTCGGCACGCCCGTAGGGGCATCGTGGTGCGACCCGCCGGGCAGCGGTCGGGCAGGCGCGTACGAAGGCGGGGTCCGGCGGCGTACGATCCCGCTGTCGGTGGGCGCCGGGCGCCCAGGTGAGGCCATGCGGCGGTGTGACGCACGCGCCACGCGACCGGGCGTGGGAACGCGACCGGGACACAGCGAGCCGAAGACCTCTCCTGAACGCTCTGTTTCTGCCACGATTCCGAGTGGGCGGGGCTCGGAGCACGTATCCCCCGCCCACAACCTCCGCCGGGGGGACCCCCAACCGGCACGCCTAGGACCAGTGGGAGAGTCACGGTGTACTTCGCCGCACTGCTCGCGCGCACCGAAGACGGGTGGGAAGCGAGCGACACAGAGCTCGACGATGTGGAGACCCTGTCGGATCTAGCCGACCTGGCCCGCGAAGCCTCGGTCGACGACGACACGGTGCTCGTCTTCATCGAGCAGGAGGACGCGTGGTTCGGAGTCGTCCGCGTGGACGGCGAGGAGGACCCTCGCATCTACGTCTCGGACGGCGCGGCCGCGGCCCGCAGTTCGTACGGCGAGATCCTGCTCACGGACGAACTGCTCGGACGGGAGCCCGGCGACGACGACGTCGCCGACCTGGACTCCCTCGACCTCGACGGCACGGAGGACGGTGAACCCGAGGACGAGACCGACGACGAGGAGGACGACGTCGGCACCACCTCCAAGGGTGAGACCGTGCCGTCCGGACCCATCGGAGACCGCGAGGTCCTCACCGATCTCGGTGTGAGCGAGAAGGAGTTGCTGGCCCTGGACAGCACCGACGCGCTCGGCGAGATCGCCGAGGTCCTCGGGGCGGCAGAGGTCCTGGAGACCGTCCGCTGACTCCGCCGAACACACAGGAGGAACAGGACCCCGCCGAAGGTCCCGTACCCGTTCCCGTTCCCGTACAAGATCCTGTACGTGACCGCTGGCGGCCCGCGATGCGGCTCGCCCTGGAGCAGGCCGAACTCGCGGGCCGCGGCAAGGACGTACCCGTCGGCGCCGTGGTGCTGGCCCCGGACGGCACGACGGTGCTCGCCACCGGGCACAACGAGCGTGAGGCGGCCGGTGACCCGACCGCCCACGCCGAGGTGCTGGCGCTCCGCCGGGCCGCCGCGAGGACCGGGGAGTGGCGGCTCACCGGCTGCACGCTCGTCGTCACCCTCGAACCCTGCACGATGTGCGCCGGCGCGCTCGTCCAGTCCCGTGTGGACCGGGTCGTCTACGGCGCCCGGGACGAGAAGGCGGGCGCGGCCGGCTCCCTCTGGGACGTCGTACGCGACCGCCGGCTCAACCACCGGCCCGAAGTGATCGCCGGGGTGCTCGACGACGAGTGCGCCCGGCTGCTCACCGAGTTCTTCAGGGGCCGCTGAACCGATTTCCGAGCACGGCCCATCGTGGGCTAGGATCTCTCTCGGTAGCGTGTCCGAGCGGCCGAAGGAGCTCGCCTCGAAAGCGAGTGTGGCGCAAGTCACCGAGGGTTCAAATCCCTCCGCTACCGCAGATAGATGAAGGGCCCGGTCCACTGGACCGGGCCCTTCATGCTGCCCCGCCCCGCCTCATTGAAAGATCGTCAGATCAACTGCCCGGGGTTACACTCGCCGCCGACAACAGGGGTCCCCATGGGCACAGCAGTCACAGGGGCACAAGCGGGCACAGAAGCAGGCACACGGGGAGGCCGCGATGGCGGTGAATTCGAAGAAGATCGCCGTCTACGTAGTCGTGGTCTTCGTGCTGTACGTGATCATCACCGACCCCGAAGGAGCGGCGGACTACGTCCAGATAGGCTTCGAGGGCATCTCGAACGCCGCCCAGTCCGTCGGTGACTTCATGACCTGGATCGCCGACGGGGCCAAGGACTAAGGACTGGCGAGCGGCCGCACCATCGCCGTCCCCTCCGTCCCCACCCCGTATCCCCGTATCCCCCGTTTCCCCGTTCGTCCTGGGAGTGCACGTGATCCGCCACCTGGTCCTCTTCAAGCTCAACGAAGGTGTCGAGCGGGACGAGCCCCGTGTCGTCGAGGGCGTCGCCGCCTTCCGTGCGCTCGGCGACTCGATTCCCGAACTGCAGTTCTGGGAGTGCGAGTGGAACATCACCGACCGCCCCATCGCGTACGACTTCGCGATCAACTCGGCGGTCGAGGACACGGACGCGCTCAAGCGGTACATCGAGCACCCCGCCCACCAGGCGGGCGTCGCCCTGTGGCGCGAGTTCGCCACGTGGGTGATCGCCGACTACGAGTTCTGAGCCGCGGCACAGCACACCCCGCGCGGAACACCGGCCCCTCGCCCGAACGGCGGGGGGTTCTTTCATGCGCTTTCACGTCCCGGACCCCGAGCGGACCTCAACACGGAGTGATGAGGTGCTTGCACACAGTGCACATGTCTTGTGATGCTATGACCGCTTTTGACCGATGAGTTGACGCATGTGTCTGACGGACGTCGTTCGGACTTGTGTTTTCACGGGTTGACGGACCCAGAGGTGGAGTTGACCGTGCCGGCCAGTACCGCGCCTCAAGCACCCGCACCTCCCCAGCAGAAGCCGCAGGCCCTCGAACGGCTCGACGAGCCGGGCGATTCCCCGGACCAGAGCCCGCAGCGGCGGCGCGGGGCCGACACCCGGGCCCTCACCCAGGTCCTCTTCGGCGAGCTCAAGAACCTGGAGCCCGGCACCCCCGAGCACGGCCGGGTGCGGGCCGCGCTGATCGAGGCGAACCTCCCGCTCGTGCGGTACGCCGCCGCCCGCTTCCGGTCCCGCAACGAGCCCATGGAGGACGTCGTCCAGGTCGGGACCATCGGGCTGATCAACGCCATCGACCGCTTCGACCCCGACCGGGGCGTGCAGTTCCCGACCTTCGCGATGCCCACCGTCATCGGCGAGATCAAGCGGTACTTCCGCGACAACGTCCGCACGGTCCACGTACCGCGCCGGCTGCACGAGCTGTGGGTGCAGGTGAACAGCGCCACCGAGGACCTCACGACGGCCTTCGGGCGCACGCCCACGACCGCCGAGATCGCCGAACGGCTGCGCATCACCGAGGACGAGGTGCTGGCCTGCATCGAGGCCGGACGCTCGTACCACGCGACCTCCCTGGAGGCCGCCCAGGAGGGCGACGGGCTGCCGGGGCTCCTCGACCGGCTCGGTTTCGAGGACCCCGCGCTGGACGGCGTGGAGCACCGGGACCTCGTACGGCACCTGCTCGTCCAGCTTCCCGAGCGCGAGCAGCGCATCCTTCTGCTGCGTTACTACAGCAATCTGACGCAGTCACAGATCAGCGCTGAGCTGGGCGTCTCGCAGATGCATGTGTCAAGGCTCCTCGCCCGTAGCTTCGCTCGGCTTCGATCCGCAAACAGGATCGAGGCGTAGCTCCGGGGAGCGAATCGCTTCCAAGGGCTTTTCCTGACATCTCTGCGGTGAAAAACCGTCAGACCCCCCTTTTCCAGGGCCTATTCACCCCTGTTGTGTCGACATATCACTACAGCGTGTTGCCGACATGTGACATTCTTCCGGTGACGCGTTTGCCGCAGCCCCGCCTCCGGTATTCAGGTGGAGGCTGCGTTCCTTCGACGGGAGCGTTCCGCCGCGACCGTCCGCGACCCAAAGGGGGTGGCATGTCCGCAGACCAGGGCAGCTCGAAGGTGCTCACGCTCACGAAGAGCGAATCCGCACCAGACGTGCTTCACAGTGTCGTTGTCGAGGTTCCGGCCATCCCGGCCGCGGAAGCCCCGGCCTTCCCCCCGACCCCGGAAGTGATCGACACCCGCACCCTGTCCCGCTCCCTGTTCCTGCGGCTCGCCGCACTCGACGAGAACAGCCCCGAGCGCGGCTACGTGCGGGACACCCTCATCGAGCTCAACCTCCCGCTGGTGCGGTACGCGGCGGCCCGGTTCCGGTCGCGCAACGAACCGATGGAGGACATCGTCCAGGTCGGCACGATCGGCCTGATCAAGGCGATCGACCGCTTCGACTGCGAACGGGGCGTGGAGTTCCCGACGTTCGCGATGCCGACGGTCGTGGGTGAGATCAAGCGCTTCTTCCGGGACACCTCGTGGTCGGTGCGCGTGCCGCGCCGGCTCCAGGAGCTGCGGCTCGCGCTGACCAAGGCCAGCGACGAGCTCTCCCAGAAGCTGGACCGCTCGCCGACCGTCGCCGAACTCGCCGTCGTCCTGGGCGTGTCCGAGGAGGACGTGGTCGACGGCCTGGCGGTGGGCAACGCCTACACGGCGTCGTCCCTCGACTCCCCGGCTCCGGAGGACGACGGCGGCGAGGGCTCGCTCGCGGACCGCCTCGGCTACGAGGACACGGCCCTTGAGGGCGTCGAGTACCGCGAGTCCCTGAAGCCGCTGCTGGCCAAACTCCCGCCCCGCGAGCGGCGGATCATCATGCTCCGCTTCTTCGCCAACATGACGCAGTCGCAGATCGGCGAGGAGGTCGGCATCTCGCAGATGCACGTCTCCCGGCTGCTCACGCGGACGCTGTCCCAGCTGCGGGAAGGTCTCATCTCCGACTGAGCCACCGCCCGGGGCCCCACGAGGGGTTCATAATTGACGGGTCGTCAGCCACACTGGCGCGATGCGTCGACGGGTGGGACAGCGGTCGATACGTGGTCGCCGAGGGGCCCTTGGGGGTGCCTCGGCGGCCGTGGTCTGTCTGGGAGCGGTGACGCTGGTCGCCTGCGGCAGCGGTATGGGCGTCGGTGGCGGCGGAGGCGACGGTGACGGGTACGTCGCCGTCCAGCGCCCCTCGTCGTCGGCCGGGGCGGTCGCGCCCACGGGCGACGTGGAGTTGGTGCCGCTGGAGAGCGGGTCCGCGGCCAAGGGGGCCGCGGGGCGGCCGGGTTCGGGATCGGGCGGCGGCGACCGGGGTCGGTCAAGCGCGGACACGGACGCGGACACGGACGCGAACACGGACGCGGGCGCAGGTGCGGACAGCGGCTCGGGTGGGAGCGGCGCGGGCTCGTCCCCGGCCGGCGGCACGTCCGGCGCGCACGACAGCGGTCGTACGAGCCCGTCCTCGGGCGGCGGGGATGCGCCGGACGATACGGGTGGTACGGGCAACACCGATGGTGGTGAGGGGAGTTCGGGGGCCGGAGGCACTTCGGGTACGGGCACGCCCGCCGGTCCCGCCGTGCTGGTCGTCGGCGAGCCCGAACGGGAGCCGGCCGACAAGCGGTGGTGCGAGAAGGTCACCGTCGGGTTCCACAACACCGGGGGCACCGCGGTGCGTTCGGGCACGGTGACCTTCGGGACGCACGTCATCGGCGCACTCGGGATCGACTGGGCGACCGTCGAGTCGTCCGAACGGCTGCCCGTGCCGATCGCTCCGGGCAGCCGGACGGAGAAGACCTGGACGGTGTGCGTCGACGCCTGGCGCGTACCTCTCGGTATGCATGTCGAGACGCGGGACGTGTCCGTCCGGTGGGAGTAGGGCGCCCGGCGGCGCCCCCGACCGCTTGAGCAACCGCCTGAGCGGCTGCTCGCAGCGGCTACTTGAGTGCGAGCCAGGCGACCACGGCGACGATCGCGACGGCCACGATCACACCGACGATCAGGCCGACCCGGGGACCCCGGGTGGTGGCCGCCTGCTGCTGCTGGCGGCTCTGCGGGTCGTCGACGAACGCTCGGAACATCTGGGTGCTACCCGCGGGGTCGTAGTTGCCCTCGGGGCCCTGGGTGTTTGCCATGCGCGTGACCCTATCGGGTGCGTTCGGTGGCCCCAAGTTTTGGGGCCCTCTTCTCTTGGTGGGCACCGCCCCAGGGGCTCCGCCCCCGGACCCCCGTATCGGCCTTGCGGCCTCGTCCTCAAACGCCGGACAGGCTGAGTGAGGGCGCCCGCCCTCGACATCGAGCGGGCCAGGCAGGGGCGGCCCGCCTCAAGCATCGCGCAGGCCGAGTGGGGACCGCCGCCCCGGAGACGGAACGAGCCAGGCGGGGGCCTACGCCTCAGGCATCGCGCAGGCCAGGCAGGGACCGCTGCCCCAGACACCGAGCAGGCCGAGCCACCGCCCGATACGCGCGGAAAACCGCCTGAACTGCGGGTTTACGTTCGCCAATACTTGCCTTTGCCAAGGTTTTAGGCCCTGGGGTCCCATTTCGTTTGCCTGCAGCAACCAACAGTATTTATGGTTGCCTGAAGCAACAAAAGAACATGAGGGAGGTGCGATGGCCGCTCGACGGCAGTACGAGGAGCTGGCCCAGCAGCTGAGCGCCATCGGTGCCGTGAAGCGGGGGCTGGGGCGGATCCTCCCGCACGAGTGCCCGGCGGGCTCCGCCGCGGTGCTCACGCTGCTCGACCGGCACGGGGAGATGCGCATGAGCCGTCTCGCCGAGCTGATGGCCATCGACATGTCGGTGACCAGCCGGCATGTGGCGCACGTCGCCGAGCACGGCTGGATCGACCGGTCCCCGGACCCCGCCGACAAGCGCTCCCGCATCCTGCGGCTCACCCCCGCCGGACGCGACATGCTCGCCGACCTCTCCGAGCGCTATATGAACGCGCTCGCCCACTACCTGGCGGACTGGTCCGACGACGAGGTCGACCAGCTCAACACCCTGCTCGGCCGACTGCGCGCCAGCTTCGGCGACTGCCGGGCCCTGACGCCCGTACCGGCCCCCTCGGCCGTACCGGCCGGGCCCGACGCGGCGCCCGCCGAGCGGACCACCCGTACACCTGTATGACGCGACACAAGAAAAGGAAGCCCATGGCAACGACCACACCAGCCGGTGTGCGGGGCTCACACGCCAAGCACGGAGGTGCCCCCGACGGCGCTCCGATGACGCACCGGCAGATCATGGAAGCCCTGTCCGGGCTGCTGCTCGGCATGTTCGTCGCGATCCTGTCGTCGACGATCGTCTCCAACGCACTGCCCGAGATCATCGGTGACCTGGGCGGCGGCCAGTCCGCGTACACCTGGGTCGTCACCGCCGCCCTGCTGTCGATGACCGCGACCACGCCCCTGTGGGGCAAGCTCGCGGACCTCTACAGCAAGAAGGCGCTCGTCCAGATAGCCCTCGTCGTCTACGTCCTGGGATCGGCCGCCGCCGGCCTGTCGCAGAACGCGGGCATGCTGATCGCCTGCCGCGTGGTCCAGGGCATCGGCGTGGGCGGTCTGTCCGCCCTCGCGCAGATCGTCATGGCCGCGATGATCTCCCCGCGTGAGCGCGGCCGGTACTCCGGCTACCTCGGCGCCACGTTCGCCGTCGCGACCGTCGGCGGCCCGCTGCTCGGCGGTGTCATCACCGACACCAGCTGGCTCGGCTGGCGCTGGTGCTTCTACGTCGGTGTCCCCTTCGCGATCATCGCGCTGATCGTCCTCCAGAAGACCCTGCACCTGCCCGTCGTGAAGCGGGACGTGAAGGTCGACTGGGCCGGCGCGTTCTTCATCTCCGCCGCGGTCTCGCTGCTGCTCCTGTGGGTCACCTTCGCAGGCGACAAGTACGACTGGGTGTCGTGGCAGACGTACGCGATGGTCGGCGGTTCGATCGCGCTCGGACTGCTCTTCGTGTTCATCGAGTCGAAGGCCAAGGAGCCGATCATCCCGCTGCGGCTCTTCCGCAACCGGACCATCGCGCTCTCCTCCCTCGCCTCGCTCTTCGTCGGTGTCGCGATGTTCTCCGGCACCGTCTTCTTCAGCCAGTACTTCCAGCTGGCCCGGGACGAGTCGCCCACCATGTCCGGTGTGCTGACGATCCCGATGATCGGCGGTCTGTTCGTCTCCTCCACGGTCTCCGGCCAGATCATCACCAAGACCGGCAAGTGGAAGGCGTGGCTGGTCGGCGGCGGCGTGCTCATCACGGCGGGCCTCGGCCTGCTGGGCACCATCCGCTACGACACGGACTACTGGAAGACCGCGATCTTCATGGCGCTGCTGGGTCTCGGCATCGGCATGATGATGCAGAACCTGGTGCTCTCCACGCAGAACCAGGTGGCGCCCCAGGACCTCGGCGCGGCCAGCTCCACGGTGACCTTCTTCCGTTCCCTCGGTGGCGCGATGGGCGTCTCGGCGCTCGGCGCGGTGATGGCCAACCGCATCACCGACTACGTCAAGGACGGCCTCACCGGCATCGACCCCAAGTACGCCGCCGCGGCCAGTCATTCGACCGGCAGCATCCCGGACATGGACTCGCTGCCCGCGCCGCTGCGCACGGTCATGGAGAGCGCGTACGGGCACGGCATCGCGGACGTCTTCCTGATCGCCGCCGCCATGGCCCTGCTCGCCTTCCTCATCACGCTGTTCATCAAGGAGGTCCCGCTGCGTACCTCGGGCGGGCTGGCGCAGGCAGCCGAGGCCCAGGCGGAGGTCACGGCGGTCGCCGAGGCCGCCCCGGCGGCGGACTCCCCCGCGGCGGGCTCCCCGGCGGCCGGCTCGGCCGGCGTCCTCCCGGACGGGACCGACGAGCGCGTACCGAGCTGGGCCGTCGCCGACACCGGCGCCGGTGAGGGCCCTGAGCAGGGGCCCGCGGGCACCCAGCGACTCGCGGCCGTCGCCACCCTGGCGGCCGGTACCGACCCGGCCGCGGGTGCCGGTTCCGGCGGGGTGCCGGTCCACGGGTTCGTACGCGGCGCCGAGAGCGCGCCCGTGCCCCGGGCCGCCGTCACGCTGATCTCCCTCGCGGGCCGTCAGCTGGGCCGCTCGGTCGCCCAGGCCGACGGCGCCTACGCCGTGGACGCGCCCGGCACGGGTTCGTACGTGCTGATCGCCTCCGCGGACGGGTTCCAGCCGCAGGCCTCGACGGTCGTCGTGAACGGTGAGCCGCTCGCGTACGACATCCTGCTGAGCGGCACGAGCGGGCTCGCCGGTGCGGTGAAGGCCGCCGGGACCGGGCAGCCCGTCGTGGGCGCGATGGTCATCGTGACCGATGTGCGCGGTGACGTGCTGGCCACCGGGACCACCGGTGAGCAGGGCGAGTTCACCTTCGCCGAGCTGGTGCCCGGCGCCGTGACCGTCGCGGTGAACGCCGCCGGACACCGGCCCCGCGCCCTGCCCGTCGAGGTCGGCGGCACCGGGGTCACCCGGGTCGAGGTCGAACTGACCGCCGGAGCGCAGCTCCAGGGCGTGGTGCACGCACCCGCCGGCCCCCTGGGCGACGCCCGGGTCACGCTCGTCGACGCGGCGGGCAACGTGGTCGGCACCGCCACCACCGGGGCGGACGGGGCGTACGCCTTCGCCGACCTGGACAGCGGCGAGTACACCGTCATCGCGACCGGCTACCCGCCGGTGGCCACGGCCCTGACCGTGAGCGGCGGCGGCGTGGACGGCCACGACATCCGGCTCGCCCACCCCGGCGAGTAGTCACCGGACCACCTGAGGAAACAGCAGTCGAAGACCCCGGCCCGTGGGGCGCGTTCCGAGCGGAGGCGTGCTCCGCGGGCCGGTTTTCATGAGATGAGGTTGTGCAATGGGACTGACCGCGCGGATCCGTACGCGGGACGGCTGGGCCGTGTCGCACGCGGTCGTCACCGTGACCGACATGACGGGCGCCCAGGTGGTGCGCGCCGAGGCCGACGACGAGGGCGGTGTGCGGGACGCGGTCGAGCTCGTGCCCGGCCCGTACACGGTGATCGTCACGGCCGTCGGGTACGCGCCCGTCGCGTCGAGCGCCATCGTCACGGCGAGCGGCCGGGCCGAGATCGGCACCGTGACCCTCGCCCGGCAGGGCGGCACCGAGCTGCCGCCGCCCGGCCCCTGGACGGTGGACCCGGCCCACTCCTCCGTGGGCGCCGTCGCCCAGCACCTGGGGATCTCCAGCGTGCACGGCCGGTTCACACAGTTCGCCGGGTCGATCGAGATCGCCCCGGACGAGGTCGCCAAGTCCCGGGTGGAGGCGGTGATCCGGGCCGACTCGATCGACACGGGCAACGCCATGCGCGACGGGCACCTGAAGTCGCCGGACTTCCTGGACGTGGAGCGCCACCCGGAGATCACGTTCGTCTCGACGGGCCTGACCCCGGCCACCGGCAGCGACCGCTGGACGGTCCACGGCGACCTGACCCTGCACGGGGTCGTACGCCCGGTCGACCTCGACCTCGCCTACCTGGGCACCGGCGCCGACCCCTGGGGCGGCACCCGCGCGGCCTTCCGCGCCACCACGGAACTGCGCCGCGAGGACTTCGCGATGAACTACAACCAGGTCGTCCAGGCGGGTATCGCGGCGATCGGTACGACGCTGAAGGTGGAGCTGGACATCCAGGCCGTGCAGGGGGAGACGCTCCCGCAGGTGTAGCCAGCGGGTACAGCCCCAGGGACGGACAAAGACCTGTGCGTAGGCACGGCAGGGTCAGCCTGGGTGGGCGGTTGTACATCTAGGCTGCCCCCATGGCACCGAACATCGCTACGAACACCTCCGTATCGTCGGCCGAGCTGCTCGACTTCGTACGTCCCCGTCATCGCGCCATCCTGCTGACCCGCAGGGCCGACGGGAGCCCGCAGGGGTCGCCCCTGACCTGCGGGGTCGACGACTCGGGCCGCATCGTCGTCTCGACCTACCCGGAGCGCGCCAAGACCCGCAACGCCAAGCGCGACGAGCGGGTCAGCCTGATCGTCCTGAGCGACGACTGGAACGGCCCCTGGGTCCAGATCGACGGCACGGCCGAGGTGATCGACTCCCCCGACTCGGTGGAACCCCTGGTCGAGTACTTCCGCAACATCTCGGGCGAGCACCCGGACTGGGCGGAGTACCGGGAGGCCATGCTCAAGCAGGGCAAGTCGATCATCCGCATCACCCCACAGAAATGGGGCCCGGTGGCCACGGGCGGCTTCCCCGCAAGACTGGCCTAACCCGACCATTCCAGGGGCGCGGGGAACGGCGCAATCTTTGGCCTCCACCCCCCAGGGGCGCGGGGAACGGCGCAGTCTTTTGCCTTTAGGGGCGCGGGGAACGGCGCAATCTTTTCGTCTTGAGGGGGTCGCGGGCCACAAACCCGCACCCCTACCCCTCACCCCCGCGGAGCACCACCGTCTCGATCCCCGCGATCACCAGATCCAGCGCGAACCCGAAGTCCCGCTCGTACATCTCCTCCACCGTGCTCCCCCCACGCGCCCGCATGATCTCCGTGCTCTCCTCCAGCACGTCATCGAGCTCGGGCGCCCCCTTCAACGTGCTCAGCGCCTGCTGGAAGTACGCGTCAGGACTCATCCCCGCCTCCGCCGACCGCGCGGTGAAGTGCCCCTCGATCGTGCCGAACCCGTACACGAACTGGGAGACGGCCGAGATGGCCCCCGCCAGCCGGTGCGTGGGCAGCCCGGTCCTGCGCATCACCCGCTGCACGGTCCGCGAGAAGGCGACCGACCTGGGCCCGATGTTGAGGAACGTCCCGGCGAGCGGCGAGGCCCAGGGATGCCGTACGAGCAGCGCCCGGTAGCCGGAGGCGACGGCGCGGAGCTGGTCCCGCCAGTCCTCGTCCGCCGCCGGATCGGGCAGTTCCAGTTCCCCGTAGATCGCGTCGAGCGCGAGCTCAAGAAGGTCGTCCTTCGTGTCCACGTACCAGTAGACGGACATCGCGGTCACATTCAGCTCGGCGGCCAGCCGTCGCATGGAGAACTTGGCCAGCCCGTCCGCGTCGAGCAGCCGTACCGTCGCCCCGGTGATCCGGTCCCGGTCGAGCGAGGCCGGCTGGCCGCCCCGGGCGCCACCACCTCGCGGAGCCTTGCCCTCCAGCCAGACGCTGGTCCGTGCCGGGCGCTCGGCCCGGTCGACTGCCCTCACCATGGCGCACCTTCCTCGACACTTCCGCACCGGGACGCCTCGGACCGTCGAGGTCCGCCCCAGCCCTGATTTCTACCGGGCGGCCCTCACATCGGCACCGCCGCCACCGCGGAGTCTGCCCTCTCGGCCCGCCGAAGCAACGCGGCGGCCAGCAGTCCGCCGAGGAGGACGGCCACCGCGCCGACCAGCTGGCTGGTCTCCAGGCCGGACGCGAACCCGTCCGTGATCCGCGCGCGCTCGTCCGCCGAGTCCGCCGCGGCGAGCGTCGCCGGGAGGGAGGCCGCGGCGAACGGGATCAGCGCGGCGAAGCGGGCGTTGAGGACCGCGCCGAGGACGGCGACGCCGAGGCCGTTGCCGAACTCGGCCAGCGTGCCGTTGATCCCCGCGCCCACGCCCGCCTTCTCCGGCGGGATCGCGCTCATGATGGCGTGCGCCATGGCGGGGTTGGCGATCGCGCAGCCCGCGCCAATGAGCAGCAGGCCGAGCAGGGTGCCGGCGTATCCGCTCGACGCGAGGGTCGCGATCGAGACGAGCCCGCCGGACATCAGCACCATGCCGAGGGCGATGGAGACGGGTGTGCCGAGCTTCGCGGTGAACTTCGCCGACAGGCCGGTGAAGTTGAGGGCGACCACGGTCAGGGCGAGCGGCGCCGTGCGCAGCCCCGCCTCCAGGGGCCCGTATCCGAGGACGAACTGGAGGTGCTGGGTCAGCAGGAAGAGCGCGCCGCCCATGCCGAAGGTGATCAGTACGGCGCCGGCGACGGCCCCCGTGAAGCGCCGGTCCCGGAAGAAGTGCAGGTCCAGCATGGGGTACGGGATCCGGCTCTCCCAGTAGGCGAAGAGGGCCAGGACGAGGAGCGCCAGGGCGGCCGTGGCAAGGACGCGGGCGGAGGTCCAGCCGTGTTCCGGGCCGGAGATGATCGCGTACACGAGGGCGGTCATGCCGATGGTGGAGAGCAGGGCGCCCAGGAGGTCGGGGCGGTCGCCGCGCGGGTTCTTGGACTCCGGTACGAGGCTGATCACGGCGGTGAGGGCCAGGGCCACCACCGGCAGGTTGATGAGGAAGATCGCGCCCCACCAGTAGTGGTCGAGCATGAAACCGCCGAGCAGGGGGCCGGTCGCGAAGCCGAGGGCGTTGACGGCGCTCCAGATGCCGATGGCCTTCGGCTGCTCGTCGGGCGCGAAGATCTGCATCGCGACGGCGAGCGTGGTGGTGAGCAGGAGCGCGCCGCCGACGCCCATGCCCGCGCGGGCGGCGATCAACTGGCCGGTGGTGTCGGCGAGTCCGGCGACCAGGGAGCCGATGCCGAACAGGGCGAGGCCCGCGATCAGCATCTTCTTGCGGCCGTAGCGGTCGGCCGCGCTGCCCGCGCTGAGCAGCAGTCCCGACTGGACGAGCGAGTACGCGTTGATCATCCACTGGATGTCGGAGGTGCCGGCGCCCAGTTCCTCGGTGAGGGTGGGGATCGCGACGTTCAGCACGGTGTTGTCGAGCAGCACGGTGAGCTGGGCGAGGCAGATGACACCGAGGATCAGCCACCGCTGGGGGTGGCCTTGGGTACGGCCCGGCGGACGGCCCTGGGAAGTTGGCATGCCATACACCGTAGAACAAGCCTTATACGGCGTACAACGCAGTTACGGGTCGCACGGCACGCACGCCGAAGGGGCGGTGACCGGGGCACTTCCGCCCCGGCCACCGCCCCGGTCCCCCCTCAAGGGCGAACCGTCAGCTGCTCGCGGCCTGCGTCAGGTCGTAGAAGGTGGACGAACCCACCGTCACCTCCTTGAAGTTCTTCTGCACCCACTCGCTGATCTGGGTCCCGGTGCCGGAGCTGTCGCTGCCGCCACCGCCGCCCATGGAGCCGGACGAGATGAAGTAGTGGATCTTCCCGTCGGCCACGTACTTCTTGAACTGGGCCAGCGTCGGCGAGGGGTCGCTGCCGTTGAAGCCGCCGATCGCCATCACCGGGTCGCCGGTGGAGAGCTGGTAGCTCGCCGCGTTCTGCGAGCCGATCGCCGCCGCCACCCAGGTGTAGTCACCGGAGTTCTTCTCCAGGAGCGCCTTGGCCTCGGAGCTGACGGTCGCGCCGTTGAGCAGACCGCCCATACCGCCACCGCCTCCGCCGCCCATGCCGCCACCGTCACCGGTGCCGCCTGCGGTACCGCCGCCCGGCTGGGTCTGGCCGTTCTGGCCCGTCTGACCGTTGCCGTTCTGCTGGCCCTGCTGGCCGTTGCCGCCCGGCATCCCGCCGGTCGGGGGCTGGCCCATGCCGCCGCCCTGCTGGTTCTGGCCGGTGCCGCCCTGCCGGTTGCCGCCCGGCATACCGCCACCGCCGCCACCGGGACCGCCGCCCATGCCACCGCCGGGGCCGCCGCGACCGCCCGAGACCGAGGGCCCCGCCGTGACGATCGAGCCGCTGTGGCCTTCGTCCAGCGTGGTCAGCGTGTACGCCGTCGGGCCCGCGAGCGCCGCGACGAAGCTGAGCCCGACCACCGCGAGGGACAGCCTGCGCCCCAGCCGCGCGATGAAGATCAGGCCGAGGGCCGCGACCAGTCCACCGACCAGGACCAGCCACTTGAGCCAGGGCAGGTAGTCGGAGGAACGGTTCAGGAGGACGTAACCCCAAACCGCGGTGGCCGTGGCCGCGGCCGCCATGGTGAGCGAGATCCACATCCGGCCGCGCTCTTCCCACAGCACGCTCGCGCCCATGCCGACCACGGCGGCCACGTACGGGGCGAGGGCCACGGTGTAGTACTCGTGGAAGATGCCCTGCATGAAGCTGAAGACCACCATGGTGATCAGCAGCGAGCCGCCCCAGGCGAGGAACGCGGCACGGGCCGTGTCGGTCCGCTTCGCCTTCCAGGTCAGGGCGATGCCCGCGGCGAGCACGATCAGCGCGGCCGGGATCAGCCAGGAGATCTGACCGCCGATGGAGGAGCTGAACATCCGGTCCCAGCCGGTCTCGCCCCAGCCGCCGCCTCCGCCGCCGCCCCCGACGCTGCCGGTCTCCTCGCCGTTGATGCGGCCAAGTCCGTTGTAGCCGAAGGTGAGTTCGAGGAACGAGTTGTTCTGCGAGCCGCCGATGTACGGGCGGGAGGACGCGGGCCACAGTTCGACCAGGGCCACCCACCAGCCGCCCGCAACGATCATCGCCAGGCCGGAGAGCAGCACCTGCCCGATGCGCCTGCGCACGGTCGTGGGCGCGAACACCGCGTAGACGATCGCGAGGGGCGGCAGGATCAGGAACGCCTGGAGGGTCTTCACCAGGAAGGCGAGACCGACGGCGACGCCCGCCCACACCAGCCACTTCGTCTCGGCCTTCTCCATGGCGCGCAGCACGCAGTAGACCGTGACGGCCATCAGGAGGGCGAGGGCCGCGTCCGGGTTGTTGAAGCGGAACATCAGCGCGGCGACGGGCGTGAGCGCGAACACCGCCATGGTGAGGAAGCCGGCCGCGGGGGTGAACCTGCGGCGCACGGCCCCGTACAGCACTCCGGCCGTGGCGACGGCCATGAGGACCTGCGGGAACAGGATCGCGAAGGAGTTCAGGCCGAACAGCCGTACCGACAGGGCCATCGGCCATAGGGAGGCCGGGGGCTTGTCGACGGTGATGGCGTTGGCCGAGTCGAGCGAGCCGAAGAAGAAGGCCTTCCAGGACTGGCTGCCGGCCTGGGCCGCCGCCGAGTAGAAGGAGTTGGCGTACCCGGAGGCCGTGAGGTTCCAGGTGTAGAGCGCGCCGATCAGCAGCAGCGCCCCGAGGAACGCGGGGCGCACCCAGCGGTTGTCCTCGGGCCGCCCGCGCCACAGGCGGCGCGCGAAGGGCTGCTTGGGGCTGCCGTCCTCGGGAACGGTCGGCTCCGCGGCCGGCTCCGCCGGAACGACCGGTTCCTGTACAGCTGTGGACGCGGGTGGCCTCCAACCGGGGTCGGCGGCCCCCGTATCCGGCTGTTCGTGCTGGGTCGTCGTCATCGCGGGTCCCTCGGATCATGATCGTTCGGGCGCACCGGCTGCAGCTGCATCGTCGGGTCCCCCCAGGTCTGGTGGTCGTACGAGGAATCGGTCGTGCCGTAGGAAGAGTCGGTCGTGCCGTACGGGGCCCGCGGAGCCGTCGCGTAGACCGGCGAGGCGGGTCCGGTCGGGACGGTCGGCGGCACGTTCGGCACGGCGGGTGTGTGCGAGGCGACGACCGTCGACGGTGACGTGTCGTGCCGGTCCGGGAACACCCAGGCCCGGAAGAGCAGGAACCGCAGCACGGTCGCCGCGAGGTTGGCGACGATCAGCACCGCGAGTTCGGTGGCGTGCGCCGGCTCGTCCGTCGCCGCGTTCAGGGCGGCGAGCGAGCCGCTGGTGAGGGCGAGTCCGATACCGAAGACGACCAGGCCCTGCGCCTGGTGGCGGACCGCGCCGCCCTTGCCGCGTACGCCGAAGGTCAGACGGCGGTTGGCGGCGGTGTTGG
The DNA here is from genome assembly GCF_018070025.1 of Streptomyces liliiviolaceus. Taxonomy (NCBI): domain Bacteria; kingdom Bacillati; phylum Actinomycetota; class Actinomycetes; order Kitasatosporales; family Streptomycetaceae; genus Streptomyces; species Streptomyces liliiviolaceus. The sequence continues at coordinate 1,272,414 of NZ_JAGPYQ010000001.1, forward strand.
CGACCGCCGAGACGAGCAGGGCGAGCGCGTTGGCGATCTGCGAACCCGAGAACGTCCGGAAGCCGCTGTAGAGCACCAGGTAGAACAGCGTGGACAGGGCGCCCACGACACAGAATCCGACGAGCTGGCGGGCCAGGCCCTTCGGTACACCGCTGATCTCGCGGTCGCGCGGGTCGTCCCCGAACGGCCGGGCGAGCCGGTCCAGCGCCAGCGAGCCGGTGGCGAGGGCGCGTCCCACGCGCCACACGCCCTTGAGGTCGTCGGTCGCGGTCTTCACGATGTGCACGGTCGAGTCCGGGTCGTCGACCCAGTCGACCGGCACCTCGTGGATGCGCAGCCCCGCCCGTTCGGCGAGGACCAGCATCTCGGTGTCGAAGAACCAGCCGGTGTCCTCGACGAGCGGCAGCAGCACCTGCGCGACATCGCGCCGGATGGCCTTGAAGCCGCACTGCGCGTCGGAGAACCGGGCCTGCAGCGACCCCCGCAGGATGAGGTTGTACGTACGGGAGATGAACTCCCGCTTGGCGCCCCGCACCACCCGCGAGCTACGGGCGAGCCGCGAGCCGATCGCCAGGTCGGAGTGACCGGAGATCAGCGGCGCGACCAGTGGGAGCAGCGCGTTCAGGTCGGTGGAGAGGTCGACGTCCATGTAGGCGAGGACCGGGGCGTCCGAGGCGGACCAGACGGTCCGCAGCGCCCGGCCGCGGCCCTTCTGCTCCAGCCGGAACGATCTGACCTCGGGGAGCTCCGCCGCCAGCCGCGCCGCCACCAGGGGAGTGGTGTCCGTGGACGCGTTGTCCGCGACGGTGATGCGGAAGGCGTACGGGAAGGTGCGGGAGAGGTGCTCGTGGAGTCTGAGCACACACGGCTGGAGGTCCTTCTCCTCGTTGTAGACGGGGATCACTACGTCCAGGACAGGCGTACCGGCATTTCCGGCCGGGAGGTGCTCCCGCGCCGGCAGGTTGCCGGGAGAAGGTTCGGTTCGCATGACAACGACTGTCGTCAAGCGCCCTGTTGCACCCATGTGGTCGCACTGTGCTGTGCCTGTGAGTACGGTTTTGAATGTGTTTCCGAAATGAACGCCTCATGAGAATGGGGCGCCTGAGGGGCCAGCGCGGGCAGGTGCACCGTGAAGACGGTGTGTCCGGGGACGCTGTCGACGGTCACCGCACCGCCGTGCGCGGCCGCGACGGCCTGCACGATGGCGAGCCCGAGCCCGGTCGAACCGGAGGAGCGCGAGCGCGACGAGTCGCCGCGCGCGAACCGTTCGAAGACGTGCGGCAGGAGGTCCGGCGGGATGCCCTGGCCGTTGTCCTGGACGTCCACGCACACCCAGGCTCCCTGACGGCGCACGCGCGCGGTCACCGTCGTACCGGGAGGCGTGTGGGTGCGCGCGTTCGCGAACAGGTTCACCATGACCTGCTGGACACGAGCGGCGTCGGCCAGCACCAGCGCGGGTTCGTCGGGCAGCTCCAGCCGCCAGTTGTGCTCGCGGCCGGCCGCGCGGGCGTCGCTCACGGCGTCCACGACCAGCGGGGAGAGGTCGGTGTGCTCGTAACTGAGCGGCCGTCCCGCGTCCAGGCGCGCGAGCAGCAGCAGGTCCTCGACGAGGCCCGTCATCCGCCCGGCCTCGGACTCGATCCGGCCCAGCGCGTGCCGCGTGTCGGGCCCGGTCTCCTCTCTGCCGCGTCTGGTCAGCTCGGCGTATCCGCGGATGGACGCGAGGGGGGTACGCAGCTCATGGCTGGCGTCCGCCACGAACTGCCGTACGCGGGTCTCGCTCTCCTGGCGCGCGTGCAGGGCGCCGTGGACGTGATCGAGCATGCGGTTGAGCGCGGCCCCGACCTGCCCGACCTCGGTGTGCGGATCGGTCTCGGACTCGGCGACCCGTTCGTTGAGGGTCACCTCGCCGGTGTGGAGCGGCAGTTCGGAGACCCGGGTGGCGGTGGAGGCGACCTTGCGCAGGGGGCGCAGGGCCACGGTGACGATGGTCGCGCCGGCGATACCGGCGGCGATCAGACCGGCCGCCGTCACGCTCACCTCGACGAGGATGAGGGTGTTGATGGTGCTGGTGACGGACTCGGTGGGCAGGGCGATGTAGAAACTGCCCTTGCCGCCGCTGACGTACATGACGCGGTACTCGCCCATGCCCGGGATGTCGACGGTGTGTTTGCCCGTCTTGGACACGGACCCGAGCGCGGCCTTCGCCGCGTCGCTGAGGTTCTTGGAGCCCATCTGGTCGAAGGCGCCGTCCGAGGACTTCTCCACGGCCACGACAGCCCTGGTGATTCCGCCGTCGCTGCCGACCTCGGCCGCGATGGTGTCCTTCTGCGTCGGCCCCTTGGTGACGAAATCCGCGAGCCTGTCGTCCGTCGAGGAGCCGCCGGAGTATCCCGGGGACGAGCCGCCGCCGTCGGGGTTCCTGGGCAGCTCGCCCGGCGGTGGGCCCCCGGCACGTTCGGCGGCGTCGGTGACCTGGCTGTCCAGCTGCTTGTACAGGTGCTGCTGCAACGCGATGGTCGTCACCGTACCGATCACGGCGCAGACCACCGCGATCAGCGCGACCGCCGAGACGACGAGCCGCGTCCGCAGGGTCCGAGGCTGCCGGCGCCGCAGCGTGCGCGGGGCCCCGGACGGTCGGCGCCGCTGCGTACGCGGCCGTCGTCGCCCGCTCACGACGTCGCGGGCTTGATCAGGTAACCGGCGCCGCGCCGGGTGTGGATCATCGGCTCACGGCCGGCGTCGATCTTGCGGCGCAGATACGAGATGTAGAGCTCGACGACGTTGGCCTGGCCGCCGAAGTCGTACGACCACACGCGGTCGAGTATCTGGGCCTTGCTGAGCACCCGGCGCGGATTGCGCATCAGGAACCGCAGCAGCTCGAACTCGGTCGCGGTGAGGTGGATGCCGTCACCGGCGCGCGACACCTCGTGGCTGTCCTCGTCCAGGGTGAGGTCACCGACGACGAGCACCGAGTCGGAGCGGCGGTCGGCGGCGCCGGAACGGCGGATGAGCCCGCGCAGCCGCGCCACGACCTCCTCCAGACTGAAGGGCTTGGTGACGTAGTCGTCGCCGCCGGCCGTCAGCCCCGCGATCCGGTCCTCGACCGCGTCCTTCGCGGTCAGGAAGAGAACGGGCACGTCGGGCAGCTCCCGGCGCAGCCGGCCGAGGACGGCGAGACCGTCCATGTCGGGCAGCATCATGTCGAGAACGACGGCGTCGGGCCGGAACTCACGGGCGGTCTGCACCGCACCGGTCCCGTCCGCCGCGCTGCGGATCTGCCACCCTTCGTAGCGAAGGGCCATGGACAGCAGCTCGGTGATCGACAGCTCGTCGTCCACGACAAGCACGCGGACGGGGCTCCCGTCCGGCCTCAGCAGTTCGGTGCGCCCCTGGGGCGAGGTCGTGGTCATAGCCAACACATTGGTGGGCGGCCCTGAGAGCACCCTTTCGGGAACCTGTGAATTCCCTGAGAAACACACAGCCGCCTCTCAGGGAACACTGGGGAACCGCTCGCGGCTCGCGGCCCCCTCGCCCTCACAGGCCGAACAGTCGCGCCCCGTTGTCATGGCAGACCGCCCGCAGCCAGTCCTCCCCGAGCCCGAGCCGCTCCAGCGCCCGCAGTTGATGCTCGTACGGGTACGGGATGTTGGGAAAGTCGGTCCCGAGCAGAATCCGGTCACCGAGACCGGCGAGGCGGGGAGGATCGGCGAGACGGGGGGACGGGTCCGGACGGGGACGCCCGGCGAGACGGGTGGACAGGTCCGGACGGGGACGCCCGGCGAGGCGGGGGAGCGCGCGTCGAGGGAACGGCGCGAACTCCTCGCTGAAGTCCGTGAACGCCATCGTCGTGTCCAGCCGCACCTCCCCGAACCGCTCGGCGAGGTCGAGGAAGTCCTCGTACTCCGGCATCCCCGTGTGCGCGATCACCAGCCGCAGCCGCGGATGCCGCGCGAGCACCCGCCCGACCGGCTCGGGCCCGGTGTGCTTTCCGGGCGAGGGACCCGATCCGCAGTGGATCACGACAGGGGTCCCCGCCTCGGCGAGCACCCCCCAGGCCGGATCGAGCAGGGCGTCGGCGGGGTCGTACGCCCCCACCTGGACGTGCGCCTTGAAGACCCGCGCCCCGTCGTCCAGCGCCCTGCGCACGTACTCCGCGACGCCCGGCTCCGGGAACAGCGTCGCCGTGTGGAGGCAGTCGGGGGTCCGGCGGGCGAAGTCGACGGCCCATTGGTTCAGCCACTCGGCCATGCCCGGCTTGTGCGGGTAGAGCATGGCGGTGAAGGCACGCACGCCGAACTCCCGCAGCATCCCGAGCCGTTCGTCCTCCTCGGCCCGGTAGGTGATGGGCCACTCGACACCGCCGGTGAGCGGCCCGAGCCCGTCGAAGTACGCCCAGACCTTCTTCAGCACGGACTCGGGCATGAAGTGGGTGTGGACGTCGACGAGCCCGGGAAGACCGAGCTGTTCCCAGAACCGCCGTACGCCGACGGCCTCGCCCTCCTCCGCGGTCTCGCCCTCCTCAGCATCCATCCTCTCCGCGCCGCTCCTTTCCGTGCCGATCCTCTGCGTGCCGTCAGCCATGCCCGTGCTCGAAACGGTGGTTCCGCTCGAAACTGTGGCTGCGCTCGACCTTGGCGACGTGCAACGTGTAGCGCTGGTACCACTCGGCGCGCCCGCGCTTCTGGGCCGCCAGGTGCTCGGCATTGCTGCGCCACTCCTCGACGGCGTCCGCGTCGCGGAAGTACCCGACGGTGACGGAGAGCCCGCCCGGCGACCCCGCGTGGTCCATCCCGAGGTACCCCGGTATCTCCCTGACCAGCTCCTCCATCCGCTCATTGGTCGCGCCGTACTCCCCGAACTCGCCGTCCTGCGTCTTCACCGAGGTGAAGACGACGGCGTAGTAGGGAGGGTCGTAGGCACCGACGGGCACAGGGGAGAGGGAGGAGGAGGGGGAAGAGGCGGAGGCATCCTGATGGCTCATGTGGCCCACCCTCGATCCGGCCGCCGCACCAAGTCCAGACGGTTTACCAAAGGGGATCTCCAAGGGATCGATCTCTTGACCGTCCGGTCAGACCGGCATGCCCGAACTCTCCCCGGGCCCTGCCCAGCCCCGCAGCCCTTCAGAACAGCCCGTCCTGAACACCTCCGAACTCCCGCACGGGCACGGTGATCTCCCCGCGCTCCCCCGACCCGGTCTCTCCGCCCGCTCCGGTCAGTTCCCACCCGGTCATGAGCCGCGTATCGAGCACGACGACCCCCCGCCCGGTCAGCAGATGCAGATCGGGCCCGGCGGCGGCGACCAGTTCTCCCCGCACGACGCCTCCCGGGACCAGCTCGCCGACGACGGCCACGACCGGCGGCAGCCCGTCGAGCCCGAACGCCTCCGTGTGGTCGACGGCCTCGAACGGCATCTGCTCCAATGCGTCCGGCCACCCGTCCAGCCCCACGGCCAAGGCGTGCAGTCCCCGCACCTCCGCCGCCCGCACCCCCGCCCCGGGCAACGCACTCCGCACGGCCCGCTTGGCGTCGTAGGCGATCCGGTCCGGCACGCCCAACGCCGTACGCAGCAACTCCTCACTGCGCCGGGCGGCCATCAGCGGCCCCCGCCCCAGCCAGGTGAAGACGACGGCGCCCTGCTCCAGCAAGCGAGCCGACCCGCGCTCGACGGCCGTGATCCCCGCCTTGACCATCCCGGGTCCGAACCAGGCCAGATAGACGGAGTAGGGCCGGGGGTCGTCGGCGATGGTGTCCGCCGCGACGGAATGGGCCCGGTCGAGCCGCGCGCACTCCTCGCACCGGGCCCCGACACTGCGCCCGGACACCGCGGCCCCCGCGAAACAGCTGTGCCCGCGCGCCCCCACACACCGCCGCTCACCCCCGCCCACGACGGCGAACGCGACCTGCTTCCCCCACGGCAACACACTGCGACGCCCCCCGTCCCAGACCAGCACAGGCTCCGCCCCGCCCCACCGAAGCCCGCTGCATTTCCACACTTGTGCCATCACGGACGAGCGTAGAGGCCGCCACTGACAGTGGGCCGCCACAACGAAAGAAGCCCCGGACACCTGGTCCGGGGCTTCTCACCTGTGTGCACTCGGCAGGATTCGAACCTGCAACCTTCTGATCCGTAGTCAGATGCTCTATCCGTTAAGCTACGAGTGCTTGTGTGTTCTGTTGTGTTTGCTCTTCCTTCCGGACTTTTCTGCCCGGTTGGCGTTGCGGGAACAACATTACATGACTGGCGGCGTGAGGCGAAATCCGTTTGCCAGACCATGCCTGACCTGCGGAAACGACCTCCTGACGGCCCCCGGACGGCTTCCGGCGCGGCCCCGTGGAGCGTCGGGAACGATCAAGGAACGACGAAGCCCCGGTCGTGGACGACCGGGGCTTCGTGATCTTCTGCGGAGGCGGAGGGATTTGAACCCTCGATGGGATTGAAGTCCCAAACCGCATTAGCAGTGCGGCGCCATAGACCGGACTAGGCGACGCCTCCAGCACAACCATCCTCGCCTGCGCGAAATGGTGCGTGCAGATGATGACACAGTCGAGCGGGCTGTCACCAATCGCCTCCTACGGTACTAGGCACGAAGCCCCGAGGGCAAAGCCCTTCTCCCCCGCGCAACGTCACGGCGCGGACGGCGTTAGAGCAGGCGTCAGAGCTGTCGCCAGGGCAGTCGAACAGAACCGTCGTCAGGGGAGCCACCATGCTGCGCCGCATCGCCCTCACCGTCGCCACCTCAGCCGCCGCCTCCTTCGCCGCGCTGTCCGGGGCGCCGGCGGTCGCGTACGCCGATTCGTTTCCCCTCGTGCCGCCGCCGGTGAGCGGGGCGGACAGGAGCGACCACCTCACCGTGACGGTGAGCGGGGCGGGCGAGGGCCGTGACGGGACGTTCGAGCTCGACTGTCATCCGGTGGGCGGCAGCCATCCCCGGGCACAGGCCGCCTGCGACCAGCTGGACCGGAACACCTCGTGGGGCAAGAGCCCGTTCGCGCCCGCGCAGGAGCGCGGGATGTGCACGATGCAGTACGGGGGTCCGGCCACCGCCCACGTCACGGGCACCTGGGCCGGCCGCCCCGTCGACGCGAGGTACCAGCGCGGTGACGGGTGCGAGATCGCGCGCTGGGACGCCCTCGTACCCGTCCTCCCCGATCTCGGCGCGTAGACGGGGGGAGGGGTAGAGGGAGCGGGAGAGGGGTGGAGGGGCTGGCGTATGGGGCCGGGCGTGTGGATGCGTTCCGGCCAATGCGTGGGAGCGGGTGGTGGCCGGGGCGGGGAAACGCACGGTCACAGGTTCTCCAGGCCTTCTGCGTGCGTTCTGCGTCCCCTCTACGTGCGACCTCCCTCTCATCCGGCGTCGCGAGCGCAACCACTGCCCGTAGACTCCCTCGCGTGACACGTCGCGGCCCCGTTGGCAAGATGGCTACCGCGGTCGGCAAGGTGCGGTAACAGGGAGGAAGCGTCTCGTGAGCAGCAGGCCATCCCGAGGCGCTGCTCGCCTCGCAGCCATACTCGACGCACTTCCCGACGCGTTGGTGCTGGTCAACGCCAACGGAACGGTCGTCAACGCCAACACCATCGCCCTGGAGGCCTTCGAGGCCCCGGGCACCGCGCTCGTGGGGCGCGGACTGCTCGATCTGCTGCCGCAGTTCGACTCCCGGCTCATCCCGGGCACGATGCGGCGGGCCGACACCGCCGACGAGAACGGGCGCACCCGGCCCACCCGGATGATCGCCCGCCGCACCGACGGCAGCGAGTTCCCCGTCGAGGTCACCAGCGCGAACCTGGAGAACGGGCAGCAGGCGTACGACGGTTACGGCTACACCGGCGACGAGCTGCTGATGATCGTCGTACGGGACCTCTCCGGCACCGTCGACACCGAGGCGGAGCTCGCACGCTCGCAGCGGCAGACGGAGATGATCCTGCGTGCCGCCGCCGAGGGCGTGGTGGGCACGGACACCGAGGGACGGGTCGTCCTCGTCAATCCGGCCGCCGCCCAGATCCTCGGCTTCCGGGCCAGCGACCTCGGCGGGCAGGAACTGCACCCGCTGATGCTGCACTCGCGCGCGGACGGCGAGCCCTTCCCGTACGAGGAGTCGCCGCTCGCCGACACCCTGCGCTCCGGGCGCAAGCACCGGGTGCGCGGGCAGGTGCTGTGGTCCAAGAACGGCGACCGGGTGCCGGTCGACCTGACCACCGCGCCGGTACGGGACGGCGACCAGCTCGTCGGGGCCGTGATGACCTTCACGGACCGGCGGCCGTACGACGCGCTCGCCGAGGAGAAGGACGCCGAGGCCGAGCGGCATCGGCAGGAGCTCGCACAGGCCGCCGAGGCGCATGCCGAGGAGCTGGCCGCCCTCCGGGAGGAGCACACCGGGGCGCTGGCCGCGCTGCGCGAGCAGCACACGGAGGAACTGGCCGCGGGGGACGACCGGTACGCGGCCCTCGCCGAGCGCGAGAAGGACCGTTACGAGGCACTGTCCGCGCGGCACGAACAGTTGCTGGCCGTTCTGGGGCGCTCCCTGCGCGGGCCCCTCGACCAGCTGCGCGGCGAACTCGCCACCCTCGCCGCGGACGACGCCGGACAGTTGTGGCCCGAGGCCAACCAGGTGCTGCACCACCTCTCGGCCGGCTACTCCCGCATCACCACGCTCGTCGACAACGTGCTCGCGTACCAGCGTCTCGACTCCGGGACCGAGAGCGTCAGCCGTACGAAAGTGATGCTGGACGCGGTCGTCGCCGCCGGGGTCGACGGGGCCGTCGAGCTGATCGGGCCGGGGCGCGTGCAGTTCGCCGTGCACGCGCCGCCCATCGAGGCCGAGGTCGACCCGCAGCGGCTCGCCACCGCGCTCGCGCACCTCATCGCGGATGTCGCGGGCGTCGACTCCACGGGCAACTCACCGGCCTCGGCCGGCGGCTACATGGACAACACGGTCGTCGTGGCGGCCGCGCAGCGCGGTGAGGGCGTACGGATCGAGGTGCGCGGACCGTACGCCGGGGGAGACCCGGTGCACGAGCCCATCGTGCGCGGCATCGTGCGCGCGCACGGGGGAGTGCTGCAGACGCACGAGGTCCCCGGGATGAGCGGCAGCGCGTTCGTCCTCGAAGTGCCCATCGGCGGCGGGGCCGGTTCGGTCCCGGCCGCCGTTCCGGGTGCGGGTGCCCTTCCCGAGGCGGCTCCGGCCCCGGACGGCTCTCCGGCCGCGGAAGCGGGCGTGGGAGCGGGTTCCGGCGCGGCCGGTTCGGCCCTCGCGCTGCCCGAGCAGGCCTCCCCGCAGGGAGGCGGGCGGCGGCGGGCCCGGCGCGCGTCCGTCGACGCCTTCCTGGAGAGCGAGGTGGCACCCTCGACGGAGAAGGCCGTACCCACCGGGCGACGCAGGCGCGCCGCGGAGGCAGCGGGTCAGCCCGCGCTGCCGGCCCAAGCCGCCGGGGACGAGAGTCCTTCCGGCGCTTCCGGCGCTTCCGGCGCTTCCGGTACTTCCGGTGCTTCCGAGGGCAACGGCGCGACCGGACGGCGGCGTGGACGGCCGAGCCCCGTGGAGGGCGGCGTCTCCGAGGGCGGGGTCTCCGAGGGCGCGGTGGTGACCGCCGCCGAGCACGCGGCCGGTACCGCGGCCACCGGGCTGGGGGCGACCGTGCCTCCGCAGGGCGTGCCCGCGCCCGCCGACGGACGCCGCGCCCTTCAGGACGGCGGCCGGCAGGCCCTGCCGGCCGCACTGCCCGCGGCCGCGCCCGCCCAGCCGGGTACGGATGCGGGTGGCGCCGCGGGTGAGAACGCCGATGGCGGCAACGCTCAGCCGACCGGGCGGCGTCGGCGTGCGCTGGCCGCCGCGGCGGAGCGTGCGGCGGCCCAGGAGTCGGGGCCCCGCGCGGTGTTCGCGCTACCGCCTGCCGAGGCGGACCGCTCTCCCGAGTACGCGGCGCAGTCCGCCGAAGGCCATGGCCACGGTCAGGCGGCGGCCGGCGGCGGACGCCATGACGTCGCCCTGCGCGACCCCGCCGACGACCACACTCCGCCCCAGCCGCATCCGGTGCAGGCGCCCAGCGGACGCCGACGGGCCCGGCAGGCCGCGGGCGAGGCGGCAGGCGTGAGCGTGGGCGAGGTGACACCGGATACGGCGACCGGGGCTCCCGGGGCTCCCGGACAGCAGCCGATGCCGGGTCATCTGCCCCCCGCGCAAGCCGTTCCCGCCCCGCAAGCCGTTCCCGCCCCGGAGGGCATGCCGGCGCCTCTATCCGCACCCGGTCAGGTACAGCCGGGACACGGCGTCCCTCCGGCCGTTCCTGCCATGGGTCAGGCCGTGCCCCCGCAGGGTCTCCCCCAGCCTGCCGTCCCCGGCCAGGCCCTCCCGCCGCAGGCGGCGCCTCTCCCGGAGCAGGCCCTGCCGCCGCAGGCCGCTCCCGGACAGGTCGCCCCGGCCGGTCCCGCCGGACCTGTGGCACCCGCGACGGCCGAGGGCGCACCGGGTCACCCAGGAGTCCCGGCACCCGGCACACCTGCCCAGGGCGCCCCCGCGGCGAATCCCGGCCTGCCGCAACCACAGCAGCAACCGCAGACGCCCGCGGCCGGGATTCCGAACGCGGACCCGACCGCCTCCCCTCAGCCCTGGCCCGGCGCGGCCGACACCTCCGGTGCCGGAGTACCCGTACAGCCGGAAGCCGCCGCCGCGCCGCAGCCGTGGCCGGGCACGGCCGATACGTCGACCGCTCCTGAGCCCGCAGCGGCCCCGGAACAGCCGCGCGCCGCGCAGCCCCTCCCCGCGGAGGCGGCGGCGCCTCCCGTCGACCCGAACTCGACGCAGGGCCGGGCGATCAGCGTCCGTACGCTCGGGCAGGGTGTGCCGTTCGGCCGCCGCATGATCGACGCGCAGCAGCCCAAGCCCGGCCGGACGGCGTCCCCCGCCCCCCAGGCCCACGCACCGGCGCAGGCACAGCCCGTCGCGCAGGGAGGAGCCGCGCCGCAGCCCCAGGCGCCCACGCCTCCCCCGCACGCGACCAACGGCTCCGGGCGGCGCCGCAAGCTCGGCACGCGGCCCGATCCCGCGGCCGAGCAGACGGACACGGCGGCGCGCTCGCACCCGGGCGGCGGCCAGCAGTCCCGGCTCGCGCACACCACCGAGGGCACCGGCCGTTCGTACGCCATAGGAGCACCGGACCAGAACGCCGACGAAGGCCCCGAGCCGCTCGACGGCCCCGGTGGCGCGGTGGAGGTCGCGAACCAGCCCCACCCCCAGCCGATGGACGACGAACTGCCCCCGGAGCCGCTGGACAACCCGCGTCGGCTGCTGGTCTGGCCCGCGCCGGACATCACCACGCAGCAGGCGCTGAGCGACCGCGGCTACCGCCCCGTCATCGTGCACTCACGCGAAGAGGTCGACGCCCAGATCGCCGCCTTCCCGGCTGCCCTGTTCGTCGACCCGCTCACCGGCCCGATCACGCGCACGGCCCTCCAGTCGCTGCGCCAGGCCGCCGTCGCCGCCGAGGTGCCGGTCCTGGTGACCGCCGGTCTCGGTCAGGCGACACGCGAGGCGGCGTACGGCGCCGACCCCGCCGTACTCCTCAAGGCGTTGTCGCCGCGTGACAGCGAGCAGCACCCGCCGCGTGTTCTCCTGATCGAGGAGCACGCGGAGATCGCGCTCGCGCTGACCTCGACGCTGGAGCGGCGCGGAATGCAGGTCGCACGGGCCTCGTCCGACGAGGACGCCGTCACGCTGGCCGGGCAGATGCGGCCGAACCTGGTGGTGATGGACCTGATGCAGGTACGCCGCCGACAGGCCGGGATCGTCGACTGGCTGCGCGCGAACGGCCAGCTCAACCGCACCCCGCTGGTCGTCTACACCGCGGCCGTCGACCAGACCGAGCTGCCGCGGCTGGCCGCGGGGGAGACGGTGCTGTTCCTGGCCGAGCGATCGACGAGCGCCGAGGTCCAGGACCGGATCGTGGATCTGCTGGCTCGTATCGGAACGAACTGAGCGTCGGCTCAACCAGGCGTGCACACAGTCACCTCAACCAGCCATGCGCACAAACGGGTTGGGGCGTTGTTTCACGTGAAACAACGCCCCAACCCGCCCATATCGCCTGCTGTGGCTGTCAGAGCTGGGTGACGTCCAGCTCGCCCGCCGCGTACTGCCTGCGCAGCACCTTCTTGTCGAACTTGCCGACGCTCGTCTTCGGCACCGACTCGATGATCGTCCAGCGCTCGGGGAGCTGCCACTTGGCGATCTTGCCCTCGTCGGCGAGGAAGGAGCGCAGGGTGTCGAAGTCGGCGGCGGCGCCTTCCTTCAGTACGACGGTGGCGAGCGGGCGTTCGCCCCACTTGTCGTCCGGGACGGCGACGACCGCCGCCTCGGCGACATCGGGGTGGGCCATGAGGGCGTTCTCCAGGTCGACCGAGGAGATCCACTCGCCGCCGGACTTGATGACGTCCTTGGCGCGGTCGGTGAGGGTCAGGAAGCCGTCGGGGCTGATCGTGCCGACGTCACCGGTCTTGAGCCAGCCGTCCTCGCTGAACTTGTCGTCGGGGCGCAGGGCTTCGGCGCCCTGACCGCCGTAGTACGCGCCCGCGATCCAGGGGCCGCGCACTTCCAGCTCGCCCGCGGACTCGCCGTCCCAGGGCAGTCGCTCGCCGCCCGGGCCGGTCAGCCGCGGCTCGACACCGGCGGGGAAACGGCCCTGGGTGAGCCGGTACGCGAACTCCTCGTCCGACCCCGCCTCGACATGGGCCGGCGGCCGCGCGATGGTGCCGAGCGGCGAGGTCTCCGTCATGCCCCAGGCGTGGCAGACGCGCATGCCCAGCTCGTCGAACGCCTTCATGAGGGCGGGCGGACACGCGGAGCCGCCGATGGTGACCTGGGTCAGCGAACTCACGTCACGCGGCTTGCCCTTGAGCTCCGCGAGCAGGCCCTGCCAGATGGTGGGGACGGCTGCGGCGTGCGTGGGCCGCTCTTTCTCGATCATCTCGGCGAGCGGTGCGGGCTGCAGGAAACGGTCCGGCATCAGCACGTTCACACCGGTCATGAACATCGCGTGCGGCAGGCCCCAGGCGTTCACATGGAACTGCGGAACCACGACGAGGGAGGTGTCCCCGTCGGTGAGCCCCATGGACTGCGTCATGTTGACCTGCATCGAGTGCAGGTAGATGGAGCGGTGCGAGTAGATGACGCCCTTGGGGTCGCCGGTCGTGCCGGAGGTGTAGCACATGGCCGCGGCCTGGCGTTCGTCCAGCGCGGGCCAGTCGTAGCTGTCCGGCTTGTCCGCGATCAGCTCCTCGTACTCGTGCACCTGGACGGCCGCCCCGTCGAGCAGCGAGCGGTCACCGGGGCCGGAGACGACCACGTGCTCGACCGACTTGAAGTGCGGGAGCAGCGGGGCGAGCAGCGGGAGCAGCGAACCGTTGGCCACGATGACCCGGTCCGCGGCGTGGTTGACGATCCAGACGAGCTGCTCGGGAGGCAGCCGGAGGTTCAGCGTGTGGAGGATCGCGCCCATGGCCGGGATCGCGTAGTACGCCTCGACGTGCTCGGCGTTGTTCCACATCAGTGTCGCGACCCGGTCGTCGTCCCGGACTCCGAGGTCGTCGCGCAGGGCGTGCGCCAGCCGTGCCGTCCGTGCCCCGATCTCGGCGAACGAACGCCGGTGCGGCTCGGCCTCTCCGGTCCAGGTGATCACCTGAGACGACCCGTGGATCGTCGACCCGTGGGTCAGGATCCTAGAGATCAGCAGCGGTACGTCCTGCATCGTGCTCAGCACGGCGTCCTCCCGGGGGCGACATTGCCTACGCGGTAGTAAGGGTTGGGCTGATTCTGCTCACATACCGCGCGGTATGTCACTACTCCTGGGTGATCGATCACATCACGGCAAGCATTGCTTGCCCAGTACTGCGCTCTGTGTTCCGCTCTGTTCCTGCCCGCGCCGGTCAGCGCACGGGGCCCAGTTCAGGGTCCTCGCGGAGCTTGCCCAGCGCACGCGACACGGCCGACTTGACCGTACCGATCGACACGTCCAGCACCTCCGCCGTCTGCGCCTCGCTCAGGTCCTCGTAGTACCGCAGGACGACCATCGCCCGCTGCCGCGCGGGCAGCTTCATGATCGCGCGCCACATCGCGTCGTGCAGCGCCTGCTGCTCCGCCGGGTCCCCGGCCGGCGGAACCTGCGGTTCCGGCATCTCGTCGCACGCGAACTCGTCGACCTTCCGCTTGCGCCACTGCGACGTCCGCGTGTTCAGCAGCGCCCGCCGTACGTATCCGTCGAGCGCCCGGTGGTCCTCGATCCGCTCCCAGGCGACATACGTCTTGGTGAGGGCGGTCTGCAGCAGGTCCTCCGCGTCGCACGGGTTCGCGGTCAGCGAGCGCGCGGTACGCAGCAGCACAGGTTGGCGAGCACTTACATACGAGGAGAACGACGGGTACGCATGGGTCCGCGTCGCCACGTTCGAAGCGCTGGTGCAGACGGGTGTGGTCATGGCTCCACGCTAGGATCGCCCCCTGCTCCAGCGGATCGGCCGCAGGTCCCGAAGCCTTGTCCGCCTCAGGTTGTAGGAGGGGGGCAGGCCCCACCTCCTGAAGGTGGACGCGAGGCTCAGGACCCCTGAGGGTTCACCCCTGAGAGACGGGCTCCCGCGCACGCCCACCGCAGTAGACCGGCCTCCGGCATGGTGCCGGAGTAGTACGACCTGGAACCAATGCCGCTCCGCACGGCGCTTGTGGCGGCTCAGCCGATGCGTGCGACCGGCGCGTGCATCAGATTGCGGTCGATCAGCAGCGTCCGGCCGCCGTGCCGTTCCCGTACGTTCCCCGCGTACTGGTGGATGCGCCGCGCGGGCGTCCACGCGCCCTTCCGCAGCACGGGCTCACGGTGCAGCCCGTTCTTCACGCCCCACCGCGCGAACCACACCACCGACGGCAGGTCCCGCACCCCGGCCCGCCGCGAGCGCTCCATATGGGCGACGCCCGACGCGGCGCTGCTGTAGAACCCCGGCAGATACCCCCGGCGCGACACCTCCCGGTTCCACCCCCGCACGAACAGGAGGGTGGAGCGTGCGCACTTCTTGTTCCGGTACGCGTACGCCTCCATGTCCAGGAACAGCGGGCTCCCGGCACCCATACCGAGCGCCGACGCCCGCTTCACCGCGTCGCGGCCCTCCGTGGTCCCCTGCTTCCAGGGATGCCGCCCGATCCGTACGTTCTTCTTGTGCCGCGCGAACACACAGGTCGACTGCGAGCCCACGTACAGCGGCAGCACCCGCCAGCCCTGGTCCCGTACCGTGCGCATCCAGCGGTGACTCAGATGGGGCTGCGAACGGCAGGCTCGCCCGCGACCGCCGAAGTAGACACCCACCGCCCGGTACGGGGACGCCCGCCACCGCCGCATCGTGTCCGCGGACGGCGCCCGGCAGGTGTCGAACGCACGGCCCTTGAACGTGACCGCCTTGGGTCTCGCGCCGGACTCCCCGACAGGGGAATCCACCGGAGCGGCAGCACCCGGCGACCAGGAACCCGCCTGTGCCGGTGGTGCCGCCGTGAGCCCCAGCAGGAGCAGCACGAACCCGAATCCGACGATCATCTTGTGACATCGCAGCCAACGCATAGGCCGAGTCAACGGCCCCGCCCGCGCCGACGGGCCCGGACACGCGCCACGTTCATCCGTCCGCCCCGCAATCAGCCCCGATCGTCCGAACCGGGACCGGGCGGACCCCTGGATCAGCCCCGGTCGTCCGAACCCAGGATCAGTCCCGAGGTCGGAACGCCCGTCCCCGCCGTCACCAGCACCCGGCGGGCTCCGGGTATCTGGTTCACGGACGAACCACGCAGTTGCCGTACCCCCTCCGCCACTCCGTTCATCCCGTGCAGATACGCCTCCCCGAGCTGTCCCCCGTGGGTGTTCAAGGGCAGCCGCTCCTCCGCCACGAAGTCCGCGGCCTCACCCGGCTTGCAGAACCCGAACTCCTCCAGCTGCGTGAGCACGAAGGGCGTGAAGTGGTCGTACAGGATCCCGACGTCGATCCCGGCCGGCGTCAGCCCCGACGTACGCCACAGCTGCCGCGCCACCACACTCATCTCCGGCAGCCCCGTCAGATCGTCGCGGTAGAAGCTGGTCATCTGCTCCTGGGCCCGCCCCGCGCCCTGGGCGGCCGCGACGATCACGGCCGGCGGACGCGGAAGGTCGCGCGCCCGCTCCACCGAGGTCACGACCAGGGCCTGCCCTCCGTCGGTCTCCTGACAGCAGTCGAGCAGCCGCAACGGCTCTACGATCCAGCGGGACGCCGCATGATCCGCGAGCGTGATCGGCCTGCCGTGGAAGTACGCCGCAGGATTGGTCGCCGCGTACTTCCGGTCGACGACCGCGACCTGCCCGAACGCCTCGGAGGTCAGCCCGTACGTGTGCAGATAGCGCTGGGCCGCCATCGCCACCCAGGACGCGGGCGTGAGCAGTCCGAAGGGCAGCGCCCAACCGAGCGCCGCACCCTCGGCGAACGGCACCCTGCGCTGGACGCCGGAGCCGAATCTCCGCCCCGACCGCTCGTTGAACGCCCGGTAGCAGACCACCACCTCGGCCACGCCCGAGGCCACCGCCAGCGCCGCCTGCTGGACGGTCGCGCAGGCCGCCCCGCCGCCGTAGTGGATCCGGGAGAAGAACGACAGCTCGCCGATGCCGGCCGCCTGGGCGACGGTGATCTCGGGGCTGGTGTCCATCGTGAACGTCACCAGGCCGTCCACATCGCCCGGGGTGAGCCCCGCGTCGTCCAGCGCGGCCCGCACCGCCTCCACCGCGAGCCGCAGCTCGCTGCGCCCCGAGTCCTTGGAGAACTCGGTGGCCCCTATCCCGACGACGGCCGCCCGTCCACCGAGGCTGTCCCGCGTCCGCACACTCATGGCCGGGCCTCCGGGGTTGTCGCGGGCGCTTCCGGGGTGGCGCCCGTCGCTGTCCGCGGCACCGTGACCGTCACCGTCCCCGTGACGTGGTTGCCGAGGCTGTTGGCGCCGACGACCCTCACCGTCGCCGTGTCGCCGCGGACGTCCTCCACCACCCCGGTCAGCACCATGGTGTCGCCCGGATGGTTGGGAGCGCCCAGTCTGATCGCCACTCTGCGCAGCACGGCCCGGGACCCGAAGTGGTCGGTGATGTACCGCCCGACCAGCCCGTTGGTCGTCAGGATGTTCATGAAGATGTCCGGCGAACCCTTCTGCCGCGCCGCCTCGGCGTCGTGGTGCACGTCCTGGTAGTCGCGCGACGCGATCGCCCCGGCGACGACGAGTGTGCGGGTGATCTCGATCTCCAGCGGTGCCAGCACGTCGCCGACCCACGTCGGCCCGGCCTCGGTGGTCATGCGTCCCCCTCGCCCTCTCCCTCGCCGTGCACGATCGACTCCCCCAGCTCCTGGAGCAGTTCGCTCCCGCACCCCAGATACGCGTCCAGCTGCCGTCCCCACAGGAAGTGCCGGTGCACCGGATGCTCCAGATCGGCGCCCATACCGCCGTGCAGATGCTGCCCCGCGTGGACGACCCGCTGCCCCGCCTCCGACGCCCACCAGGCGGCGGTCAGCGCGTGCGCGGCGTAGTCCAGCCCCTCGTCCCTCCGCCAGGCCGCCTCGTACGCCGTGACCCGTATCGCCTCGGTGTCCATGTGGGCGTCCGCCGCGCGGAGTTGGACCCCTTGCTTGGCCGCGAGCGGCTGCCCGAACTGCTCACGGGTGTTGGTGTACGCGACGGCCCGGGCGACCGAGCCCGCGCACACTCCCGCCTGGAGCCCCGCGAAGGCCGTGCGGGCGGTGGCCAGCACGTCGTCGTACGCGCCGGCCCCACCGAGCTGTTCGGCCGGTACGGCGTCCAGGATCAGGCGTCCGGCCGACCACGGAGCCGTCAACTCGACGGGCTCGCACCGGGCGTCGGCGGTCCGTACGAGCCACAACTTCTGTTCCTCGTCGGCGATCAGCACATGCGTGGCGTCGCGGAGCCACGGCACCACGGGGGCCACGCCGCTCAACTCGCCCGGCGCGCCTGCCCGTACAGCGGTGTCGGGCAGGGCTCCGGTCATCACGACCGACCCGTCCGCGATCCCCGGCAGTAGCCGCTCCCGCTGTTCCGCCGAGCCGTGCGCCGACACCGCCAGCAGCCCGTAGACACAGCTCGCGGCGAACGGCACCTGGGCCGTCGTCCGCCCCTGCTCCTCCAGGAGGAGGACCAGCCCGAGGAGCCCGATGTCCTCGACGGCCGCCAGCAGCCCCACCTCGCACAGCGCCTTCCACAACTCCCCGTCGCTGCCCGTCCCCACGGCGGTCAGCCGCTCGTGCGTGGACAGGTCGCCGAAGATCCGCGCGGCCAGCTCGCGGGCGGCCGTCTGCTCCTCCGTCGGCGTGAAGTCCATCAGCCCCCGCTCCCCTCGACGGCGCGGAAGACGGGCAGCTCCAGCTCCTCGTCCACCCGCTCGAACTCCAGCCGCACCGGCATCCCGATCCGCACACGGTCGTGCGGCACCCCCACCACATTGCTGATCATCCGGACGCCCTCGGAGAGTTCGACCAGCCCCACCGCGTACGGAGGGTCGAAGGCCGGGAAGGGCGGGTGATGCATCACCACGTACGAGTAGACGGTCCCCTCACCGGCCGCCTCTACCGTGTCCCACTCCAGGCAACCGCAGGAATTGCACCCCGGCAGCCAGGGGAAACGCAGGGTCCGGCATTTCTCGCAGCGCTGGATGAGCAGCCGGTGCCGGGAGACGCCGTCCCAGAAGCCGGCGTTGTCACGATTGACGACGGGGCGGGGCCGCTTGGCGCGGGAAGCCGCCACGGTCTCTCCGGCGGGCGCCACGGCTGCTCTGGTGGTCGCCACGGCTGCTCCGGTGGGTGCCGGAGCTTTCCCGGCGTCCGCCGCGGTCTCCCCGGCGTCTGCCGCGGTCTCCCTGGCGTCCGCCGTGGTCTCCCCGGCTGCCGTCGCCACCCCGGCCGTCGCGCCGTCCTTCCTGCGCCGCCCCGCAGGTACGTACTTGAGGATCCGGAACCGATGGGTCCCCGCTGGCTCGCCCTCCGCCCGTACATCCGTCCGTGTCGTGACGAAGTACCCCGTGCCCAGCTTGGTCGTCTTGCGCTCGGAGACCGACTCGATCACCGAGTCGAAGGTGATCCGGTCCCCCGGCCGAAGCGGCCGCAGATACTCCTGCTCGCAGTCGGTGGCGACCACCGAGACGTACCCGGCGGAGTCGAGCAGCCCGAGCATCTCGACGTACGCCTCCGAGCGTCCCCCGTGCCCGGAGAGCCCTCCCATCGTCCAGGCCTGGAGCATGGTGGCCGGCGCGACGGCGTCCGCTCCCGCGTACGCCGGATTCGTGTCTCCCATCGCCTCGCACCAGTGCCGGATCATCGGTTCGTTGACCAGGTCCTTGCCCACGCCTCCGACGGCCGTCAGCCCCTCGTACGTCTTCAACCGCGCGTGGATGTCCTCGTATCCCCCCTCGGTCGCGTCCACGGACACCGCGCCCTCCCCGGACGTGCCCCGCCCGCCCGGCACCGCACGCTCGCTCACCGCCGCCCCCTCGTCATCCCGAGCCGCATCGTCGCCACGATCTCCCGCTGCACCTCGCTCACCCCGCCCCCGAACGTGTTGATCTGCGCCGCCCTGTTCATCCGCTCCAGCTCGCCGTCCTCGAACACCCCCGGCGAACCGGACCGGACCAGCGCGTCCGATCCGACGATTTCCTGACACATGCGATACACCGCGACGGCCGATTCGGTTCCCACGACTTTCACGCCGCTGGCGTCGCCGGGGGCCAGCCGGCTGGCCCCCACATCACCCACCAGACGCCAGTTGAGCAGGCGCGTCGCCGCCAGCCGGGCATGTACCTCGGCCAGCCTCGAACGCACCCACGGCTCGTCAGCCCTGCGCCGCCCTGTCACCCGATCGGGGACGCGGGCGGCGGCCAGCGCGGCCAGATAGAAGTCCTCCGCCTGCATACCGAGGGCGGCGAGCGCGACCCGTTCATGGTTCAGCTGGTTGGTGATGAGCCCCCAGCCACCGTTCTCCTCGCCGACCAGGCGGGAGGCCGGGACCCGGATCCCGTCGTAGTACGTGGCCGTCGTGGTCAGCCCGCCCACCGTTTCGATCGGTGTCCACGAGAACCCGGGCGCGTCCGTGGGGACCAGCAGGATCGAGATCCCTTTGTGTTTCGGCGCGTCGGGGTCGGTACGGCAGGCGAGCCAGATCCAGTCGGCGCGCTGGGCGTTGGAGGTGAACACCTTCTGCCCGTCGACGATCCACCCGCCGCCGGGCCCCTCGTCGAGCCCCGAACGCCCCTCCTGCCCCGCCCGCCCCTCCTGCCTCTCAGCCCCCTCAGGCCTCTCTCGTCCCTCTTGTCCCTCTTGCCCTGCGCCCCCCTCAGGGCCGCCGACCCGCACGGCCCGGGTCCGCAGCGAGGCCAGATCCGTACCGGCCGACGGCTCGCTGTACCCGATCGCGAACACGAGCTCTCCGCGCAGGATCCGCGGCAGGAAGTAGTCCTTCTGCTCCTCGGTCCCGTACTTCATCAGCGTCGGCCCGACCGTGTTCAGCGTGACCATGGAGATCGGGGCGCCCGCCCGGCAGGCCTCGTCGAAGAAGACGAACTGCTCGTCGGCGCCCCGCCCTTGGCCCCCATAGGCCTCCGGCCAGCCGATACCGAGCCACCCGTCGGCACCGATCCGCCGCAACAGCGCCCGCTGCTCCGCGGCACCGGCACCCGCACTGGCACTGGCACTGGCACTGGCACTGGCACTGGCAAGAGCCGGCCCCTCCGGCATCACTTCCCGGAAGTAGGAACGGAGTTCGGCACGTAGTCGTCGCTGGCGTTCGGTGGGGGCGAGATGCACGACGACGGCCCTCCCGGACCTCGTACGAACAAGGGTTTCTGACTGTCCGTCAGATACATCCCTCTGTCAAGGTTCGAGGCCGCTCGACGGCCCGGCCCCGAGAGTGCGGGCGCGAAGGGCGGACGTAAGCGCAAAAACGTCTGCGCGGCGATGCCGAAGCACCGCCGCGCAGACGTGTTACCACCCCACAAAGCACCCCACCAAGGAGGCATACGGCCGTCGGGGGTCTCCAGTCCCCGGCGGCCGCCGGCTCACCAGAGGTGGGTGAAGTTGACGGCGACGTTGTCGTTCGACTGGTCGATGGCCGTGAACGCGGAACCGTTCACCTGCGCCGTGTTGCTCTGGTTCGAGGCGCCCGAACCGACGGCCTGCTGCTGCGTCGTGGACGAGGTGCCGTAGTTGTCACCCCCGACCCCGCTGCCACCTACGGTCGCCACCGCGGCGTTCGATCCGTTGTCCGCGAAGGAGCCGTTGTCGGCCACTGCCACTCCCGAGAAGAGGGCGGCGGCGAGCGGCAGGGCTGCCGCGGCGGCGAGAACGCGGGCGGTACGGATGCTTGCCATGTGTGTTCCTCCAGAAGCGAGAAGTACGTACCGGTCGGGACCGGTTACCGGTCAGGACCGGCTGAGTACGGCTGGTTCCGGGGCAGTTGGCCGACCGCCTCGGTGTTCGTTCACGACGTCGCGAGATCAGAATTGCCCACCGAATCCCCGGCGAACCACCCCGGAAGCCGCTATTCGCTCGCAAGCGTGAGTACATGTCGATAAACCCCCTTCACGCCCCCAAAACCGCAGTTCAGGATGGTGCGGACACCTCAACCCCATACACCGCAAGGGATGAAGCGTTTCGTCACCTTTTCAGTCAATCCCGCTGGGCGGGTTTATCCACCCTCACCGGGGCGCTCGACGCCTCCACCTCTTCCCTTTTTCGAACACTCGTACGAACATAGATGCATGGCCACCATCGACCGGCAGGCCACGACGCTGGCCCTCGCACACGCCCTGTCAGCCGCCGAACGCGGACTGGCCGTCATCCCGCTCTCCCGGACCAAGCTCCCCGCGCTGCGCTCACCCCACCGCGACGACCCGGCGGCACCGCCCTGCCACGGCGAGTGCGACCGCTTCGGACACGGGGTGTACGACGCCTCGACCGACCCCCGCCGCATACGCGCGCTCTTCGCCGCCGCCCCCTGGGCCACCGGCTACGGCATCGCCTGCGGCCTGGAACCCCACCACCTGATCGGCATCGACCTGGACACCAAGTCGGGTACGGACTCGTCCGCGGCCCTTCGCGAACTGGCGCTGCGCCACCTGTTCACGATCCCCGAGACGGTCGTCGTGCTGACTCCCAGCGGCGGCCGCCACCTCTGGCTGAGCGGTCCGCCCGACGTCGTCGTCCCCAACTCCGCGAGCCGGCTGGCCCCGGGCATCGACATCCGCGGCGCCGGCGGCTACCTCGTCGGCCCCGGCTCCCGTACCGAACACGGCGTCTACAGCACGGCTCCGGGCACCGCTCAGCTGCCGCCCGCCCCCTGCCCGACGTCGCTGCTACGCCTCCTGACGCCACCGCCCCGCCCCCACAACACCTCGACGACGGCCACACCGGGCCAGCAGGGCCAGGGCCTCGTCCAGTTCGTCCTGGCCGCGCACGAGGGCCAGCGCAACACCCGCCTGTTCTGGGCGGCCTGCCGCGCCTACGAGAACGGCTTCGGCCCGCAACTGACCGAGGCCCTGGTCGACGCCGCCGTCCGCACGGGCCTCACGGAACGCGAGGCTCGCTCGACCATCACATCGGCATCCCGCATGACGAGCCACCGCTCCTAGAGCGTCGCCCGCCGGACCTGGTAGTTCCAGCGTGTGAGCGACCGGACGACGGTCTCGGCGCCGATGGGGTTGGCGCTGTGCACGTAGACCGTGCCGATTCGGAAAGGCCGCCCGTTGAAAGCCGCCTCTTCCAGGAGGGTCACCACGGGCATGATGCTGTCGTCGCCGCCGAGGTCGTGATCGAGCCAGAGTTCATCGATCAAGCTGTCACGGTGCTCTTGCAGAAGCTCGACACCTTCGCCGCTGCTGCGCGCGATCCGCGTGGTCCAAGGCAGCGGCCGGAGATCGTCTATGCCCAGGACGACCGGCGACGGTACGGGCGACTCTTCCTTCATTCGACCATCATCACCGCGACGAACACGGCGGCGAAGCGAGCCGTACGGCAGCGCGGTACCGCGCTGCCGGAGGCTTCTCATCTCTCAAGCTCGCTACGCGGGTCCCGTTTCCACCGGGCGCTTCGGGCACTGCGGGCCGCACTCGTACACCTCGACGGACAGATCATGCGCACCGCAGTGCCCCTCAGCCCGGCCGGCGGACCTGGCGTCCCTCTCCAGGAGTCCGGCGCACCAGCAGCAGCGCCAGCCGAGGTACTGCCAGCCGGTGAGGTCGGCGGCCGGGGGCGGCTGTGGCCGCCAGGCTCCGGTCATGGCCGCTCGGAGTACGGGATCAGGTCGTACTTCTCGCGGCAGGGGAGGCAGGCGGACTGCACACCGCCCGGTCCGGAGCCCTGCTCGTCCACGTTGATCACGCGGATGTCGGCGCTGTAGCCGCAGTGCCAGGTGCAGTAGCCGTAGACGACGGGCTCCCCGGAGGAGGCCGTGTCCAGGCTGTCCGAGGCGGGCTGATGCTGCGCACCCTCGTTCACGTCGACTCCATCCAGTCGTCCACGCTCCCGGGCCGGTCGCACGGCCACGGGAGCGGATCGCGGACGGCGACTACCCGCCGGGTAGCCAGTTGCCGGGCGTTCTCGCGATTCAGGGTGAGTTCGGCATTGCTCAGATGACCGCCCGACGTGTCCTGACTGAACTTCGCGACGCAGGGCTGGCGCAGATGCAGCCAGGCATCGGAACTTTCGTCACCGAGCTGCCCAACTCGTAGGGGCACAGCGCACACAGGAACGGCCCCCGACCGATGTCCCCGGTCAGGGGCCGTTCTCCTGCGGTGGGTGTGGGATTTGAACCCACGGTCACATCGCTGCGACGACGGTTTTCAAGATCTTTCGGTGATCAGGCGGGACGATCGCTCCGCCGCAGGTCAGCCGGGTACTAGCACCCCGTCGGTACCTTCGTCATCGTCGCCGTGCCCGCTACGTGCCCCAGGCGCACCATCGTGCCCGCTCATCCACCCGTCACAGCCGGAACGATCACTGCGGCGACGGCCGACAGCAGGCCCCCCACAGCGAGGGCACCGTTGAACTTCTCCTTGGCGGTTGGGAACAGAGAGCGACTTACGTTCCCGACCTTGCTGCGCAGGACGATCATCTTGATCTTCTGCCACCTGTGCTGACGTTTCGAACACCCCATCAGCACGCCATAGGCGTTGTTGCGGCAGTAGGTCTGGCCGTCTCGGTTAGCCGCACCGCACCAGACCGGCACTTGGAAGGCAGCGTAGGCCGAGACTCCCAGCGACAGAGCCACGACAACCGGCAAGGCCCATTGCTGGCTCCAAGCGACGACCAAAGCCGCAGCCACCATGTATCCCCAGTACAGACGCACCACTTTCCCCATGAACACGCAGAGTATCCATGCATATGCGTAGCGCATAGACGTGAATCAGACACATGACCATGCACTACAAGCATCTCGGGTAAATGGGCATGACAGAGCTACGCCCCTGACCGTCCTTCTGGCCAGGGGCGTACGCAGGTGCAGGCGTCCTAGAGCTGCTCAGGCACTTCAGATGAGTTGTTCTCGCCTTGTCCTTCCAGCCATGCGTCAGCCGCCTCCGCCACTTGATCGTCACGACCGGCGACCGGCCGGGCGTAGTGCCGAGTCGTCACGCTCGCGTTCGAGTGGCCGAGGCGGTGGGCGGCGGTCATCACGCCGTACCGGTCAGCTACCCAAGTCCCGTGCGAGGCCCGGAGATCGTGCGGAGTCACATCGGTCAGCCCGGCCGCCGACACCGCCGGATCGAAGTACGCCTTGCGCCACTGGTTGTAGCGCAGCGGCTTTCCCGCGGGCGTGGTGAACAAGAGCGCGTCATCCCCGCCGGGCAGCTCCTTCAGGTACTTTCCGAGCCTCTTCGCCAGGGCCGGGCCGACGCGGAGAACCCTCTTCTGGTGTGACTTGGGGGTGTCGAAGACCAAGGTGCCGTTGGCTTCGGCAAGGTTCTCGTCCACCAGGACCAAACCGCCGGCCACGTCGATGTCCACGCGGCGAAGGGCGAACGCCTCACCCACCCGCAGGCCCGCGTACGCGAGGAACGCGATCAGCAGGTCATGCGGCTTGGCAGCGCTTTGCACGATCCGGGAGGCTTCTAGCGGGGTGAGGATGTGCGGCTCCGTCTGCGGCATCCGAGGCAGCTTCACGCCCCGGCAAGGCGTCTGCGGGATCATGTCGTTGTCGACGGCCGACCGCATGATCTGCGACAGAACCCGGTACGCCTGCCTGATCCGTGACGCGCTGAGTCCCTTGGTTTTCATGCCGCCGACCCACTCGGCGACCGTGATCGGGCGGAGGCTGGACAGTTCCTGATCACCGAGTGCTGGAACGATCAGCGAGTTGATCAGGGACCGGTACGTCGCCTGCGTCTTGTGCTTGAGCTGCGGCGAGACAGCAGCGAGCCAACGGGCAGACCAGTCACGCACGGTTGTCTGTCCCTCGACCGGATCCAGCCAGCGCCCTTCCTCGATCTCGATGCGCTTTCGGCTGAGCCAGCGGTCAGCGTCCGTAGTGGTGGCGAACGTCCGATCCGCAGGCCGAAGGACGCCGTCAGGGCCGGGGTAACGCGCCTGGAAGCGGCCGGACGGCAGTTTGCGAACCCGTCCGAAGTTCCTGCGAGACTTGCGCTTGCCAGCCATCAGGCGGCCCTCCCGAGCGCCATGGGTCGCAGGGCGACGGGTTCAACAGTCTTGGCGCTCACGAACGCTTCTACGGCGCTCTCAGGGATGCGAACGTGCCGACCGATCTTCACGAAGGTGATGCGGCGCTCCTCGATGAGCCGACGAGGGAAGCGCACACCCGTACTCAGCCGGTCCGCGACTTCCTGCACGCTGAGCAGTCGATCCATGGTCACCAGTCCTCGCCTTCTGAGCGCAGGTCAACGAGTGCCTCGCGTGCGGCTTCGCGGCTTGTGTGCAGATCCCGGCGGATGGTGGCGGCGAGCCAGGACTCGCCAGGGGTGTGGCCATGCCCGGCATAAGTCCAGTGGGCGAGTACGCGGGTGGTGATCTCCGGATGCTCGTCGAGGTCGGGAAAGCCGAGGGAGGCACGTTGCTGGGCTGCGCGGTAGTCGGCGCGGACCTGGCGGAGGGCGCCGAGGGTGGTGGAGTAGCGGCGGGACTTCGTCGAGAAGTGGCCGCGGAAGCCGAGCATGTGGGCCCAGTCGCGGAGTTTCCGTTCCGGGTAGAACGCGTGCAGGTCGAGGCAGGCCGCGATGAGCCTGGCGGGATGGTCAGGGACGCCGAGCAGGGCCAGGGCCTCTTTGTTGCCGATGCGCCGATCGACGGTGCCCGTGGTCTCGGCGGCCTTGGTGGCGTATTTGGCGACGTAGGAGGCGACGGCCTGCTCGGTGATGTCTTCGCCGTTACCGAAGGCGCCGATGGGCTGTACGTCGAGCTGGGTGCCCCAGAGCAGGGTTCGGGCTGGCTACTCACCGGCGGGCGGGACGTCGACCGCGACACGGGCAGCGGCGGCGTGGATGGCGTCGGTGAGTAGGTCGAGGGTGGCCCAGGCCGGGGGCGGGGAGTCGGGACCCTCGGGTCCGTCGAAGCGGATCACAGCGTGGAAGTGCACGGCCCCGCGCCGTTGGTACTCGGCGACCTTGCCGAAGGAGACGCGCGATTGTTCGTGGGCCGCCTTCTGTGTCAGGCCAGCGCGGCGGGCAACCTCCCGACGGAGGTAGATCGTGAAGTACCGCCACAGGTCGGATGCGTAGTTGTTCCACAGCACCGCGCCCGCGTAGTCGTACGTGGCCGGGTCCAGGGCCGTGCCGAGTTCGGCGGCGTCCTCCTGGTGGTGGATGCCGCAGGCGCACGGCCGGTTGCCGGGCCGGTTGTGGACCCGGCCGAACGAGGGCGCGGTGAGGGTGGCGAAGACGCGCGGGTGCTCGCGGATGGTGTGGGGGGTGCCCTTGGCCGGGTCTCCGATCAGTCCGGCGCGGATCAGGTGGTAGGTGTCGCCCGCGTAGGTCCAGGCGCAGGACGGGCAGCGGGAGGCGCGGCGGTTGCCGCAGGCGAGGCGGAGTCGGCCGCCGGGTTCGGCGTCGGTGGAGTAGGAGTGCAGCACCTGCCCGGTGGCCCGGTCGCGGGTGACGGTGGAGCCTTGCAGGTGGATGGGGTCGGAGCAGCCGCCGGTGCGGCGGATCTGGTCCTGGATGCGGTCGAAGCCTTCTGACCCGGCCAGCCTCAGCACGTCGGCGAGGGTGGCCGGGTCCAGGCCCGCCATGGTGGCGGTGTCAGTCATCGGGTCACCGGCCCCAGCGGCGCTTTTGCGGGGTGCTGGCGTTGTTGCTCGAAGGTCCCGACGGTCCCGTACGGCCGGTGCGAGAGGGCTGTCCGTCGCGGCCGTTGTCGTGCAGCTCGTGCGCCTTGGCGGTCTTCTTGAGGCGGTCGTACTCGCCGTCGAGCGCGGCTGGTGAAGGAAGGCGACCAGCCGACACACACTCTGACCAGTTACTACCGGCCGGAACACGTCGAGGGCACCCGGCTGGTGGACCCGACGCCAAGACCGGCCGGCAAGGGCGGCGGCTTCCGGGTGCTGTACGACGCCGGATACGAGATCGACCACATGAAGGAGCGGCTCTTCGCCCGCACTCCCACGTCCGACGAGGTGAAGTTCCTGCAGCTACCGCCGGGTGAACCTGTCGTCGAGTTGCATCGGACGACCTACACGGCCTCTGGCACAGTGGTCGAGTTCGCCATCGGTGTTCACGCGGCTTCGCGCTTCGCCTGGGAATACGACTTCCAGGTGCCGGACTCGGCAAAGGACGAGAAAGGGCAGTAATGATCTCCACACAGGCCTGGGCCGATGCGCGACGCCTGTGGGATTACCACCAGATGGGCCACGCCCTCCGGCCGTGCTCAGTCGCGGTCGGCCTGGGCAGCCATGACTTGGGCGTGGCCGATACGGCGGTGGACCTCTACGAGCGCGGCATGGCTCCGCTGCTTGTGTTCACGGGAGCCACCAGCCGCACGACGCGGGATCGCATGCCGCGGGGCGAAGCGGTCCACTACCGCGAACGGGCTCTCGAACGCGGCGTGCCCGCCTCAGCGGTGCTCGTAGAGCCTCACGCCCGCAACACCGGCGAGAACATCCGCTTCTCCAAGGCCGTGCTTGAGGAGGCGGGAGTCGACGTGTCCTCCGTGCTTCTGATCAGCAAGCCGTACGAGGAGCGGAGGGCGTACGCCACCGCGCGCAAGCTGTGGCCCGGAGTGGAGATCGTCAGCGCTTCTACTCCGATGACGTTCGACGAGTACGTCGATTCCATCGGGGATGCGCGACTGGTCATCGACATGCTTGTCGGTGCACTCCAGCGCCTACTGATCTACCCGGAACAGGGATTCATGATCAGCCAATCCGTACCGGGTCACGTGCTCCAGGCGTATGAGCGGCTCTGCCGCGAAGGCTTCACCAGTCGGCTCCTCCACACCGACACGGCCTCCACCTGACCAACTCAGCCCACACCGCGAGGAATCCGCCCATCGGACCGGCCGGAGCGAGTTGTTACAGGTTTCTCTACCTCATCAAGTCCGGCTGCGCTCCGCTCCGCCGGGCGCGCTTCCCGGCTCTGGCTGCGCCCGCGCTCCTGCCTTCGGCCCGCTCGGCGCTGCCGCCGCCGACGCGCGCCCACGCGTGGACGGGCCGGGAGATGGGTTGCTCACCATGCAGCACGGCCACCGGTCAGGACGTGCCTCCGGCGGGGGATCGGCCGGCACCGGGGCGGAGTGGCGCCATTCCCGGCTGCGGCGTCGTAGTGGCGTGTGCGGGGAACTTCCATCCCGACCACCATCGACCCAGGCAGAGCCGAGCAGTCGCGGCCCAGGGCGTCAAGGTCGTTCGTACAGTGGCGCGCTCCACCTTGACGCCCTGAACCACGCCTGCTCCACGGTGTGTGGGTCGACGGCGGACGGGATGGAAGCTGGGGTGGGTTGTGGGCAGGAGCTGCCCGAATCGCGGCCACCGTAAGGGGCCATGATCACTCGCCCCAAAGCCGCTCCACCGAACGGTGATCGGCTGAAAGTTCACGCCTTGGACATGATCGAAGCCCCGGACCACAACGGCCCAGGGCTTCAACCTTCAGAGTTACTTGATCTTCTTGCCGACGGCGAGAGCCTTCACCACATCAGGCACGTCACCACTGTCGCACCTACGCAGGGCGACTAGACCGATGGTGAGACGCACCAGGGGCGGGACAACGAATCCCAGAAGGATCGCGATTTCGAACAGCATGGACTACACCCTTTGACGTAACGGGATGTAGTCGAGCTGAGAAAAAAGAGGGCTTCGCAGGGCCCAGCGCACCAGCTCAACCTACACAGGACATACTCTGAAGTAGGCGAGCGAGAACTATCTCGCACTTAGAGCTGCGCGTCAAGCAAAATCACTCACACGCTCATGCCCGCCGCAAGCCCGATCGAGCAGCGACTGACGGGGAACAGCGGGCTACGACGGTAACCACTCGAAGAACCCGCAGCTCAACGTCTCGCCAGGTCAACCAGGACCCACATACGCGATCTTCCAAGCTAGCTACACGGGTCCCGCTTCTGTCGGGCGCTTCGGGCAGTGCGGGCCGCACTCGTACACCTCGACAGACAGATCGTGTGCACCGGAATGCCCTTCCGCACGGCCGGCGGACCTGGCCCCTTTTCCCAGAAGTCCACCGCACCAGCAGCAGCGCCAGCCGAGGTATTGCCAGCCGGTGAGGTCAGCGGCGGGTGGCGGTTGCGGCCGCCAAGCTCCGGTCATGGCCGGTCGGAGAACGGGACCAGGTCGTACTTCTCGCGGCAGGGGAGACAGGCGGACTGCACACCTCCTGGTCCGGAGCCCTGCTCATCCACGTTGATCACGCGGATGTCGGCGCTGTAGCCGCAGTGCCATGTGCAGTAGCCATAGATGACGGGCTCCTCGGAGGCCGTGTTCGGCCTGTTCGAGGCGGACTGATTCTGCGTACCCTCGTTCACGTCGACTCCATCCAGTCGTCCACGCTCCCGGGTCGGTCGCACGACCGCGGGAGCGATGTGTGTTTCCGCAGCGTAGACCTAGGTAGCTAGGGTAGCTAGGCGAGTCAGGCAATCTCATCTCGCCGATCCGACCTATGCCACCTAGCTTCGGATCATGGATTGGAAGCCGGACATTCCGAGGTGGAAGCAGGTGTACGCGATCTTTGAGCAGCGGATCGCGGACGGCGACTACCCGCCGGGTAGCCAGCTGCCGGGCGTTCTCGCGATTCAGGGTGAGTTCGGTATCGCACAGATGACAGCCCGCCGCGTCCTCACCGAACTTCGGGATGCAGGGCTGGCACAGATGCAGCCAGGCATCGGAACTTTCGTCACCGAGCTGCCCAACTCGTAGAGGGGCAGAAGCTGCCCGTGCCCCTGCCGTGCCCGATCGACCGGTAACTGACGGGGAATCACGGTGATCGGCGGACAGCACGCAAAGGAACGGCCCCTGACCGAGTTACCTGGTCAGGGGCCGTTCTCCTGCGGTGGGTGTGGGATTTGAACCCACGGTCACATCGCTGCGACGACGGTTTTCAAGACCGTTCCCTTAGGCCGCTCGGGCAACCCACCCCGCGCCGCTGAGAGATCGGCGCGGGGACAAGACTAACCGGTCAGCTGTCGCCCTCGCGCTGGCCCAGGGTTACTTCGGCTGTGCGCTGCTTGCCGTCGCGGGTGTAGGTGAGCTTGACGGTGTCGCCGGGCTGGTGGGTCCAGATCTCGCCGATGAGGGTCGGGCCGCTGTCGATCACCCGGTCGTCGAGCTTGGTGATGACGTCGCCGGGCTTGAGACCGGCCTTCGCGGCGGGGCCGTTCGGCGTGACCGCGTCGGAGTTGCCGGCGCCCTGTTCGGTGATCTTCGCGCCCGTGCCCTCCTCCAGGGAGACGGAGGCTCCGATGACCGGGTAGACGGGCTTGCCGGTCTTGATGAGCTGCTGGGCGACGTTCTTCGCCTGGTTGATCGGGATCGCGAAACCCAGCCCGATGGAACCGGACTGGCTCGTGCCGCCCAGGCCGCCGCCGGTGGACTGGATCGCGGAGTTGATGCCGATCACCGCGCCCTTGGCGTCCAGGAGCGGGCCTCCGGAGTTGCCCGGGTTGATCGAGGCGTCGGTCTGCAGGGCGCTCATGTACGAGGCCTTGCTGCTGGAGCTGCCGTCGCTGGAGGCGACCGGGCGGTTCTTCGCGCTGATGATGCCCGTGGTCACCGTGTTCGACAGCCCGAACGGAGCGCCGATCGCGATGGTCGAGTCGCCGACCGCGATCTTGTCCGAGTTGCCGAGCGGCAGCGGCTTGAGGTTGTCCGGCGCGTTCTTGAGCTTGATGACCGCGACGTCGTAGCCCTGGGCGTGGCCGACCACCTCGGCGTCGTACTTCTTGCCGTTCGAGAAGGTGGCCGACAGCTTGCCGCTCTCGACCGCCTCGGCGACCACGTGGTTGTTGGTGAGGATGTGGCCCTGCTTGTCGAAGACGAAGCCGGTGCCCGTGCCGCCCTCGCCGTTGCTGCCCTCGGCCTCGATGGTGACCGTGCTCGGCAGCGCCGTGGCGGCCACGTTGGCGACCGTGCCCGCGTCGCGCTTGAGGTCGCCGCCGCTCTCGGAGGAGGAGACGGTCGTCGAGCCCGAGGAGTCGTCGTTGCTGTCGGCCGCCCAGTAGCCGATGCCGCCGCCCACGCCGCCCGCGATCAGCGCGGCCACCAGGACCGCGGCGACCAGACCGCCCCGCCCGCCGGACTTCGGCTTGGGGGCGGGCTGCTGGTACGAGGAACCCCAGACGTCCCCGGAGCTGCTCTCGCCGCCGCCTCCGTAGGGACCGGAACCGCCCTCGCCACCCCCTCCGTAGGGGCCCGAACCGCCCGCGCCCCCGCCTCCGTACGGGCCGGAGCCGCCCGCGCTCCCGCCCGCGTACGGGTCGGAACCCGCCTCGTTCGTGTAAGCGGGCGTGGCCGGCGGAGGAGGCGGCCAGGCGCCTCCCTCCGGGGCCGGAACGGCGCCCTGGGGAGCCCCGGGAGGCGTGGGGGGCAATGTGGCCGTCGGCGCGTCTCCCTGGAAGGAGCCCGGCCCCTGGGGCCGGTTCATGCCCTCGTGGGGGCCCGCGGGACCCGCTCCCGGCGATACCGCCTGCTCCGGGGGCGCGGAAGCAGCGGGAGTATCCACCGGCACGGGAGGTGCAGACGGGGCCGGGGGTACTGCAGTGCCCTCGTTCTCGGTGCTCACAGCTCTTCCTCTCGATCCACGGCTGTTCAGTAAGTTCGCATCCGGTCACGTTCGGTCGCGTGTGTTCAGGACTCCACTACGCGTGTTCGGGAACCGGCACGATTCAGCTGTGCATGTGCTTTTGTATGCCGTCAGCTTTTCCCACAGGACGTCAGGGCGCCATAAGCGGCACCTGTGACTCCGAGATCTTCATTTATATAGGACAGGTCTGACAAAAACACCGCACGGCCCGCGGCACCGATCCCACCGCCGATCCGACCATCGATCCCGCCACCGGTCCCACGGGTACCCATTCGCGATGGCACCATGACGCGGTGACCCACGCACGACAGCACCCGACCCAGGTCGTCGCTCACCGCGGGGCCTCCGAAGAGGCCCCCGAGCACACTCTGGCCGCGTACGAGAAAGCCATCGAGGACGGGGCCGACGCCCTGGAATGCGATGTACGGCTGACCGCGGACGGGCATCTCGTCTGCGTCCACGACCGCCGCGTCAACCGCACCTCCAACGGCCGCGGCGCCGTCTCCGCCCTGGAGCTCGCGGATCTCGCCGCCCTGGACTTCGGCTCCTGGAAGAACCGCGACGAGGCGCCCGACTGGGAACAGCAGCGGCCCCCTTCCTGGGAGCAGCAGTCCGTCCTCACGCTGGAGCGCCTGCTCGAACTCGTGGCGGACGCCGGCCGTCCCGTACGGCTCGCCATCGAGACGAAGCACCCCACACGCTGGGCCGGCCAGGTCGAGGAGCGCCTGCTCATCCTTCTGAAGCGCTTCGGTCTGGACGCGCCGTCCTCGCCCGCCGAGTCTCCGGTGCGCGTCATGAGCTTCTCGGCGCGCTCCCTGCAGCGCGTCCGCGCCGCGTCCCCGACGATGCCGACGGTCTATCTGCTGCAGTTCGTCTCACCCCGGCTGCGCGACGGACGGCTGCCTCCGGGGGTCCGGATCGCCGGTCCCTCGATGCGGATCGTACGCAGCCATCCGGCGTACATCGAGCGCCTGAAGAGGGCCGGCCACCAGGTTCACGTGTGGACGGTGAACGACTCCGAGGACGTCGACCTGTGCCTCGGACTCGGTGTCGACGCCATCATCACCAACCGCCCGCGCGCGGTGCTGCGCCAGCTGGGCCGCTGAAACCACTCGCCTCCCGGTCCCCACACGTCCCGCACGTTCCACCCACGGGCCGTCACATTCTCGGCCATATGGTCGATTTCAGGCCACTCGATTACAGGGAGTGCACCGGCGCATTCGTTCCGTGTTCGATCGTTACGAGTGCGTCACTGCACGTGCATTGGCCGGTTTCCGGTCCATCCCAGAAGGGCATCCACACCGTGGCGTGGGGCAAAGGAGGTCTCGGGGGTGGCGTTGATGGTGGCACAAGAGGTGCCCACGTCGTCGAGCATGGCCGTACCCCATGGCCCTGCGGGCGTGGGAGAAGCAAGACACCGGATGCGGGATCAACTGCGCACCGGGGGTGTGGCGGAAACGGTCATCGACGACGCCGTACTGATCCTTTCGGAACTACTGAGCAACGCCTGCCGTCACGGCAGGCCACTGGGTGAGGCCTTCGCCGGGGACGGCGACGTCCGGGCCGCATGGCGTGTCGAACCGACCGGCAGACTCACCGTCGAGGTGACGGACGGCGGCGGTCCGACCCGGCCGGTTCCGGCCACCCCCTCGGTCACCGCACACGGCGGCCGTGGACTCAACATCATCACGGCGCTGGCCGACGACTGGGGCGTCCGGGACGACGCCCGCGGTGAGGTCACGGTGTGGGTGGTCGTACACAAAGACGCCTGTGCCGTGCGTCGGCGCAACGACTTCGCCGCGCGCGTCACGGCACCGGCGGTGCCCGTGACGTCCACGGTGTCCGCGATGTCCGACCTGGACTTCGGGGACACCTTCGACGGTCTGGACTGACCGCGCGCACTGCCTGCGCCTGACTGGACCTACTGCGCCTGCTGGACCGGCCGAGCAGGTCGGGCAGCCGAGCAGTCGGGCAGCGAGCAGCCGAGCCGAGTGGACCGCCTGGGTCGGCAGAACCGAAGCAGACGGAAGTGCTGGTTCCGGGACGAACCGAAGCGCCGCCCCGGGTACGACCCGGCACGTTGTCCACAGGGTCCCGTCGGTCCCCGTACGAACGGCTAGGCTCGCGCCCGTACGAGTCGAGCCGTAACCGGGAGACATCCACGATGGCCAAGAAGCGACCCCAGACGAAGGCCAAGCAGCCGCAGCGGCAGGATGGGGCCCGCGCCGCCGGAGCGGACGGACCCGTCCCGGTCGTCGGAGCACGCGAGCCCTGCCCCTGTGGCAGCGGCCGCCGCTACAAGGCGTGTCACGGACGCGCCGCCGCGCACGCCGTGACCGAGCTGGTCCACCGGCCGTTCGAGGGCCTGCCGAGCGAGGGCGACTGGATCGCGCTGCGCGAGCTGGTGCCCGCGGCGACCGTAGAGCTGCACCTGAAGGACGCCCTTCCGGAGGGCGTGCCGTCGGTCACCCTCGCGACGGTGCTGCCGATGGCGTGGCCGGCCCTGCGCCGCGAGGACGGCTCGGTCCTCATCGGCCTGCAGAACGACACGGCGTCCGGCGACATCAGCCGCGACCTTGCGGACACGCTCCAGCGCGCGCTCACCGCGGAACCGGGCACTCCGGTGCAGGGCCGCCGCGCCCCGGGCGACGGCGTGCGTCTGCAGGATCTCCTCGACCCCGAAGGCGCGTTCGAGCCAGTTGTGCACGAGGGCTTCGAATTCTGGGTTCCGGACGCGCAGAACGCCGCCACGGAGGTCACCGCCTCCCTGGAGCGCGCCAACGCCGCCGCCATCCCGACGGTGAAGCTCGCCGGCGTCGACGCCGCGTACTGGTGCGAGACCCCCGACAAGAACCACCTGCGCTGGGTCATGCCGCACCCCGAGGAGCAGCTTCTGGACGCGCTCGCGCGGCTGCACGCGGAGGGCCGGTCGAGCCTCGGCGAAGGCACCCGACTGGTCGGTTCCTTCCGTGCCCACGGGCTCACCGTCCCGGTCTGGGACCTGCCGACGGGCGTCTCGGCCGAGGACATCGAGAAGCCCGCGTCCGAGTTCGCCGAGCGGCTCGCCGCCGCGCTGGCCACGGACGCACCGCTCACCGCGGACGAGCGCCGGGCACGGGGCGGTCTCACCAATCGCCAGGTCACCCTCAGCTGACGCACGGCGTGCACCCGGCCCCGGCTGACCGACCGGTCAGCCGGGCGACAGGTGCGCAAACCGGGTGACTCCTGTCACAACTCCCGGTCGTGACAAGCGAATCCGTGTCTGAATAGCCGAGATCGAATTTGCGAACCGCCGATCTCTTGTTACCGTTCCAATAGCCCGGTTGCTGGTGCATCCCCCGTCGCCAGCAACCGGGTCTTTTCATGTCCGGACCCGGGACCGTCCTCGGCGAAGTCCTCAACGCGCTTTCTGCACAGGCGAGTTGCTCCCCGAGCGCAGAAGTAGCGGCCCCTCGGCACCCTCCGCGGACCCGGCGAACTCAGCGATCGCCGAGTACTCCGAGGCGTCGCCCACCGTCCGCTCCCGCGGCGTCTCGCACACCCCCGGCTCGTCGTCCGCGCCCACGGCGCAGTACATCCGCACGGTGCGGCCTCCGGGCGCCAGAAGAGTCAGTACGGACGTGAGGGCGTCACCGGTCGCGTTGCGGTAGTAGGTACGCGCCCAGGTCTCCCGCCCCTGCGTCAGTACGCACGTCTGCGCCTCGATGCCGTCGGGGGAGGCGAGTTCGGGTCCGCAGCGGGCGGCGGTGGCGAGCCCCACACCGAGCGTCAGGGAGCGCCCGGAAGCCGAGGGGTGCCGCTCGGGCGTCCCGCCGTCGGCGCGATCGGAGCCGGGCGCCCCGTCGGAACCGGGACGACCGAAACCGGAACCGGCCGAACGAGAACCGCCGGAATCGGAACCGCCGGAATCAGAAGCGCCTGCATCACGGCCGCCGGCGTTACGACTGTCGCCGTCACGGCCGCCGGCGTCCCGGCCATCGCCGTCCGACGACTGTGCGGACGCACGTGCGGACGGCAGTGAGGATGCGGAGGAGAGCAAGGAGGAGGACGCGGGAGCATCGCGACCCACCGGCCCCGCGGAGGCCACCGCCAGCGGCAGCGCGACCGTGAGAACGACGATGACCGCCAGCATCGCGAGGCGGACTTTTCGGGGATCCGGTCGGTCGGGGTCCGGAGAATGCGGGGAGTGCGGTGAGTACAGGGAGTCCAGGGGTCGTCCCCCGGAGTGACGCAGCATAAAGGGGACGATAACGAGCGAGGGCGGGCGCGCGGTTCGCCGCGCGCCCGAGTCCCCTACAACTCGGGGGCGCTCACACCCGTACGAGTGAGAGCCTCCACCACCGCGTCCACCACGGCCTCGACATCGGGCACCCAGGGGGCGGCCGAGCCCGGCAGCGGAGCCCGCTCCCAGCGGATCCCGCCCTGTCCGGTCTCGGACGGCGGCAGGGCCACGTAACCGCCCTCGCCGTGGAAACGCAGCGAGCCGGGCACGAAGTCCTTGGCGTAGAGCAGCTCACCCAGCTGCTCCAGGGAGTACGGCTTCACGAGCAGCGCCCAGCGCGTCGGGGACGCGATCACGGGGCCGAGGCGCATTTCCTTGAGGTCGAGGGCGGCCAGCGCCCGGGCCGCGGCCGGAGCCGGCAGGCTCACCGCGCACGGGGCCTTTCCTCCGGTGGCGAGGATGATCGGGGCCGTCGGCCGGTTCGTCCACCACCAGCGCGCCATGCGCTCGTCGGTGGTGGCCGCGAGCAGGCCGGGGTCGAAGGGGTGGGCACCTGGCACCGTGCACTCCGGGTCCGGGCACCCGCATCGGGCCCGCCCCTGCGGGTCCGGGGCCACACCCGGGAGTACGGGCCACTGCCATTGGGTCGCGAAGGTCAGGGCCGCGCTGAGCATCTCAGGCCTCCCGTCGTTCCGCCTGGACAGGAGCCTGCGTCGCCTTCCGAGGATCTCGCGCATGTGCGCTCGTTCCTTTCCGTTGAACGCCGAGGAACCACATCACACCATGTGTCGATCACTTCACTGTGCGTACCTACTGGCGCATCACACCCTCGTCGGAGACAAGGGGAACCCCTATGGGCCGAGCGTTGGTTGCGTCCGCGTCCATACTGCGTCTGGCTAAAGCACGGGCATGGCGTGGGGTGGCGGCGCCTGGCGTTTGCTGTCCCGCGTATATCTCGCCGCCTCCGCCACGGGAGGATGGGGCACGGTCGTCGGTGGTTAAGACGCCCGGGTCCGTCGCCAGGTTCCGGGAGGGTTCCGTGAGGAACCCCACCACACCTGGCCTTCACCGAGTACGTACCCATCACGACCGTTGTGACGCTCTGTGGAGCTAGGCCAGTCGACCGCAATACACCGTGACTAGAGTCTATTTTAAGCCAACTTTACCTTTCCGTAGCAGTCCCACGGACACCAGGAATCCCAGCAGGACAATGCTGGACATCCCCTTACGAGTGCGTGTACATGTGGAGACACTGCCAGCGGCGCAGAATGACATGGGGGTTTGCGATGCTATTGAGCAATACGCACCGGTCGGAAAGCCGGACACCATGAACGCCCCTCACCTCCCGAAAGTGGCCGGAATCGATTCAACGGTTCCCTCACCCACACACACTGTCGCGCCGAACCGTGCCGCCACGGGTTCCCCACCGGCCACTTCCCCACACGCCCCGGGAGCCGTCCTCCAGGACAGACTCGCAGGCTGGGTGTCCGATCTCACCACCCTGCACGAGCTGACCGAGCGACTGGCACGGACCGCCTCACTGGCGGACGCCCTCCAGGAACTGCTGCGCGCCGGATCCGCCCTCGTGGGCGCCCGGCGCGGTCTCGTGGTGCTGGAACCGGGCGACGGCCTCGGCCCGGACACCACGATCGGCCTGGGCCTCGCCCGGGCGGATCTCGGGCACATCGAGACCGTCCCGCGCAGCTCCACGTCGTACGGGAAGATCCTCGACGGGCTTCCCGGGGGCGAGGGCGAGATCGCCCAGCCCGACCTCCTCTCCGACGACGGGCTCGACCCGCGGCACCGTGAAGTGGCCGCCCGGCTCGGTTACGCCGCGAGCTACGCGCTGCCGCTGTCCACGGACGCGGCGGGCCGGCTGGGCGCCGCCGTGTGGCTCTACGACGAGCCGGCCGAGCCCGTCGAGCGACAGCGCCACCTGATCGGCCTCTACACGGCGCACGCGGCCGAGCACCTGGCCCGCCTGGTGGAACTGGAGCGCACGCGCGCGTGCATCGCGACCATCTCGGAGGAGCTGCTCCCCTCCCGGCTGCCCCGGGTCTCCGGGGTCCAGCTCGCCGCCCGGCACCGCACGGGACCGCGCGGCGGCGGCGACTGGTACGACGCGCTGCCGCTACCCGACGCCGCGCTCGGCCTCGCGGTCGGGTCCGTCACCGGGTCCGGCCCCAGCGCCGTCGCCGCGATGGGCCGGCTGCGGGCCTCCCTGCGGGCGTACGCGGTGATGGAGGGCGAGGACCCGGTCGCCGTCCTGTCCGACCTCGAACTGCTGCTGCGGCTCACCGAACCGGCCCGCTCCGCCACCGCCCTGTTCGCGTACTGCGAGCCGGCACTGCGCAAGATCACACTGGCCGGGGCCGGACACAGCCCGCCGCTGGTGATCGGCGAGCGGCGCACCGAGTACGTGGAGACGTCGCTCTCGGCGCCCCTGGGGATGCTCGCCTGCTGGGAGGCGCCCAGTGTGGAGTTCCGGGCGGAGCCTGGAGAGACGGTTCTGCTCTACACGGACGGGCTGCTGCACCGGACCGGCGATCCCATGGACCGGGCCTTCTCGCGGCTGCACGCGGCCGCCGCGAGCGTGCCCAGGGCCCTGCGGGCGGACCCGGGCGCCGTCGCCGACCACGTCCTGCGGACGATGCTGCCGGACGGCCTCGACGACGCCGACAGCGACGAGGACGTGGTGCTGCTCGCGGCCCTCTTCGAGTGAGCCGCACGCCCCGCTGCGGACGAGCTGTGCGCCCCGCCGCGCGCCTCGTGTCCGAGCCGCACGTCGCCCCGTGTGTGAGCCGCACGTCATCGGGTCTTCCGGCCCTGGGCGCTCTTCCGTACGACCGTACGATGGACAGCGTCCAGAGTCGTATCGAGGAGGCAGATCGTGTCGGAGGCGCTCATTCCGGAGACCCCGGAAGCCGTGCTTGAAGATGCCGCCGACCAGGCGGATGAAGAAGAGCCCATCAAGCAGCGCAAGAACGGCCTGTATCCGGGTGTGTCCGACGAGCTGGCCGAGAGCATGAAGTCCGGCTGGGCCGACACGGAGCTGCACGGCCTGGAGCCGATCGCGCAGGCCGCGCACACGGCGGCCCGCCGTGCCGCGCTCTCCGCGCGCTTCCCGGGCGAGCGCCTGGTCGTCCCTGCGGGGAACCTGAAGACCCGCTCGAACGACACGGAGTACCCCTTCCGTGCCTCGGTCGAGTACGCGTACCTGACCGGCAGCCTCACCGAGGACGGCGTCCTCGTGCTGGAGCCGGCCGCCGACGGCCACAAGGCCACGATCTACCTGCTGCCGCGCTCCGACCGCGAGAACGGCGAATTCTGGCTCTCCGGCCAGGGCGAGCTGTGGGTCGGCCGCCGCCACTCCCTGGCCGAGGCCGAACAGCTGTACGGCATCCCCGCCTCGGACGTCCGTGAACTGCCCGACAAGCTGCGCGAGGCCACCGGTCCGGTCCGGGTCGTGCGCGGTCACGACGCCGGGATCGAGGCGGCGCTCACCGACAAGGTCACCGCCGAGCGCGACTCCGAACTGCGGGTCTTCCTCTCCGAGGCCCGGCTGGTCAAGGACGAGTTCGAGGCCGGCGAGCTGCAGAAGGCGGTCGACTCGACCGTGCGCGGCTTCGAGGACGTCGTCAAGGTCCTGGACCGCGCCGAGGCGACCAGCGAGCGGTACATCGAGGGCACGTTCTTCCTGCGCGCGCGGGTCGAGGGCAACGACATCGGCTACGGCTCGATCTGCGCGGCCGGACCGCACGCGTGCACGCTGCACTGGGTGCGCAACGACGGCCCGGTGCGCTCCGGGGACCTGCTCCTGCTGGACGCGGGCGTGGAGACCCACACCCTCTACACGGCCGACGTCACGCGCACGCTGCCCGTCAACGGCACGTACTCGGAGATCCAGAAGAAGATCTACGACGCCGTGTACGAGGCCCAGGAGGCCGGCATCGCGGCCGTGCAGCCGGGTGCCAAGTACCGGGACTTCCACGACGCCGCCCAGCGTGTGCTGGCC
The DNA here is from genome assembly GCF_018070025.1 of Streptomyces liliiviolaceus. Taxonomy (NCBI): domain Bacteria; kingdom Bacillati; phylum Actinomycetota; class Actinomycetes; order Kitasatosporales; family Streptomycetaceae; genus Streptomyces; species Streptomyces liliiviolaceus. The sequence continues at coordinate 1,312,923 of NZ_JAGPYQ010000001.1, forward strand.
GAGAAGCTCGTCGAGTGGAGGCTCGTCGAGGGCCCGGTCGAGCGGGTCCTGGAGCTGGGGCTGCAGCGCCGCTGGACGCTGCACGGCACCGGTCACATGCTCGGCATGGACGTCCACGACTGCGCGGCCGCGCGGACGGAGACGTACGTGGACGCGACGCTGGAGCCCGGCATGTGCCTGACCGTCGAGCCGGGGCTGTACTTCCAGGCGGACGACCTGACCGTGCCTCAGGAGTACCGGGGCATCGGCGTCCGGATCGAGGACGACATCCTCGTCACGGAGGACGGCAACCGGAACCTGTCCGCGGGGCTCCCTCGCCGGTCGGACGAGGTCGAGGCGTGGATGGCCGCGATCACGGCCTGACCTGCGGTCGGCTGGCAGACAGTGACATGAAGTGAAGTGAACGGCCGGGCACCGAAGGGGTGGCCGGCCGTTTTCGTCTGCGGGTGCGCTGTGGCCGGCCGCGCGGTTCCCCGCGCCCCTCAAGACAAAAGGCTGCGCGGTTCCTCGCGGCCCCGGCAGAAGGGGATCTGGTCGGTGGACTCGTTCTGGGCCGGTGTCGGTGTCGATCTGCATCTCGAACCCGACGTCTCCGACGGGCGTCGCGCCGGGCTCGAACGGGCGTTGCGCGACGCCGTCCGGGACGGGCGGCTGGCTCCCGGGGCACGGCTGCCCGCGACCCGGCGGCTCGCCGTCGAGCTCGGGATCTCGCGCGGCACGGCGAAGGCGGCGTACGACCAGCTCGTCGCCGAGGGCTATCTCACCGCGCGGCAGGGGGCGGGCACGCAGGTCGCCCCGCTGCCCTCCGTGGACGCTGCCGCTCCGAAAGCGTCGGCACGCACGCGTGCGCCCCGTTTCGATCTGCGGCCCGGCAGCCCCGACGTCGGTACGTTTCCGGCGGCGGCCTGGCTGCGGGCGCTGCGCCGGGCGATCGCGAACGCGCCCTCCCTGGCGTACGACTACGGGGATCCGCGCGGCCGGATCGAACTGCGGACGGCGCTGTCGGGGTACCTGGGGCGGGCCCGCGGGGTGATCGCGCCGCCCGAGCGGATCGTGGTCACGACCGGATACGTACAGGGGCTCGCGCTCCTCACCCGTGTGCTGGAGGGCGGGGCGATCGCCATGGAGGACCCCGGGCTGCCCTTCCACCGGGACGTGGTGCGGCACAACGGCGGGACGGTGGCCCCCGCGGAGGTCGACGAACGGGGCGTCCTCGTACGGGGGCTCGGTGACGCGGCGGCCGTCGTGGTCACGCCCGCGCACCAGTACCCGACCGGGGTGACCCTGCACCCGGAGCGGCGGCGGGCCCTCACGGACTGGGCACGCGCGCGTGGAGGGGTGATCGTCGAGGACGACTACGACGGGGAGTTCCGTTACGACCGGCAGCCCGTGGGCGCGCTCCAGGGGATGGCACCCGGGCAGGTGGCCTACCTGGGGACGGCGTCCAAGACGCTCGGACCCGCGCTGCGGCTCGGCTGGATGGTGCTGCCGCCGCACCTCGTCGACGCGGTCGCCGACGCCAAGCTGCACAGTGACCACCACACCGAGTCCATCGGCCAGTTGGCCCTCGCCGAGCTGATCACGGGCCACGCCTACGACCGGCACGTACGCGCGTGCCGGCTGCGCTACCGGCGCCGCCGCGACCAGCTCCTCGACCGGCTGGGCACGCGGCGGGGCGTACGGGGCATCGCGGCGGGGCTGCACGCGCTGGTCGAGGTGGCGGACGAGGGGGCGGTGCTGGCGCGGGCCGCGGAGAAGGGCCTCGCGGTGGGGCACCTCGGCGAGCACTGGCACATGCCGGGCGACGGACGGCCCCAGGGGCTCGTGGTGGGATACGGGACGCCTCGGGAGCGGGTCTATCCGGAGGCGTTGGAAGCGCTGGGGCAGGTGCTGGACGGGCTCTGAGGCAGGACGGGTCCGAGGCAGGACCGGCCTTGGGCAGGGCGGGAATTGGGCCAAGGAACAGCGTGGATATTGGGTCTGCCGAGAGGTCCACCGTCCCCATAGCGTCGTAGCCATGAGCAACCGAGCAACGGCAGCCGAGGCGTCCGTACGGGCGAACCGTGTGATCCCGCCCGCGGGGCCGCAGCGGGTCCTGGCCCTGGCCCAGTTGAGCAATTCCGTCGGGGACGGCGCCTATTACGTCACCTCCGCCCTCTACTTCACGCATGTGGTCGGGCTCGCACCCGCGCGCGTGGGACTCGGGCTGACGCTCGCCTGGGCGGTCGGTTCGGTGGCGGGCGTGCCCCTGGGCCGGCTCGCCGACCGGCGGGGGCCGCGCGGCACGGCGGTGCTCCTGGCGCTGGCCACGAGCCTCGCCGTGGCGTCCTTCCTCGTCGTACGCGGCTTCGTGCCGTTCGTGCTGGCGGCGTGCGCGTACGCGACCGCGCAGTCCGGGCTCGCGGCGGCCCGGCAGGCGCTGCTGGCCGGCCTGGTGTCCCGCCAGGAGCGCACGGGGCTGCTCGCGCACCTCCAGTCGACGCTCAACGCCGGGCTCGCGGTGGGGGCGGGCCTCGGCGGACTCGCACTGAACGCGGGGTCGCGGGCGGCCTACCTCGGGGTGTTCGCGCTGGACGCGGCGAGCTTCCTGCTGTGCGCGGCGGTGCTGCTGCGGCTGCCGGCCGTGGACGGGACGCACAAGCGAAACGGGACGCACGCGCGCGTGGAGGTCGATCAGGGGCCCGGGCGGGATGTTGCCGGGCGGGGTGACGCGTCCGGCGTGCTGCGCGATCGCCCCTACGCCGTCGTGACCCTCCTCAACACCGTGCTGCTGCTCCGGATGCCGTTGCTGAGTCTGGGCATCCCGCTGTGGATCGCCGAGCGGACCGCGGCTCCGACATGGGTGGTCTCCGCGCTGTTCGTGCTCAACACCGGTGCGGTGATGCTCTTCCAGGTGCGGACGGCCCGCGGCGTGACGGGCACGGCGTCGGCCACGCGCGCGGTACGGCGTTCGGGGCTCGTGATGCTGGCCTCGTGCGCGGTGTTCGCCCTGTCGGCCGGGGTCTCGCCGTGGACGGCGGTCGGCGTGCTGGCGGTCGGCGCGGTGCTCCAGGTCGTCGCCGAGATGCAGCAGTCGGCGGGGTCCTGGCAGCTCTCCTTCGACCTCGCCCCGCCCGACAGGGTGGGCGAGTACCAGGGCTTCTTCGGTACGGGTGTGACGGTGGCGCGGACGCTGGGCCCGCTGGTGCTGACGGCACTGCTGGTGGGCTGGGGCACGCCGGGCTGGCTGCTCCTCGGCACCCTGACGCTGGCGGCCTCGTACGCGATGGGGCCCGCGGTGCGGTGGGCGACGCAGAGCCGGGGCACGGAGGGCCAGGGCACGGACCCATTCGGCGGCCCGGCCCCGGAACCGACGCTCAAGCGGCCGGTACCCGTGAACTGACCCACACCGGAAGCGAGTCCGCGAACAGGGCCCCCGCGAGCAGCCCGCTGCTTCCGCGGGGGCTCCACGCGCGCGCGTGGAGGTCCGCGTCGAAGGCGGCCAGGGCCGCGCGGCCCGCCTCGGTGGACGTGCTGCCCGCCTCGACGACCCCGCGCGCACCCGCCTGCACGTGCCGCAGACCGTGCGGTCCCGCCATGTACAGCAACTCGGTGTCCTGGAGCGTCGACATGACGGTCAGCAGGGCGTCGAGCCGCGCGTACGGCTCGGGGACGCCCGCGGTGCGGGCCGCGGCCAGCGTGTCCAGCGCCCGGCGCACATGGGGGAAGCCGGCTTTCGCCTCGCCCCGGGCGCCGGCCGCTCCGTACTTCGCGGAGACCGAGGAGCCGCGGGAGGGCCGTCGGGGCGCCCGCCGGTCGGAGTGGGCCGCGATCCGCTTGGCGGCCGCGGTCAGGTCCCGACCGCCGGCCCGGGGTTCCAGGGCCGCGGCGGCCACCAGCAGGCCGAGCACCCACAGCGCTCCGCGGTGCCCGCCGCCCGCCAGACCCACCGAGTGCTCGGTGCAGCGCCCGATCGCGCCCAGTTCCGCCCGGAGTTCGGGCGTCGGCGAACCGGTGCGGCGGGCGGCGGCGGCCATCGCCGCGAGGCCCGGCTCCAGCGCCTTGGCCGACCAGCGCAGTGAACAGTGGTCCTCACCGGTCACCCGGGCACCGAGATCACGCGGGTCGGGCAGTCCTGGCTTGGGTGCCAGCGCCAGCTGCCCGGTGAGCGCGGTCACCGCGGCCCGCGCCAGCGTCTCGTCCGCACGGCTGCTCATCGCCCGCGGCCCCCTTACGAGGAGGCGGCGGAGGAGGAGGCCGACGCGCTCGGCGCGTCGCTGGGGGTCCCGCTCGGAGCGCCGCTCGGGGGCGTGCCGCCGCCACCGCCGCCGCTGCCCGCGCCGGTGTTCTCGGCGTCCGGGTCGATCCCGAGCGTGATGGAGCCCTTGTAGCCCTTGGAGGGGTCCTTCTTGTGCACGGCTTTGAGGGTGAGCAGGCCACTGGAGGCGCCCCCACCGTCGTAGACCATGTCGTCGTCGAGCTTGGTCCAGGTGCCCGAGTGCTTGGAGTAGGGCTCCAGTTCGAAGATCTGCTCGGCGATGTCGTCGTCGAAGAAGAGCTGGCCGGTGTAGTTGACCTTGCCGCCCTCGTAGGTGCCGTCCTCCTTCTCGCCACCGGTGTGCACCTTCACGTGGATGTGGCAGGTCCGCGGCGTGTACCAGCCGGGGACGATGGTCTCGAACGTGACGACCCCGTTGGCGTTCGCGACCTGGTAGCCCCGCAGATACGTCTTGTCGTCGGCGGTCGAGCCGTCCTCGCTCTCGGCGGGCGCGGAGCCGCCGGGGTTGGCCGTCGTGTAGCCCGAGTAGTAGCCCCAGGCGTCGCAGTGCCAGATCTCCACGGCCGCGCCGGCGACCGGGGCGCAGGACTCCGTGATGTCCTGCACGGTGATGCGCAGCGTCAGCGGGACACCGCTCTTGCCCTCGGTGATGTCCTTCCTCACGAGGGCGCCGTCCAGGTAGTACGGGCCTTCGGTGACGCTGGACATGAGGACGCAGGTACCGCTGCCCGAGGTGGCCGACGCGCTCGCGGAGGCCGTCTCCGTGGCGGTCCCCGCAGTCGTGGCGGTCGTCCCGTCGGCGAAGGCGGACTGGTATCCGGCGAACGCGAGACCGCCGGCCGCGGCCGTACCGCCGGTGACCGCGAGGGCCCGGCGCCGCGTGATGCTCGTGCCTTTGTGTGTTCCCGTCATGACAGAAAAGCTAGGGAGACCACCCGTCAGGGACATGGGTGAAAGCTGTGAGCCCCCTGAGAATGCCGGGAAAGCTGAAATCGGCGGGAAAACGCCCCTCTTGGGGGGCCGTCCAGGGGTGAGTCGCCGGGGTGAGCTCCTGGGGTGAGCCCCTGGGGCGGATCTCCGGGGTGAGCCCCTGGAGCGGATCGCCGGGACGTGCCGTCAGGTGGCCAGCAGCGACGTGCCCTCGCGCCACTTGAGGATCTTGTCGAAGCTGACCACGGCCCCGCCCCTGACGGAACTGCCGATCTGGACATGGTCGGCCAGCTCCTGGATCAGACACAGGCCACGGCCGTGCTCCGCGTCGCTGTGGGAGGGCCGCAGGGGCGCACGGCTGCGTCCCGACGGGAAGCCCGGGCCGGAGTCGGTCACTTCGATACGGCACTTCTCGCCGTCCAGATAGGCGGTGACCCGGTAGGCCTCGGTGGGCTTCCCCCGGTCCGTGTCGCCCCCGTGCTCGACGGCGTTGGCGCAGGCCTCGCTCAGCGCGACGGAGATGTCGTAGGAGATGTCAGGATCCACCCCCGCCGACTCCATCGTGCCGATCAGCAGGCGCCGGGCGAGCGGAACGCTCGCCGCTTCACGCCGGAGATGGAGGGACCACCAGATGCTCATGCTCCAGCCTCCTGGCCGCGGCTCGACATACCGATACGTATTGCCGCCGGAGCCCGGAACTAAGCGTGCGGCCGACGTGAGAACGCCCATACGGGGGATGTACCGAGGCCATCTGCCGGTGTATAGCCGGTGTGTATCCGACACAATGCCGGACACATGACGAACGCATGCCGGTGCATGTGCGGGCGAACAGTGCCAGAACCTCATCTTCCGGTCCGCACGTCATCTTGTGGACCTGCCGTATGGGGCGGGTAAGGCCAGTGCGATGATGAGCCCGCCATGACTGCCCCCCACCAGCGCGCGCGCACCGGAGGTGATCTCCGGGTCCTGAGGGCCGCGGTGTTCACCGCGGTCTGTGTCGTGCTGGCCGCGGCAGGCCACTCCATCGCCTCCTGCGCGACGGTTCCGCCGTGGTCGCTCGGGGTGGGTTTTCTCGCCGTCTTCGCCGTCGCGGCGCCGCTCGCCGGGCGTGAGCGCTCGCTGCCGGGCATCACCGTGCTCCTCGCGACCGGCCAGACGGTGCTGCACACGCTCTTCGGACTCGGACAGCACGGCACGGCGGCCGCCACCTCCACCGCCTCCACCGGGGTGGACACCTCGCTGGTGGCCCGGGCCGCGCGGCTGGTGTGCGGCGCGTCCGTGGCGACGCTCAGCCCCGCCCAGGCCCAGCGGATCCTCGCCGACGCACAACTCGGCACCGGCGGCAGCATCGGCACCGGCGGCACGAGTACCGGCATGGGCACCTCGCACGCGCTGCACGAGCAGACGGGCGCCATGTCGGCCGCCGCCGGATCACCGGCGTCGGTGCTGCCGTCGCTGCCGATGCTCCTCGGCCACGTGCTCGCCGCCGTCGCCGCCGGGTGGCTGCTGCGCCGCGGGGACATCGCCCTGCGGCGCCTCCTGCGGCTCTCGGCGCACGGAATGACGGAAGGGCCGCTGGTATCCCTGCGCGGCGCCCTGGCGCTCGTACGGGCCCTGCTGTCGGGCCTGCCCGGCGCGCTCCCGGCGGTGCCCGGCGCCCCGCGCGTCCGGGCGGACGAGCCACCGGCCCCGCGGACGACCGCTCTTCAGCACTCGGTCAGCCGGCGCGGTCCGCCGGCCGGCGAGGCACTCGCCCTCGCCGTCTGACACGACGGACCACTTCGGACGTACTTCTTCGGACGTACCACTCCAGGGGTGCCGTCGTGCGGCACGCGCGCGTGCCCGCTCTTTCACGCGCGCGCAATCCCCAGTTCTTCACCGAACGGTTCTTCACCGAACCAGTGCTGAAAGCGAAGTGTTGTCTGCCATGAAGGCTTCTCGTATCGCCGCGACCGGTGTCGTCGCCGCCTCCGCCGTCCTCGTCCTGTCCGGCCCCGCGTTCGCGCACGTCAGCGTGCAGCCCGAGGGCACGGCCGCCAAGGGCGGTTACGCGACGGTCAACTTCAAGGTGCCGAACGAGCGCGACAAGGCCTCGACCACCAAGCTGGAGATCAACTTCCCGGCCGACCACCCGCTCGCCTCGGTCATGCCGCAGCCCGTCGACGGCTGGAACGTCAAGGTCACCAAGTCCAAGCTCGACAAGCCGCTCGAACTGCACGGCGAGAAGATCAACGAGGCCGTCACCAAGGTCACCTGGACCGCGGACGGCAAGGGCATCCAGCCCGGCTTCTTCCAGAAGTTCCCGCTCTCCATCGGCGCGCTGCCCGAGGACGCCGACGAACTGGTCTTCAAGGCGATCCAGACGTACTCCAACGACGAGGTCGTGCGCTGGATCGAGACCCAGGAGAAGGGCGAGGAGGAGCCCGAGACGCCCGCTCCGGTGCTCGCGCTGTCCGCCGCGACCGACGACCACCACGGGTCCGCCGCCTCCGACGACGACGCCGACGCCGAGAAGGCCGACGACGCGAAGGCCGCCGCCTCGACCACCGAGGCCGCCTCCTCCGACAGCAGCGACACCACGGCCCGTGTACTGGGCGTCGTGGGGATCGTCGTCGGCGTGGCGGGCGTGGCGTTCGGCGTTCTGGCCGGCCGTCGGCGTACCAACGCATAAGTCCCATACGGCCTGCGCGCAGGTCCGGACCGGCCCCCGCCGGTCCGGTACGGCCTCCGCGCAGGTCAGGTCCGACCGATCCGACGTCGGACGCCCATCGCGATCCCGGCCGGTCCGTTTCCGGCCGGGGCCGGGGCCCGTACACAGGAGATCGCGTACGGCGTCCCCAGGAGAATGCACTATGCGCAAGAAGACGTACGCCGTGGCCGCGCTGTTCGCCGCGGCCGCTCTGACCCTTTCCGCCTGCGGCAGTGGCGACAGCGGCAGTGACAACACCGTCGCCGAGGTGTCCACCGGGACCGGCTCGGACAAGGCCGCCACGGTCCTCGACAAGCCGTTCGAGAAGCCGGACCTGGTCCTCACCGACACGCACGGCAAGAAGTACGACCTCCGCGAGGCGACCGCGGGCAAGCCGACGCTGGTCTACTTCGGCTACACCAACTGCCCCGACGTCTGCCCGCTGACGATGAACAACATCGCCGTCGCCAAGAAGCAGCTCGCCCAGGACAAGAAGCTGTCCCAGGCCGAGAAGGACTCGCTGCGCATCGTCTTCGTCAGCACCGACCCCGAGCGCGACACCCCCGCCGCGCTCGGCAAGTGGCTCAAGGGCATCGACTCGGACGTCGTCGGCCTGACCGGCTCCTTCGACACGATCCAGGCGGGTGCCCGCACGCTGGGCATCTCCATCGAGGCGCCGACGAAGGACAAGGACGGCAAGGTCACCTCCATGCACGGCACGCAGGTCATCGCCTTCTCCCCGAAGACCGACGGCGGTTACGTGCTGTACGGCGAGGACGCCACCGTCGACGACTACACCAAGGACCTCCCCGCGCTGATCAAGGGCGCGAAGCCGTGACCCGTCGTACGGCGTCCGCGGCGGCCCTCGTGGCCGCCGCCGCACTGATCCTGTCGGGCTGCGGGGACTCGGACTCCGGCGGCTCGGGGGGCTCCGGCAGCGGGCTCTCGGTGGGCTCCGCCTATATGCCGCAGCCCGTGTCGGACTCCATGGCGGCCGGTTTCCTGGTCATCGCCAACGACGGCGGTGCGGCCGACCGGCTGTCCTCCGTGACCAGTGACGTGGCCGGCGAGGTCACCATCCACACGACCGTCGGGCAGTCGATGGAGCAGGTGAAGGACCTCGACATCCCCGCCCACGGCAAGCTCGTCCTCGCGAGCGGTGGCGACCACCTCATGTTCGAGAAGCTGAAGCGCAAGCCGAAGGAGGGCGACACGGTGTCCCTGGAGCTGCGTTTCACCAAGTCCGATCCGATCAAGGTCGAGATGCCGGTGAAGTCCGCCACCTACCAGCCGTCGGCAGCGACGAAATCGTCCTCGCGGTCGTCTTCCGCCCCGACTGCTCCGACTGCTCCGACCGCCCCGTCCACCGTGTTCGCTGCATCCGCTCTGTCCGCTCTGTCCATGACATCGCACCACTGAGGGAGGGACCACCCTTGAGCCAGACCACCGCTCCCCGTGTGCGGACGCTGTTGCTGCTGCTCCTCGCCGTCACCGGCGCGCTCCTCGCCGGGGCCGTGCCCGTCTCCGCGCACGCCGCCCTGACCGGGAGCGACCCCCAGCAGGGAACGGTGGTCGCCGAGGCTCCCGCCCAGGTGTCGCTCACCTTCTCCGAGCAGGTCGCGATGTCCGACGGCTCGGTGCGCGTGCTCGACCCCAAGGGCAAGCGCGTCGACACGGGCAAGACGTCCGGGCAGGGCGGCAACACGTACGCCGTGAAGCTGCACTCCGGCCTGCCCGACGGCACGTTCACCGTGACCTACCAGGTGGTGTCGGCGGACAGCCATCCCGTCGCCGGCGCCTTCACCTTCTCCATCGGGGCGCCCTCCACGACCACCGTCGCCGTCTCCGACCAGGAGGCCGGCGGCGGGCTCGTGGGCGGCCTCTACGGCTTCGCGCGCTACGTCTCGTACGCGGGATTCATCCTGCTCGTCGGCGGCTCGGCCTTCGTGCTGGCCTGCTGGCAGCGCGGCACCGGTGTACGGGCGGTGCAGCGCCTCGTCGTCTCCGGGTGGCTCGCCCTGACCGGGGCCACGCTCGCCATGCTGATGCTGCGCGGGTCGTACACCGGCTCGGGGAAGTTCGGGGACGTCTTCGACCTGAACCTGCTCAGCGACGTGCTGCAGACCAAGACGGGCGCCGCCCTGGTGTCGAGGCTGCTGCTGCTCGCCGCGGCCGCGCTGTTCATCGCCGTGCTCTTCGGGGCGTACGAGAAGCGCGAGGACGAGGAGGAGAAGGGCGACCTGACTTTCGGGCTCGCCATCGGCGGGTTCGTCGTGGCGGCCGGTCTCGCCGCGACCTGGGCGATGGCCGAGCACGCCTCGACCGGTCTCCAGGCGGGGATCGCGATGCCCGCCGACGTGCTGCATCTGCTCGCCGTCGCGGTCTGGCTGGGCGGGCTGTCGACGTTGCTGGTGGCTCTCTACCGGGCACCGTCGATCGAGGAGTCCGCCGTGCGGCGCTTCTCCCAGGTCGCGTTCGGCAGCGTGGCCGTGCTGGTCGTGACCGGGATCTACCAGTCGTGGCGGCAGGTCGGCTCGTGGTCCGCGCTCACCGGGACCTGGTACGGGCAACTGCTGATGATCAAGGTCGGCCTGGTGGTCGTCCTCGTCGGTATCGCGTGGTTCTCGCGGCGCTGGACCGCCCGGCTGGCGCAGACGCCGGCGCCTGCCAAGGAGCGGGTGAAGGCCTCGGTCGGGGCTTCGGCTTCGGCTTCGGCTTCGGCTTCCAAGAAGTCGAACGGTTCGGCCGGATCGTCCGGATCGACGGGCTCGGCGGGATCGTCCGGGGGCAAGGGGTCCAAGAGCTCCAAGGGAGCCAAGGCGTCCAACAGCTCCAAGGGGGCCAAGGGCTCCAAAGCGTCCGCCGGGGCCGGGGAGAGCCCGGAGGAGAAGGAGAAGGTCCCCGCGGGCGGCGAAGGCGGGAACGGGGGCGGCGGCAAGCGGGCCGCCCAGCTGGCCCGGCAGCGGGCCGCGGTGGCCGTCGCGCGCGACAAGCGCCTGCGCGACGCCGACCCCGTCCGCTCGGGCCTGCGCCGCTCGGTGCTCGCCGAGGCGGGCGTCGCGGTCGTCCTGCTGGCCGTCACCACCGTGCTCACGTCCACCGAACCGGGGCGTACGGAGGAGGAGGCGAAGGCCGCCACCGCCGCCGCGTCCGCGGAGCAGACCGGTGAGGCGCTGTCGCTGGACATCCCGTTCGACACGGGCGGTCAGGACGGCAAGGGGATAGCCCGCGTCGAACTGGACCCGGCCCGCGTCGGCGGCAACGACATGCACGTCTACGTGGAGCGGCCGAACGGCAAGGCCTTCGACATTCCCGAGGTCAAGGTCGCCTTCACCCTCAAGGCGAAGGACATCGGACCGCTGCCCGTGGTCCCCGACCGCATCGCCACCGGACACTGGACGGCGAGCGGGGTGCAGATCCCCATGGCGGGCAGCTGGCAGATCGAGGTGACCGTGCGGACGTCCGACATCGACCAGGTGACCGTGGACAAGAACGCGCAGATCGGCTGAACGACACCATGGCTGAACAGTCCACTCCGAAGACCCCTGTTCCGAAAACCCCTGCTCCGAAGAGCCCTGTTTCGAATACCCCTGCTTCGGAGCCCTCCTCCAGCGGTGTCGTCTCACGGCGGCGTCTGCTCGGCACCGCCGGTGCCGCGGGCCTCGCGCTCGGCGCGGTGGGCGGAGCCGCCGGTTACGCCGCCGCGCCCGCCGCACCCACCGCCGACCGGACCGCGCTCCTCAACTCGGTGGGCGCGGACGAGGCGATGTTTCACGGGAAACATCAGCCGGGCATCACGAACGCCCTGCAGGCCAAGGGCCATCTCGTCGCCTTCGACCTGGCGGCGGGCGCGAGCCGCAAGGAGGCGGCGGCCCTGCTGCGGCGCTGGTCGACGACCGCCGAGCGGCTGATGGCGGGCGAGGCGTCCGCGAACGACGACACGGACGTGGCGCGCGACGCCGGACCCTCGTCCCTCACGGTCACCTTCGGCTTCGGCCACAGCTTCTTCGCCCGTACGGGACTGGAGAAGCAGCGCCCGATCGCCCTCGACCCGCTGCCCGACTTCTCGTCGGACCATCTCGACAAGGCCCGCAGCAACGGCGACCTGTGGGTCCAGATCGGCGCGAACGACTCCCTCGTCGCCTTCCACGCCTTGCGCGCGATCCAGCAGGACGCGGGCCGGGCGGCCAAGGTGCGCTGGCAGATGAACGGCTTCAACCGCTCGCCCGGCGCCACCACACGCCCGCTGACGGCCCGCAATCTGATGGGGCAGATCGACGGCACCCGAAATCCCAAGCCCTCGGAGTCCGACTTCGACCGGCGGATCTTCGTGCCCGACGCGGGCGACCCGGCGTGGATGGCGGGCGGTTCCTACGCCGTCGTACGCCGTATCCGGATGCTCCTCGACGACTGGGAGAAGCTCTCCGTCACGGACCAGGAGGACGTGATCGGGCGCCGGAAGTCCGACGGGGCACCGCTGTCCAGCGGCACCGGCGGCACCGAGACGACCGCGATGGATCTGGAGAAGACCGGCGGCGACGGAAAGCTGCTCGTCCCCATCAACGCGCACGCCCGGATCACCCGTCCCGACGAGAACGGCGGCGCGGCGATGCTCCGCCGGCCCTTCTCCTTCCACGACGGCATCGACGCGGACGGTGTGCCGGACGCGGGGCTGCTCTTCGTCTGCTGGCAGGCCGACCCGTTGCGCGGTTTCGTACCGGTGCAGCGCAAGCTCGACCGCGGGGACGCGCTGTCCACCTTCATCCGGCACGAGTCGAGCGGTCTGTTCGCGGTGCCGGGCGGGGCGGCGAAGGGGGAGTACGTGGGACAGAAGTTGCTGGAGGGCTGAGATCAGCTCACCGGGGCGGGGTTCCGGAAGCGTGAGCCCAGTTCCGCCAGGCCCATTAGGGTGAGGCCATGCCAGCCAGCTACGCGTATCTCGGCCCCGAGGGCACCTTCACCGAAGTCGCCCTGCGGACTCTTCCGGAGACGGCCACCCGGCAGCTCGTCCCGATGGTGTCCGTCCCCGCGGCGCTCGACGCCGTCCGGGCCGGGGAGGTCGAAGCGGCGTTCGTGCCGATCGAGAACTCGGTGGAGGGCGGCATCACCACGACGATCGACCAGCTGGCCGTCGGCGAGCCGCTGATGATCTACCGCGAGGTGCTCCTCTCGATCACCTTCGCGCTGCTGGTCCGGCCCGGCACGAAGCTGTCCGACATCAAGACGGTGAGCGCGCACCCGGCCGCCCAGCCGCAGGTGCGCAACTGGATGAGGGACAACCTCCCGGACGCCATCTGGGAGTCGGCGGCCTCCAACGCGGACGGCGCCCGTCTGGTGCAGGAGGGGCGTTACGACGCGGCCTTCGCGGGCGAGTTCGCGGCGGCGCGGTACGGCCTGGAGGCCCTGGAGACCGAGATCCACGACGCGGAGAACGCGCAGACCCGGTTCGTCCTGGTGGGCCGGCCCGCCCGGCCCGCGGCGCCGACCGGTGCCGACAAGACGTCCGTGGTGATCTGGCAGCGCGACGACCATCCCGGCGCCCTGCTCGAACTGCTCCAGGAGTTCGCGGTCCGCGGCGTCAACCTGATGCTGCTGCAGTCCCGGCCGACCGGTGAGGGCATCGGCAACTACTGCTTCGCCATCGACGCGGAGGGGCACATCGCGGACCGGCGGGTGGCCGAGGCGCTGATGGGGCTCAAGAGGGTCTGCCCGAAGGTGCGGTTCCTCGGGTCCTATCCGCAGGCCGACGTCGATCCGGCGGACGTCCGCGCACCGCGGGCCGGTACCTCGGACGGCGAGTTCGCGGCGGCCTCGGACTGGCTGGCGCGCTGCCAAGACGGCCGCTTCTAGCCGGTCCTGCCTGCTGGTCCTACCTGCTGGTCCTACCTGCTGGTCCTACCTGCAGATTTTCTTCGTCCACAGAAGTTATCCACAGGCTCGCTTCTCGACCTGGGGACAAGTCGACAACGAAGCACTACATGGTCGACAAATCGGCCTATGACCCACAACTGCTTCCACAGCCCCGCAGGTCACCCTTCGTCCACCTGTTTTCCCTGACCAATCCCTTAGAGGGAACCATTTCCACCCGAACGTGGGTGTAGAGAGGGTTTGGATCGGGAATTCCCCGCCCCGGATGCGGCTTTCGGAACGATCACTTCCGATGTCCACAGATCTTTCGCACAGCCTGTGGATAACTTTTCGAGGGTGTGGATTCCTGTGGACAACCCCCATGCCAAGTCCCTTGCGCCACAAGGGAATCGAGTCAACCCGCCACCTCCCGCCTGCCCCGTTCCAGGGAGTTGGGCCCTTTTCGATTGACGCGGATCCGACGAGGATCGACACAATTCAAACGATTCGACAATTCTCGCAAAGCATGACAGAAGCGACAGATCGGAATACCGGGTCGTGTCCCGGAACCCCGCACCGGTAGCCTTGTGGGGTGATTGACCTTCGCCTGCTTCGTGAGGACCCCGACCGTGTTCGCGCCTCCCAGCGCGCCCGTGGAGAGGATGTCGCGCTCGTCGACTCCCTGCTCTCCGCCGACGAGCGGCGCAGGTCGTCCGGCGTCCGCTTCGACGAGCTGCGCTCCGAGCAGAAGGCGCTCGGCAAGCTCATCCCCAAGGCCTCGGGCGACGAGAAGGCCGAGCTGCTCCAGAAGGCCGGCCGGCTCGCCTCCGACGTCAAGACGGCCGACGCCGAGCAGCACGAGGCGGACGAGGAGACCAAGCGGCTCCTGCAGCAGCTCGGCAACCTCGTGCACCCCGACGTCCCGGTCGGCGGCGAGGAGGACTTCGTCGTCCTGGAGACGCACGGCACGATCCGCGACTTCGGCGCCGAGGGCTTCGAGCCCAAGGACCACCTGGAGCTCGGCGAGGCGCTGGGCGCCATCGACGTCGAGCGCGGCGCCAAGGTGTCCGGCTCGCGCTTCTACTACCTGACGGGTGTCGGCGCGCTCCTGGAGCTCGCCCTCGTCAACGCGGCGATCGCGCAGGCCACGGAGGCCGGCTTCATCCCGATGCTGACCCCGGCGCTGGTCCGCCCGCGCGCCATGGAGGGCACGGGCTTCCTCGGCCAGGCCGCGGAGAACGTGTACCACCTGGAGAAGGACGACTTCTACCTGGTCGGCACCTCCGAGGTCCCGCTCGCGGCGTACCACATGGACGAGATCCTCGACGCGGACAAGCTGCCGCTGCGCTACGCGGGCTTCTCGCCGTGCTTCCGCCGCGAGGCCGGCACGTACGGCAAGGACACCCGGGGCATCTTCCGCGTGCACCAGTTCGACAAGGTCGAGATGTTCTCGTACGTCGATCCGGCGGACGCGGAGAACGAGCACCAGCGGCTCCTCGACTGGGAGAAGCAGTGGCTGACCGGCCTCGGGCTGCCCTTCCAGGTCATCGACGTGGCCTCGGGCGACCTGGGCTCCTCCGCCTCGCGCAAGTTCGACTGCGAGGCGTGGATCCCGACCCAGGGCAAGTACCGCGAGCTGACCTCGGCCTCGAACTGCGACGGCTTCCAGGCCCGCCGGCTGTCGGTGCGCATGCGGGACGGCAAGAAGGTGCAGCCGCTCGCGACGCTGAACGGCACGCTGTGCGCCGTTCCGCGCACGATCGTGGCGATCCTGGAGAACCACCAGCTGGCCGACGGTTCCGTACGGGTGCCCGAGGTGCTGCGTCCATATCTGGGCGGCCGTGAACTGCTGGAGCCGATCTCCAAGTGACCGGCACCACCCAGTCCACAGAGACCACCCAGTCCACAGGGTCCACAGAGACCACCGGGGCCTCCGAGGCATCGGAGGCGTCCGGGGCGTTCCCGTACAAGCTCGTCGCGACCGATCTCGACGGAACGTTGCTGCGCTCCGACGACACGGTCTCGGAGCGCACCCGTGAGGCACTCGCCGCGGCCACCGCGGCGGGTGCCGCGCACCTCGTCGTCACCGGCCGGGCGGTGCCCTGGACCCGGCACATCCTCGACGACCTCGGGTACGAGGGCCTCGCGGTGTGCGGCCAGGGCGCCCAGCTGTACGACGCCGGGGCGCACCGGCTGCTCACGTCGGTGACCCTCGACCGGCAGCTGGCGGGGCTCGCCCTCGCCAAGATCGAGGCGGAGGTCGGCCCGCTGGCCCTCGCCGCGAGCCGCGACGGACTCGACGGTGACGTGCTGGTCGGCCCCGGCTACCGCGTGCAGGGCCTGCTGGAGTCCGTCCCGTTCACCGACGTGGCCGAGCTGTGGGCCGCGCCCCTGACCAAGATGTACATCCAGCATCCCCGTCTCACCGACGACGAGCTGACGTCCGCGGCGCGGGCGGCGGCGGGCTCGCTGGTGAACATCGTGATGGCGGGCGAGGGCATCGTGGAGATCCTGCCCCTGGGCCTGTCCAAGGCCACGGGGCTCTCCCTGGCGGCCCGCCGCCTGGGCGTGAAGGCCGCCGACACGATCGCCTTCGGCGACATGCCGAACGACATACCGATGTTCGCGTGGTCGGCGCACGGCGTGGCGATGGCCAACGCCCACACCGAGCTCAAGGCCGTGGCCGACGAGATGACCCTGTCGAACGACGAGGACGGCATCGCGGTGGTGCTGGAGAGGCTGCTGGGCTAGGCCCTAGCGGCTCCACGGCGTCTCGGCACCTCGGGTCCCGCCCGGGAGGGGCGGCCCGCGCGGAGGTACGCGCTCGAAGCGGCCGCCCCGGGCAGCTCCCTGACGGGGCGGACCCGACGGAGCTGACTACTCCGGAGCCCGCGCGCTGCCCTGCCGGGAGCCCGACGCACCGCCACTGAAAGGCATCGTCGTGCTCCTCACCCGGACTGCGGCGCCGGAGGAATCCGGCGGCCTGGACATGACCACTGTGCCCGTGGGACGAGTCGGACGCCACTGAATAAAAGGGCGTCCGGCGCACGGCGGGCGGGCCGCTCAGCGGCGCCGCCACCTGCGCCGCCGCGCCTTGCTGAAGAACCATCCCGCGGGCGGCTCGTCGGAGCGCCAGGGCTGTGGATCGGGGCCGCCCTCGCGCCAGCGGGCGGCGAGCATACGGGCGCGCGCGGACGGCTCGGCCGTGTCGGCGGACCGTATGAAGTCCTCGTCCAGGACGAGTTCGTCCCAGACCTCCCCGGCAACCTCCCCCCGGCCTTCGCCGGGGCTCTGCCCGTCACCGCGTCCGTCGCCACGTCCGTCACCGCGTGGTGCCTGTGCTGCCATCCCCGTTCCTCCTCGTCGCATCCCCTCGGGCAAGTGTGCCGTCACCGGCGTAAAACCGACTTCAAGATCAAAACGCACGGCACGATCGAACCGCACGGCACGATCGAAACGAATGCGGCTCCACGCGCGCGTGGAGCCGCATCGGCCACCGGAGGCCCCGCCTCACCGGGCCCCGGAAGGCCTACTCCTCGCCGGCCAGCGTCAGCGTCCGCAGCTTCTGTCCCGCGAACCAGGTGGCGGCGACGGTCACCACGACCAGCAGCACCGTGCCGGTGGTGAGACCCACGTCCGAGGTGACGAGATCGCCGCCGGAGACCTTGTGGGCCACCGCGAGCGACCACTGCTGGACGCTGAGCGTCTTCGCCCCGGAGACCAGCGTCCCGAAGAGCGCCTCCCACACGAGGGCGTACACGAGCCCGAAGACCACCGCGTGCCGCGTGATGGTGCCGAGCAGCAGGAAGAGCGCGGCGTACGCGATCGAGGCGACCAGCGCGGCCACGGTGTAGGCGACGGCGACCTGCTGGCCGTTGCCGTTGAGGATCAGCCCGGCGAGGAACGTCGGGACCGCTGAGAACACCATGGTGACGGCGATGGCGACGATCAGCTTGGTGAAGATGATCGTGGGGCGCTTGACCGGCTTGGCGAGCAGGTAGACGACCGAGCCGTCGTCGATCTCCGGGCCGATCGCGCCGGTGCCCGCGATGACGCCGATGATGGGCACCATCGTGGCGAGCGCGAAGCCGCCGAGGACGTCCGCGGCCACCTGGTCGTCGGCGCCCGTGAAGCCGCGTACGGCCGCGGAGATGACGATCAGCAGGACGGGCAGGGCGCCCAGGATGAGGGCCCGGCGGCGGCCGAGGAGGCCGCGGTAGGTGAGCCGGGCGACTGTGGGGTCGTACATCTTTCGGCCTCCTACGCCGCGACGAGATACGAGAAGACGGACTCAAGGGACTCGTCGGACGGCGAGACCGTGAGCAGTCGGATGCCGTGGTCGCGGGCCACGCGCGGCAGCAGTGCCGTGAAGCGCGGGAAGTCGACGGCCTGGATGCGCAGGGCGCCCTCCTGGAGGTCCACCTCGATGCCGGACGTCGACGGGTCGGCGATGAGCGCCGCCGCGAGCGCGCGGTCGTCGCTGGAGCGGACCAGATAGCGGTGCGGGCGGTCGGTCATCAGGCGGCGGATCCGGCGGAAGTCGCCGCTCGCCGCGTGCCGTCCGGCGACGATCACCTCGATGTGCGAGGCGAGCTGCTCGACCTCCTCCAGGATGTGCGACGAGAAGAGGACCGTGCGGCCCTCGTCGCCCATCCGCCGCAGCAGGTCCATCAGCTGCATGCGCTGGCGCGGGTCCATGCCGTTGAAGGGCTCGTCGAGCAGCAGCAGCGAGGGGTTGTGGACGAGCGCGGAGGCCATCTTCACGCGCTGGCGCATGCCCTTGGAGTACGTCGAGATCTTCCGGTCCTGCGCGTACTCCATCTCGACCGTGGCGAGGGCCCGGTGCGCGGCCTTGTCTCCGAGGCCGTGCAACTCGGCGTTGGCGACGACGAATTCGCGGCCCGTGAGGAAGTCGTACATCGCCTCGCGCTCGGGGACGATGCCGATCTGCTGGTAGATCTCCTCGTTGCGCCAGGTCGGCCGGCCGTCGAGGGTGACGGAGCCGGTGGAGGGGGCCAGGAAGCCGCCCATCATGTTGATGAGGGTGGACTTTCCGGCGCCGTTCGGGCCGAGCAGGCCGGTGACGCCGGGGCCGATGGTCATGGTGATGTCGTTGACGGCCACCACGTTGCCGAACCAGCGCGAGACGTGGTCGATGGTGAGGGTGCTCATGGGCGCGGCCCGTTCCTTGGAAGGGTGGTGGCGGACGACGGGCGGGCGGTCACAGTCCGACCTTTCGGTAGCGGCGCATCAGGAGGCCGTAGCTGCCCGCGACGAGTCCGAGGACGACGAGCAGATACACGACGCCCTGGCCGCTCGAAGGACCGTCACCGCCGGGGAACGCGGACGTGGCTCCCAGGAAGGCGGTCTGCACCCCGTCGATCAGCGTGATCGGCGAGAAGAGGCCGAGCCAGGCGATCGCGTCGGTGCTGGACTGGTCGTAGGCGATGGCCTGGACGGTGGACACCGCTCCGTAGGAGATGGTCAGCACGGCGATGACGGCGGCGATACCGAAGCCGCGGCGCGGGGTGACCGCCGAGATGACCAGGCCGATGCCGGCGAAGAGCAGGGAGAGCAGTGCCACGGAGACGAGCCCTTGTCCGAAACCCTTGGTCTGGTCCCAGAAGTCGAGTTTGGCGAGCAGCGCTCCCACGTACAGCACGAGCAGCGGTGCGGCGGTGAGCATGAACAGCGCCGAGGCGAGCGCCGCGTACTTGGCGCGTACGTAGTCGGCGGTCTCGATGGGGCGTGAGAAGTACAGCGGGACGGTCTTGAAGCGCAGGTCGCGGGAGACGGACTGCGGTCCCTGGGAGGCGACGTACAGGCCGATGACGGCTTGCATGATGACCGCGTAGCGCGTGTAGTCGACGGGCAGGTCCTTCGCCTTGGTGGCGACGGCGACCGCGACCATGATCAGTGCGGGGACGCACATCACCACGAAGAGCAGCATCGGCAGCACTTTGGACTTCACCGAGCGGCCGAGGCCGTACGAGCCGCGCAGGGACATCGAGTAGAGCGAGCGGCGGGCGTACGCGCGGCCCAGGCGCGGGCCGTCGTAGTTGCGGTAGCCGATGTTGTGGATCCGGGTCTGCTCGCCCGCGCGGGCCGGAGCCGGGACCTGTGCCTGGGGCTGCTCAACCGCCATGGCCGACCGCCTCCTTCCGCTGTTCGTCGCCGTCCTTCAGGGCCGACCGGGCTTCGGCGTCCCTGGCTGCCTGCTCGTCGCTGTCCTTGAAGACCTCCGCGATGTGGTGCCTGCGCTGCTCCATGCGCACCAGACCGAGGCCCAGGTCGGCGACGACGTCCCGGACGAGGTCGTACGTCTCCTCGCCCTGCGCGGTGAGCAGGAGGATGTGGCCCGCGCCCGGCAGTCCGCTGCCGTCGTGGGTCTCGACATCGCGCGCGTGGAGCGCCTCGCGCAGTGCGCCGGTGCCGTCCGGGTGCTCGTCCGTGTCGGTGACCTCGACCGCGAGGATCGCGGTGCGCTGGGTGAAGTCCGTGGTGGAGCTGGACCGCAGGAGCTTGCCGCCGTCGATGACGACGACGTGGTCGCAGGTGCGCTCCAGCTCGCCGAGCAGGTGCGAGGTGACCAGGACGGAGATGCCGAAGTCGGTGTGGATACGGCGGATCAGGCCGAGCATCTCGTCGCGGCCGACCGGGTCGAGGCCGTTCGTCGGCTCGTCGAGGAAGACCAGCTGCGGGTCGTGGACCAGCGCCTGCGCGAGCTTCACGCGCTGCTTCATGCCCGTCGAGTAACCGCCGATGGGGCGGTACCGCTCCTCGTAGAGGCCGACGTGGCGCAGCGTGTCCGCGGTGCGCTCGCGGGCCGCCGCCGGGGGCAGGCCGGACATGCGCGCCATGTGGACGACGAACTCGGTGGCCGAGACGTCGGGCGGCAGGCAGTCGTGCTCGGGCATGTATCCGACGCGCTCCCGGATGTCGCCGCCCCTGGTGGCGACATCGAGTCCGAGCACCGCGGCGCGGCCCTCGGTGGCGGGGGACAGCCCCAGCAGGATCTTGATCAGTGTGGACTTGCCGGCTCCGTTGGCTCCGACGAGTCCGGTCACACCGGGCCCGACGTCCACGGAGAGCCGGTCAAGAGCGGTCACCCTGGGGAACCGCTTGCTCAGGCTTTCGGTCGCGATCACAGTCACGATTCGAAGGTAGTGGCGCAGGCCACATCAGTCGTCAGACCTGGGAGCTGTATCGCTGTCACTCTCCAGTCGTACGGGCCCGTAGGGGTCCCCCTCAGGTCGAACAACCGACGGCCGCCGCCGTGCCCGGGTCGCCCGGGGTCGGCCGGATCACCCGGGGCGCCCGGGGTCGCCCGGGTTGTCCACAACCACATGGTTTTCCACAGGTCTCGCACCCACCCCTTGACGCAGCCGCCGACAATGGTCACATTCATCAGTGTCAAGTTACGGGCGCGTACGGCAGTCGGCTTGGAACGGACGGTGGCATGACCTCAGCAGTGGCTCCGGCAGGGGCCTCATCCGGCCCGCTCGCCGCGGAGCTCGGCGGGTTCAGGCAGGTGCAGCGGCTCGCGTACGCGTGCGCCGAGGCGGTGGCCGCGCGGCTGGAGCCGGGTGTGACCGAGCGCGAGGCGGCGCGGATGCAGCGCGCGTGGCTGCACGAGCGCGGGGTCCGGGACTGGTTCCATCTGCCCTTCGCCTGGTTCGGGGACCGTACGGCGTTCGCGGGCTTCCGGATCCCGCTGCAGTTCTTCCCCACGAACCGGCGGCTGGAGCCGGGGATGCCGTTCATCCTCGACATGGCCCCGATCCTCAAGGGCTGCACCGCGGATATCGGCTACTCCGGCTCGCTGGGCCCGAATCCGGTGCAGGACCGGCTGCTCGCCGATCTGGAGGCGCATCGCGAGCTGCTGCTGCGCGAGGTGCGCGAGCGGCGCCCGCTGCGGGAGATCTACGAGGACGTGGACCGGCTCATGGTCCGCCAGGGCTACGCGAACCGTCATCGGGCGTACCCCTTCGGCGTGATCGCCCACAAGGTGGACCGCGTCCGGGAACGGCGCTGGTCACCGCGTCTGTTCGGCTTCGGCGTCCAGTCACTGAAAGGGCTGGCGGGCGACGCGCTGCACGGCCACCGCGACGGCTGGTCGCCCCTGTGGTCGCCGTACCGCTTCTCCGACCATCCGCCGCATCCGGGCCTGTGGGCGGTCGAACCGCACCTCGGATTCCGGGGCACGGGCGCGAAGTTCGAGGAGATCCTCGTGGTCACCGACTCCCGGGACCCCGAGCAGAGCGCGTTCTGGCTGGACGACGATCTGCCGCACGTGCGGCGCTGGGCGGAGGACGAATGACCCTTGGTGAAGGACGAGTGCCCCTGGCGGGCGGAGTGCCCCTCGCGGGCTGGCGTGAGCGCCGGGTGCGTACGGGCGGTGTCGAGCTGTGCGTCGTCGAGTGGGGCGATCCCTCGGCGCGGCCCACGGTGGTGCTCGTGCACGGCTATCCGGACTCCAAGGAGGTGTGGTCCGAGGTCGCCGGGCGGCTGGCCGAGCGCTTCCATGTCGTGCTGTACGACGTGCGCGGCCACGGCAGATCCACCGCGCCCCGGCCCCTGCGCGGCGGGTTCACCCTGGAGAAGCTGACGGACGACTTCCTGGCGGTCGTGGACGCGGTCAGCCCGGACCGGCCGGTCCATCTGGTCGGCCACGACTGGGGTTCGGTGCAGGCCTGGGAGTTCACCACGGTCAAGCGCACGGAAGGGCGGATCGCGTCCTTCACGTCGATGTCCGGTCCGTCCCTCGACCACTTCGGGCACTGGATCAAGAAGCGCATGTCCCGCCCGACGCCCCGCAAGGTCGGGCAACTGCTCGGCCAGGGCGCCAAGTCCTGGTACGTGTACCTGCTGCACACCCCCGTCCTGCCCGAACTGGCCTGGCGCGGCCCCCTCGGCAAGCAGTGGCCGAAGATCCTGCGCCGCCTGGAGAAGGTCCCCGCCGGCGGCTATCCGACCTCGTCGCTGCCCAGGGACGCGGCCAACGGCGCTTGGCTGTACCGCGACAACATCCGTCCCCGCCTGGGCAGCCCCCGCGGCGACGCGTACGCCCACGCGCCCGTGCAGCTCATCACGCCTCTGGGAGACGCCTACCTCTCGGAGCGGCTCTACGACGAACTGGAGCAGTGGGCACCGCAATTGGTGCGCCGCACCCTCCCGGCCAAGCACTGGATCCCGCGCACCCGGCCCGACCAGGTGGCGGCCTGGATCACCGAGTTCGTGACCTCGACCGAGGGCGGGCGGCCGGCACCGGCGGTGAGCGGTCCGCACGCCGAGCGCTTCGGCGGGCAGCTCGTCCTGGTCACCGGCGCGGGCAGCGGCATCGGACGGGCCACCGCCTTCGCGTTCGCCGAGGCCGGCGCGCGCGTGGTGGCCGTCGACCGGGACGCGGAGAGCGCGGCGCGCACCGCGGAGCTGTCCCGGCTCGTCGGCGCCCCGGAGGCCTGGGCCGAGACGGTCGACGTCTCCGACGAGCAGGCGATGGAACAGCTGGCCGCGAAGGTCGCCGCCGAGTACGGGGTGGTCGACGTCCTGGTGAACAACGCCGGGATCGGGCTGTCCGGCTCCTTCCTCGACACCACCGCGGAGGACTGGCGCAACGTCCTCGACGTCAATCTGTGGGGCGTGATCCACGGCTGCCGGCTCTTCGGCAAACAGATGGCGGAGCGCGGACAGGGCGGCCACATCGTCAACACCGCGTCGGCCGCCGCGTATCTGCCCTCGAAGGCGCTGCCCGCCTACAGCACCTCCAAGGCGGCGGTGCTGATGCTCAGCGAGTGTCTGCGCGCCGAGCTGGCGGGCCGGGGCATCGGCGTCTCGGCGATCTGCCCCGGATTCGTCAACACCGCCATCACCTCGACCGCGCGCTTCACCGGAGTCGACGCCGCCGAGGAGAAACGGCGCCAGAAGAGGTCCGCGCGGCTGTACGGGCTGCGCAACTACCCGCCGGAGAAGGTCGCCGAGGCCGTGCTGCGGGCCGTCGTCCGCAACCAGGCCGTGGTGCCCGTGACGGCGGAGGCCCGCGGCGGCCGTCTCATGTCCCGTTTCGCTCCCAGGGCACTGCGCGCGATCGCACGGATGGAGCCACCGCTGTGACAGAGCACCACGCCATCACCCCCCGCCGGGTCTCCTTCGACTGGGAGCGGACCCCGCTCCACTGGATACCGGACGAGCCGACCGCCACCCACGTCATCAATGTGCTGCATCTGCTGCTGCCCGCGGGGGAGCGGTGGTTCGTCAAGGTCTTCAAGGAAGGCCTGCCGCTGGTCACCGACCCCGAACTGCTCAAGGACGTCAAGGGGTTCATGGGCCAGGAGGCGACGCACAGCGTGCAGCACGCGTACGTGCTGGACCATCTGGCGGCGCAGCGCCTGGACACGGACGCGTACACGAAGCATGTCGAGTTCCTCTTCCGGCGGATCCTCGGTGAGACTCCGCCGCTGGGCCGCGTACCGGCCCGGGAGTGGCTGCTCTTCCGGCTCTCGGTGATCGCGGCCATCGAGCAGTTCACGGCGGTGCTCGGCGACTGGGTGCTGGCCGCCGAGGGGCTTGACGAGGCGGGCTCCGACGAGGTCATGCTCGACCTGCTGCGCTGGCACGGCGCGGAGGAGGTCGAACACCGCGCGGTCGCCTTCGACATGTACCAGCACTGCGGCGGCGAGGGCCTGCCCCGGTATGCGCGCCGGGTGGCGGGCATGGCGGTCACGGCCCCGGTGATGCTGTACATGTGGGCGTGGGGCGCGGGCTATCTGATCCGCCACGATCCCCGGCTGGCGGGTGGGCTGCGCTATTCGCTCGGGGCGCACAACCGGGCGGTGCGCAAGGGGCTGTTGCCCACGTGGAAGGAGCTGGGCTCGGCCGTACCGCGTTATCTGCGGCGCTCGTACCATCCTTCGCAGGAGGGCTCGATGCGCCGCGCGGTCGAGTATCTGGCGACGTCGCCCGCGGCCCGGGCGGCTGCGGGGGCGATCGGCAGGGCGGCGATCGCGTAGCCGACGGGCCCTCGGGAGGGCAGGAACCGAAAGGGCAGGAACCGAAGGGGCAGGGACTGTGATCGAGGAGTCGGCCGGCGCCGCGTACCGGATCGAGGACCTGGCGCACCGCAGTGGCGCCACGGTCCGGACGATCCGCGCCTATCAGGACCGCGGGCTGCTCCCCCGCCCGGAACGGCGCGGGCGCGCCAATCTCTACGCGGACACCCATCTGGCCCGGCTGCGGCAGATCGCGGACCTGCTGGACCGCGGCTACACCCTGGCCTCCATCAAGGAGCTCCTTGAGGCCTGGGACGCGGGGCGCGGTCTGGGCGGCGTGCTCGGTCTGGTCGCCGAGGTCCACGGGCCGTGGACGGACGAGGAGGCGGTCCGTATCTCACGGGCCGAGCTCGACGAACGGTTCGGCGGTCACCCGGACGACGCGGCGGTGGCCGAGGCGATCGAGCTGGGAGTGCTCGAACGGATCCCGGGCCAGGACGACACGTTCCTCGTGCCGAGCCCCCAAGAGCTGGCGGTGGCGGCGGAGTTGTACGAGGCGGGCGTTCCGCTGTCCGCGATCTCCAGCCATCTGCGGGAGTTGAGGGGCCAGGTGGAGCACATCGCCTCCCGGTTCCTGGAGTTCACGGCCGAGCACGTCTTCGCCCGCTATCTCGGCGAACACCCGCCGAACGACTCCGATGCCACGGAAGCGGCCGCGCTCGTACGCCGCCTGCGGCCGCTCGCACGCCAGACGGTGGACGCCGAACTGGCCCGGGCCATGCAGCTGTTCGCCCATCGACAGCTGCGCCGGCATCTCGGTGTGGAGAAACCCCGGGCGGACGCGGAGGAGACGCGTACCGTGGCGGTCCCGGCCGCGACAATGACCGCTGTGGAAGGGCTTGTCGGCGCGGAGCACGCGGCCGAGTTCATCGCGCTGGCCGCCGAACGCGAGGTCAGGGCACGGGCCTTGGACGCACTTGCCGCACACCGCCCTCAAACAGCCGAAGTTGACGAACCATCATAAAGTGTAAGGGAGTTGTCCACAGATTCCGCAACTACGCCTGTGGATAACGCATTTGGCTGTGGATCAAACCTCCGGGCCAAAATCAAATGCGTGATCAGTGTCTCTCCAGGCACCCTGGCGGGATGAACGAGAGACCCATGGACGAGAAGCGCACCGCGGACGAGAGGCGCACCGTGAAGGTGTCGAAGTACCTCTCGAAGCATCTGCGGCACCGGCCCGAGAGGATCGGGCTCACGCTCGACTACGGCGGCTGGGTCGAGATCGGCACGCTGATGGCCGCGGCGGCGGCGCACGGCTTCCCGTTCACCCGGGACGAGCTGGACCACGTGGTGGCCGCCAACGACAAGCAGCGCTTCGCGATCGAGGGCAACCGGATCCGCGCCAGCCAGGGCCACTCCGTGGAGGTCGACCTCGGACTGCCGCCGGCGACGCCGCCCGCGTACCTGTACCACGGCACCGTCGCCCGCAGCCTGGACGCGATCCGCGCCGAGGGGCTGCGGCCCATGAACCGGCACGACGTGCACCTGTCGGCCGACCGCGAGACGGCGACCCGTGTCGGAGCCCGCCGCGGCCGCCCCGTCGTGCTCTCCGTGGACGCGGGCGCCATGAGCCGCGACGGCCACGTCTTCACGGTCAGCGCCAACGGCGTCTGGCTCACGGCCGCCGTGCCCCCGCACTACCTGCGGTTTCCGGCCACGCACTGACGAACCGATGAACGGGGGAACGGGGTGGCTCGCACGGCCCGGCCGTGGCCGCCTCCGCCGGTCGGCCGCTTCGGTGTGCCGCACGGCTGCGCTTAGGCTCTGCGGCATGAGTCTGCGTCTGAGCACCGTGATCCTGCCGTACCTCCGCTGGCACGAGGGAGGGCGTTCCACCTGGCAGCGCGCCGAGCAGCTCGGTTTCCACACCGCTTTCACCTACGACCACCTGGCGTGGCGGACGTTCCGCGAAGGCCCCTGGTACGGCGCCGTGCCGACGCTGACCGCCGCCGCGGGCGCCACCGACCGGCTGCGCCTCGGCACGCTGGTGACCTCCCCGAACTTCCGGCACCCGGTGGCCCTCGCCAAGGAACTGATCTCCCTCGACGACATCTCCGGTGGCCGGATCACGCTGGGCATCGGCGCGGGCGGCTCCGGGTTCGACGCCACGACACTGCTGCGCACCGGCGAGGAGCCGTGGACGCCGCGCGAGCGCGCCGACCGCTTCGGCGAGTTCGTACCGCTGCTCGACCGGCTGCTCACCGAGGACACCGTGTCGTACGACGGCACGTTCTACTCGGCGCGTGAGGCGTACAACATCCCCGGCTGTGTGCAGCGCCCCCGGCTGCCCTTCGCGGTGGCCGCCACCGGACCGCGCGGGCTGAGGCTCGCCGCCGCGCACGGACAGGCGTGGGTGACCACCGGGGACCCGAAGATCTTCGAGACGGGCACCCCCGAGCAGTCGGTGGACGCCCTGCGGGGGCAACTGGAGAAGCTGGCGACCGCGTGCGAGACGGTCGGGCGCGATGTACGCGAGCTCGACAAGGTCCTGCTCACCGGCTTCACCCCGGACCGCGGACGTCCGCTGGAGTCCCTCGACGCGTTCGTCGACTTCGCGGGCCGCCACCTGGAGCTGGGCTTCACGGACATCGTGATCCACTGGCCCATCCCGGACTCCGACTTCGCGGCGGACGAGAAGGTCTTCGAGCAGATCGCGCTGGAAGCGGTCGCGCAGTTGGGCTGACGCCCCGTGGAAGGCCGGCACCCGGCGGGGAGGGGCCGACGCCCGGTGCGCGACCGCGGGTGTCCTGGGCCTGGGTTGCTCGCGCCGTTCCCCGCGCCCCTGATGGGACACGCCCCCGCCCAGGGGCGTGCGGCGTGCGGCTTGCGGCTTGCGGTGCGGAAAAGGGCAGGTGAGGGGTTACGTCACTCACATGTGCGGACCGCCGCACGCCCGTGCGCGCATATGCGGGAGAATGGCGGAGTGACCTCAGCGACCCGACGGCCCGGGATTCCGGCCTCCCCCCTCCCGCCCCGCCTGATCGCCACGGACCTCGACGGCACCCTGCTGGGCGACGACAAGTCCGTCTCACCGCGCACGGTGGCCGCCCTGGCCGCCGCCGAGGCGGCCGGCATCGAGGTCTTCTTCGTGACCGGGCGCCCGGCCCGCTGGATGGACGTCGTGAGCGACCACGTCCACGGCCACGGCCTCGCCATCTGCGGAAACGGCGCCGCCGTGGTCGATCTGCACGGCGGCCCCGGCGCCCACCGCTTCGTCAAGGTGCGGGAACTGGCACGGGAGAACGCCCTCGACGCCGTACGGCTGCTGCGCGACGCCGCTCCGGGCACACTCTTCGCCATCGAGCAGACCTACGGCTTCTACCAGGAGCCCGCGTACCCGAAGATGCACCTGGAGGCGCCCGACACCGTCGCGCCCGCCGAGAAACTTCTGGCGCCGGACGCCCCGGGCGCCGACGAGCCGGTGCTCAAGATCCTCGCGTTCCACCACGAGATCGCCCCGGACGACTTCCTCATGACCGCCCGGCTGGCCATCGGGGAGCGGGCCAACGTGACCCGGTCCAGCCCCAGCGCGCTGCTGGAGATCAGCGGTCCCGGCGTCTCGAAGGCCAGCACCCTCGCGCTGTGCTGCGCCGAGCGCGGCATCTCGCACGAGGAGGTCGTCGCCTTCGGCGACATGCCGAACGACGTGGAGATGCTCACCTGGGCGGGCACGTCGTACGCGATGGGCAACGCGCACCCCGACGTGATCGCAGCGGCGTCCGGACGCACGGCCGCCAACACCGAGGACGGCGTGGCCGTCGTGATCGAGCGGATACTCGCGGAGCGCCGGTAGGTACGGGACTCGCGGAGCACCAGTAGATACGGAAACTCTCGGAACACCGGTAGGACCGATAGGACCAGTAGGACCGGTAGGACGGGTAGAACCGGCAAGACCGGTAGATACGGAGCACGGTCGGCAGCGGTCGGCCCGCTCCTGCGGCTACAGCCGCACTCCCCGCTCGGCGAGCCACTCCCGCGGGTCGACTCCCGAGCCCGACTGCGGGGTCAGGCGTACCTCGAAGTGCAGATGCGGGCCCGTCGAGTTGCCGGTCGTGCCCGACTGGCCGACCCACTGCCCGGTGGACACCCGCTCCCCCTGGTCCACGGTGACGGCCGCCAGATGGGCGTACTGCGTGTAGTAGCCGCCCTCGTGCCGCACCACGACCTCCATGCCGAACGGGCCGCCGCACGACACCTTGACCACCCGTCCCCGGCCCACCGAACGCACCGGCGTACCGATGTCCACCGCGAAGTCCTGCCCGGTGTGCCGGCTCGCCCAGCGTTCACCACCGCTGCCGAACCCCGCGGAGAGCCCGTACGTCTCCACCGGGGGGATCCACGGCTGGGTGAAGGCCTCTTCCGGCTGATCGAGCCGGACCGAACCCCGGCACGCCCCGGCGGCGGCCGAGGCGTCCGCCTGCCCCTGGAGCGTGCCCTGGGCCTCCGCCAGCTTCCGCTCGATGCCGCGCCTGATCCCGGCGAGTTCGTCGTTGCGCCGCTCCAGCACCTGCCAGGCGGAGGCCGCCTTCGACTCGTCGGCCGCGAGCCTGCTCTCGGCCCGGCGGCTCTTGGTGACGGCGTTGTCGACCGCCAGATCCGCCTGCCAGACGGCACGCTGACCGCGCATCAGCTCCTCGGGGCTGTCCGCGAGCAGCAGCTGCACGGTGTGCGGGAGGCCTCCGCCGGTGCGGTACTGGGCACGTGCGATACGGCCGAGGTCCCCGTGCAGCACGGCGATGTCCCGCCGCTCCCGGTCGAGAAGCCGCTCCAGCCGCTGGGCCCGCCCCCGCTGCTCATCGGCCTCACGGCGCCCCGCCTCGTACCGCTGCGTCGCCACCGACGCCTCCTCGTACAGCCGCACGACCTCGGCGCCGACCCCGCCGGAACTGTCCGCGTCCCCGGTGGCCGCCGTGGGCCCCGCCGCCAGGACGGCCGGCGCGCACAACAGCGCCGTGACGAGCAGGGGGTGGCGACGTCGACGTGAGCGCATGACATGGATCGTGTCGCGCGGGGACGGCTCCGGTCCTGTTCAAGTCGTACACCTGGGGGAGGGGCGGGCACGGATGGACCACCGCGCTGGGCCGAACAGGGGTCCCGCCGAAGCCACTTCGGCAATTCGCCCCGCCCTCCCCTCGCGCCGCCCGATCCGCCCTGCCAGCCCCTCCCCGCCCGGTCCGCCCGGTCCGCCCGGACTCAGTACGGCGCCTCCCAGATCACCGACGTGCCGCCGCCGTCCTTCCCGGATCCCGGTCCGTACCAGCTGTCCCCGCCCAGCGACTCCGCGCGCCGCTTCAGGTTCTTCAGCCCGCTGCGCCGACCCCCTTCGGGGATGCCGACGCCGTCGTCCGTCACCGTCAGGCGTACGCCGCTCCGCTCGCCCGGAAGCCGTACGGTCGCGTCCACGGTGACGTCGATGCGGGACGCCCCCGCGTGCCGGAAGGCGTTGGACAGGGCTTCGCGGAGGGCCGCGACGAGGTTCTTGGCCGTGAGTTCGCCGACCACCGTGTCCACGGAGCCGACGAAGCGGTGCGACGGCTTGAAGCCGAGCGGTACGGCGGCCATGTTGATCTCCCGCAGTACGCGCGTGCGCAGCCGGGTCGGAAACTCCGCGGGCCCCTGCTGGAGGGCGAAGATGGCCGTACGGATCTCCTGGATGGTGACGTCGAGTTCATCGACCGCCTTGCCGACGCCCTTGCGGACCTCGGGCAGCACGGATCGCCGCTGGGCGCTCTCCAGCAGCATCCCGGTGGCGAACAGCCGCTGGATGACGAGATCGTGCAGGTCACGGGCGATCCGGTCACGGTCCTCGTAGACCGCGAGCTGTTCCCGGTCCCGCTGCGCCTCGGCCATCATCAGCGCGAGCGCGGCCTGGGAGGCGAACTGCGTCGCCAGGGTGCGCTCGACCTCCGTGAACGGACGGGCGTGCGCCGCACGTGCCATGACGAGGCTCCCCAGGACCCGGCCGCCGCTGTGGAGCGGAAGGAGCATCGTCGGTCCGTAGCCCCGGGAGAGGTCGGCGAGCATCCGAGGATCGGAGGCCGCGTCCTCGACGAACACGGCGTTCCCCGCGAGGATCTGGCCCGCCACCGCGTTCTCGGGCGGCACGACGAGGCCCAGTGCCCTCGACGGGTTTTCGGAGGCGACGGCGACGATCTCCAGTCCGCCCGCCGCCGCGGGCAGGAGCACGAGCGCGGCCAGCGAGTCGGAGAGCCGGCGGGCCTGTTCGGCGACCACCTGGAGGGCTTCGTCGGCGTCTCCTCCGGAGAGCAGCGCGGTGGTGACGGCCACCGATCCGTCGATCCAGCGCTCACGCCGCTTGGCCGCCCCGTACAGGCGCGCGTTGCCCACCGCGATGCCCGCCTCGCGCGCCAGTACGCGCACCATGTCGAGGTCGTGCTCGCCGAACGGACCCCCGTCGCGCTTTTCGGCGAGGTAGAAGGTGCCGAGGCTCTCGCCCTGTACGCGGACGGGTACGGCCAGGAAGCCGGCCTCGGGCGGACGACGGGTGTCCTCGGTCCCCCCGGCCCCGTCGTATCCGTCCGGCAGCCGCCCGATCCACCGGACCGCCTGTCCGCCGGTGTCCTCGCCCGCGTGCTCGGCGAGGCCGTCCCCGCACTCCACCGTCAGTGCGACCGCCGCGTACCGCGCGTCCGCCAGCTCCGCCGCCGTCTCGCAGATCCGTTCCAGCGTGGACCGCAGCTGCAGACCGCTTCCGACCGCGCGCATCGCCTCCAGCAGCCGCGGCACGTCGTCTGGATTCGGGGCGCCACCGGGGCCCGGCTCGACTGACATGCACCGAGCCTAGTTAGTCCCATTTGTCAGGGAAAGTCGAGCCCTGTCACGGAGTCCTGTGCGCTCCTCCCACCGCGCGACGGCCGACATCCCGTCACCGCGCGAGGGCCGGCATCTCCGTCCGGCTCTCCCGCTCGGCCATCCCCCGCAACGGCCCCTCCGCACGCACCAGCTCGTCGAACGCGCCCCGCTGCACCACATGTCCCTCGGCCATGACGATCACCTCGTCCACCGCTTCGAGGCCCGCTAGCCGGTGAGTGATCATCAGCGTCGTACGCCCCTCGGTCGCGGCCAGCAGATCGGCGGTGAGGGCGTCGGCGGTGGCCAGGTCGAGATGCTCGGCGGGCTCGTCGAGCACCAGCACGGGGAAGTCCGCGAGCAACGCGCGCGCGAGCGCCAGCCGCTGCCGCTGTCCCCCGGACAACCGGGCCCCGTGCTCCCCGATCATCGTGTCGAGCCCGTCGGGCAGACCGTCGGCCCAGTCGAGCAGCCGCACCCGGCCCAGCACGTCCCGCAGCGCGGAGTCCGTCGCGTCCTTCCGTGCGAGCAGCAGGTTCTCGCGCACCGAGCTGTCGAACAGGTGCGCGTCCTGCGCACAGAGCCCGACCAGTCGCCGCACGTCGTCACCGTCCATGCCGTACGCGTCCACGCCCCCCAGCGTGTACGTCCCGCCGCGCGGGTCCAGGAAGCGCAGCAGCACCTGCGCCAGCGTCGTCTTGCCGGACCCGGACGGCCCGACGACGGCGGTCCGGCGCCCCTGCCCGAGCACCAGGTCCACCCCGGCGACGGCGTCCCGCTCCTGTCCCTCGTACCGGGCGGCCAAGCCCTTCACCACGACCGGGAACGGCGATTCGGGCGCCTCCACCGGCCGCTCCGGTTCCCGTACGGGCTCGGGCGCGTCCAGGACCTCGTACACGCGCTCGGCGCTCCTGCGTACCCGCTGTCGGTACTGGGCGGCGAGCGGCAGGCCCAGGACGGCCTCGAAGGCGGCCAGGGGGGTGAGGACGACGACGGCCGTCGCGACGCCGCTGAGGCGCCCGTCGACGACCGCCTGGGCGCCCACGAGCGCGGCGGCCGTGACGGTGAGGCCGGAGATCAGCGCGGTCAGTCCGTCGCCGAGCGCGGTGGCGGTGGCGGCACGCGAGGTGATGCGGGTGAGTTCGGCGTCGGCCCGGCGCGCCTCGGCGGTACGGGCGGGCAGGGCGCCCGCGACGGTCAACTCGGCCGTTCCCGTGAGGAGATCGGCCACCCGGGTCGCCAGCACTCCGCGTGCCGGTGCCAGGCGGCGCTCGGCGCGGCGTGCGACGGCGCCGGTCACCAGTGGAACGCCCACGCCCGCGGCCAGCAGCCCGACGGCGAGAACGGCACCGGCCTCGGGCAGCAGCCAGGCCGTGAACCCGACCGAGCCGGCGGACACGACGGCGGCCGCGGCGGCGGGCAGCAGCCAGCGCAGCCAGTAGTCCTGCAGCGCGTCGACATCGCTGACGAGCCGCGAGAGCAGATCGCCGCGCCGGGTGGTCCGCAGTCCCGCGGGCGCCAGCCGTTCGAGGCGCCGGTACACGGCGACCCTGGTGTCGGCGAGCATCCGCAGCACCGCCTCGTGCGACACCAGCCGCTCGGCGTACCGGAAGACGGCTCGCCCGATCCCGAAGGCCCGCGTGACCGTCACGGCGACCATCAGATACAGCACGGGCGGCTGCTGCGAGGCCCTGGAGATCAGCCAGCCCGAGGTGGCCATGAGGCCCACGGCGCTTCCGAGCGCAAGGCTGCCGAGCAGGAGGGCCAGCGCGAGCCGCCCCCGGCGCGGCCCGGCCATGGCACGTACGCGCGCGAGCACGTCACCGCGCCTCTCCGGGCGCGCGGCCGTCTTCTCCGCGTCCGCCACGGGCAGGGCCGCCACCACGTCGGAGCGACCCGGCCGCGTACCGCCGGGCTCCGCGGTGGCCCGGTCCGCCGAAGCCGCCGGTTCCAGGCGCACCACCCGGTCGGCCACGCCCAGCAGGGCGGGCCGGTGGACGACCAGGAGGACGGTCCGTCCGACGGCGAGGCGCCGGACCGCCGCCACCACCTCGGCCTCGGTCGCCCCGTCCAGCGAGGCCGTCGGCTCGTCGAGCAGCAGCACCGGCCGGTCGGCGAGGAACGCCCGCGCCAGGGCGAGCCGTTGCCGCTGTCCGGCGGACAGCCCGGCACCGTCCTCACCCAGGAGCGTGCGCAGTCCGTCGGGAAGCGCGTCCACGAACTCCAGGGCGCCGGCGTCGGCCAGCGCCTCCCGCACCGCGGAATCGTCCGCGTCCGGCCGCGCCAGCCGTACGTTCTCGGCGACGGACCCGGCGAACAGATGAGGGCGCTGCGGCACCCAGGCGACGTGCGAACGCCACTGCTCCGGGTCGGCGTCCGTCAGATCGACTCCCCCGACCTCGACGCGCCCCTGTGTGGGCCGGACGAACCCCAGCAGTACGTTCACAAGGGTCGTCTTGCCCACGCCGCTGGGCCCCACGAGCGCCACCGTCTCGCCGGGCCGGACCGCGAAGGACACGTTCGACACCGCATCGGACGACCGACCGGGGTAGCGGACCGTCACGCCGTCGAAGCGCAGCTCGCCGGAGGCGGGCGCGACGCCGGTCCCGGGCTCCCGCACAGGCGTCTCCAGGACCGAGAAGATCTCCTCGGCGGCCGACAGCCCCTCCGCCGCCGCGTGGTACTGCGCTCCGACCTGGCGCAGCGGCAGATAGGCCTCGGGGGCGAGGATCAGCACGACCAGTCCGTCGTACAGCGCCATTTCGCCGTGGACGAGCCGCATGCCGATGGTGACCGCGACCAGGGCGACCGAGATCGTGGCGAGCAGTTCCAGCGCGAAGGACGAGATGAAGGCGATCCGCAGGGTCCGCATGGTCGCCTGCCGGTACTCCCCGGTGATCCGCCGGATGGACTCGGCCTGCGCTTTGGCCCGCCCGAAGACCTTGAGGGTGGGCAGCCCCGCGACGACGTCCAGGAAGTGCCCCGAGAGCCGGGACAGCAGGTGCCACTGCCGGTCCATCTGGGACTGCGTGACCCAGCCGATGAGCATCATGAAGATCGGGATGAGCGGCAGCGTGCCGACGATGATCGCCGCCGACACCCAGTCCTCGGTGACGATCCGCGCGAGGACGGCGACGGGTACGACCACCGCGAGCCCCAACTGCGGCAGATAGCGCGAGAAGTAGTCGTCGAGGGCGTCTACCCCGCGGGTGGCGAGCGCGATCAGTGAGCCTGTCCGCTGCCCGCTCAGCCACTCCGGACCGAGCGCGCCGGCCCGCTCCAGCAACCGTCCGCGCAGCTCCGACTTGACCGCCGCGCTCGCCCGGTGCGCCGCGAGTTCGGTGAGCCAGGAGATGAGCGCGCGACCGACCGCCACAGCCGCCAACAGAATCAGCGGCGTGCGGAGTTCGCCCGTCGACAGCCCGTGCTGGAAAGCACCGACCACCACTTCGGCGATGAGCATGGCCTGTGCGACGACCAGTCCAGCGCCCACGGCCCCCAGCCCCACGACCGCCATCAGGAAGAGACGGGTGGCGCGGGCGTATCGAAGAAGTCGTGGGTCGATCGGTTTCACGTGAAACACACCCCTGGGTCAAGCCGGTGTGTTTCACGTGAAACACACCTTCTTCTCATGAGGCATGTTTCACGTGAAACATGCCCCCGGATTCATGGGTCTCAGTGCACGGCGTCGGCGATGTGCTGGGTACCGATCCGCTTGCGGAACACCCAGTACGTCCAGCCCTGGTAGAGCATGACCACCGGTGTCGCAATCACCGCACACCAGGTCATGATCTTCAACGTGTACGGGCTCGACGAGGCGTTGGTGACCGTGAGGCTCCACTCGTCGTTCAGCGAGGACGGCATGACGTTCGGGAAGAGCGTCAGGAACAGCATCGCGACCGCGGCGACGATGGTGAGGCCCGACAGTCCGAAGGCCCAGCCCTCACGCCCCGCCTGGTTCGCCCCGATCGCCGCGACCAGCGCGACCACCGCCACGACCAACGCGACCAGACTCTTGCCGTCGCCGTTCTCGACCTGGGTCCAGAGCAGGAAGACCAGTGCGAGCACGGCCGTCACCACTCCGAGCCGCAGAGCCAGCTTCCGCGCCCGTTCCCGGATGTCACCGAGGGTCTTGAGCGCCGCGAACACCGCTCCGTGGAAGGTGAACAGCGTCAGCGTCACCAGCCCGCCCAGGACGGCGTACGGGTTGAGCAGATCGCCGAGATTGCCCACGTACTCGAAGTTCTGGTCGATCTTCACGCCCCGGACGATGTTGCCGAAGGCCACACCCCACAGGAACGCCGGGAGCAGCGAGGTCCAGAAGATCGCGTTCTCCCAGTTGCGCTGCCACTGCTCCTCGGGCCGCTTGGCCCGGTACTCGAAGGCGACTCCGCGCAGGATCAGGCAGACGAGGATGAGCAGCAGGGGCAGATAGAAGCCGGAGAAGAGCGTGGCGTACCACTCGGGGAAGGCGGCGAAGGTCGCGCCTCCCGCCGAGAGCAGCCACACCTCGTTGCCGTCCCAGACCGGGCCGATGGTGTTGATCAGCACCCGCTTCTCGGTCCGGTCGCGGGCGAGCAGCTTGGTGAGGACGCCGATCCCGAAGTCGAAGCCCTCCAGGAAGAAGTAGCCGATCCACAGGACGGCGATGAGGACGAACCAGATGTCGTGAAGTTCCATGACTCAGCAGCTCCCTGGGCCTAGTACGAGAAGGCCATCGGCTTGTCGGCGTCCCGAGGGTCGCCGCCGATCTTCGTGGGCGGGTTGAGGTCGGCCTCGGTGAGCTCGGGCGGTCCGGCCTTGATGTACTTCGCGAGCAGCTTCACCTCGACGACGGCGAGGATCGCGTAGATCGTCGTGAGGACGGCCAGCGAGATGATCATCTCGGTCTGGGAGACACCGGGGGAGACCGCGTCGCGGGTCTGCATGACGCCGTAGACGACCCAGGGCTGGCGGCCCATCTCGGTGAAGATCCAGCCCCACGAGTTGGCGATCAGCGGGAAGGCCATCGTCCAGACCGCCAGGAGCCAGTACAGCCGGGTGAGCCTGGAGCCGAGCGGCTTCCTCAGCAGCACCAGATGCGGTACCTCGTCCTCCCCCGTCCGCCGGGCGGCCGGCAGCAGGAACTTCTTCCGGGTCAGCCACAGTCCCAGCAGGCCCAGGGAGAAGGACGCCATGCCGAAGCCGATCATCCAGCGGAAGCCCCAGTAGGCGACGGGGACGATGGGCTTGTAGTCGCCGGGGCCGAACTTCTCCTGTTCGGCCTTGTTGGTGTCGTTGATGCCGGGCACGTACGAGTCGAAGTCGCTGTGGGCGAGGAAGGACAGGAGACCGGGTATCTCCAGGGCCACCGAGTTGTGCCCCTTGTCGACGTCCCCGTAGGCGAACACGGAGAAGGGTGCGGGCTCCTCGCCGTCCCACAGGGCCTCGGCGGCGGCCATCTTCATCGGCTGCTGCTCGTACATGACCTTGCCGAGGGTGTCGCCGCTGATCGCGGTGAGCAGCCCGCCGACCGCCATGGTGACCAGGCCGAGCCGCAGCGAGGTCCGCATCACCGGGATGTGCTTCTTGCGCATCAGGTGGAACGCCGCGATGCCCACCATGAAGGCGCCGCCCGTCAGGAAGGCCGCCGAGAAGCTGTGGAACACCTGGTTGAGCGCCGTGTTCTGGGTCAGGACCAGCCAGAAGTCGGTGAGCTCGGCCCGGCCCTTCTGCTCGTTGATCCGGTAGCCGACGGGGTGCTGCATCCAGGAGTTGGCCGCGAGGATGAAGTACGCGGAGAGCAGCGTGCCGATCGAGACCATCCAGATGCAGGCCAGATGGATCTTCTTCGGCAGCTTGTCCCAGCCGAAGATCCAGAGCCCGATGAACGTGGACTCGAAGAAGAAGGCGATCAGGGCCTCGAAGGCGAGCGGGGCACCGAAGACGTCACCGACGAAGCGTGAGTAGTCGGACCAGTTCATACCGAACTGGAACTCCTGCACGATGCCCGTGACGACACCCATCGCGATGTTGATCAGGAAGAGCTTGCCCCAGAACTTGGTGGCTCTGAGGTACTTCTCCTTCTCCGTGCGCACCCAGGCGGTCTGCAGGCCCGCGGTGAGCGCGGCGAGCGAGATCGTGAGCGGGACGAAGAGGAAGTGGTAGACGGTGGTGATGCCGAACTGCCATCGCGCTATCGTCTCCGGCGCCAAAGCCAATTCCACGTCGTCAACTCCTTACGTCGCCGTGGTAACCGCGGCAGTTTGTCCCGCTCGCCCCAGACATCCAGGGAGCAAATGGGACGCGCTTGTGAACGCGTTCACATTCACAAGCAATTATGACGCATGCCCGTTCGAGCCGTGACAGGTGGGGGTGCCTTGCTGCGGGCCCCGGCACCTCTGATACGAAACGCCAGCTCAGAGCCGCGCTGGGGCAAGAAACGAGACGAACGCCACAAGGCCCTGGCACCCCGCGAGCGCGGGGTGCCAGGGCCTTGATCGACAGCCTCTGCCGGCGGTTCGGCTAGATCTCCTTGCGGAAGCTCTCCGCCGTCTTCAGGAAGATGTCGTTGGCCTCGGTCTCGCCCACCGTCACCCGGACGCCCTCGCCCGCGAACGGCCGCACGACGACCCCGGCCCGCTCGCACACGGCGGCGAAGTCGGCCGTGCGCTCCCCGAGCCGCAGCCACACGAAGTTCGCCTGGGTGTCCGGCACCGTCCAGCCCTGGCCGCGCAGCGTCTCGACCACCCGCGTGCGCTCGGAGACCAGCGAACCGACCCGCCCGAGCAGCTCGTCCTCGGCGCGCAGCGAGGCGACCGCCGCGTCCTGCGCGAGCTGGCTCACACCGAAGGGCACGGCCGTCTTGCGCAGCGCCGCCGCCACCGGCTCATGAGCGATCGCGAAGCCGACCCGCAGCCCGGCGAGACCGTACGCCTTGGAGAACGTACGCAGCACGCACACGTTCGGCCGCTCCCGGTACAGCTCGACGCCGTCCGGCACCTCGGCATCGCGCACGAACTCCCGGTACGCCTCGTCGAGAACCACCAGGACATCGCCGGGCACCCGGTCGAGGAATCGTTCCAGCTCAGCCCGGCGCACGGCCGTGCCCGTGGGGTTGTTGGGGTTGCAGACGAAAATCAGCCGGGTCCGGTCGGTGATCGCGTCCGCCATCGCGTCGAGGTCGTGGACGTCCCCCGGCGTCAGCGGCACCTGGACCGGCGTCGCCCCGCCGACGCGGGTGATGATCGGGTACGCCTCGAAGGACCGCCAGGCGTAGATCACCTCGTCGCCCGGTCCGGCGGTCGCCTGCACCAGCTGCTGGGCGACACCGACCGACCCGGTGCCGGTCGCCAGATGCGTGAGCGGCACCCCGAACCGGTCCGCCAGCTCGGCCATCAGCCCCGTGCACGCCATGTCGGGGTACCGGTTGAAGGCCCCGACCGCCGCGGTCACGCTCTCCAGCACGCCCGGCAGCGGCGGATAGGGGTTCTCGTTGGAGGACAGCTTGTACGCCACCGGACCGTCCGCGGCCGCGGGCCTGCCCGGCTTGTACGTGGGGATACCCTCCAGCTCGGCTCGCAGCTTCGGGCTCGTCTCGCTCACCGCAGTCCTCCTCGTGACCGTCTCCGGCTCATCACCACCACCGGCTACCAATACTGCTCACCTTAAGAGGATTCGCGGCCGCTGAGTACGGCCCGGGACCGACCTCCCGGCCGCCACCGAAGATCCGTGTGCGCACTCCCGGGCATCACCGCACGAAGGCGTACGAAAGAGGGGGCGCGCCGCGCGCCACAGCCCGCGCCGGTGGCTCGCGCCGTGGCGCGCATCCCTCGTGAAGGTGAGTTGAGACCTCTTCGAGACATGGCCTCTTTGGCAGGCTCATGCGCGTCGACAAGTGACGTACTGCCATTGAATCGGTCAACTCCCTTGCATTCCAAGGACGTTGGGTACTTATGATCATGCAGAAACGTGCCTGTCAACGAGTGCATATGCGTCCGCACTACCCCACCGCATGAGCCCTACTATCGGCTCGCCATGACAGCAGCAGGGAAGCACCAGGTGAGCCGGTCGGATACCTCGCGTCGAGGAAACCGGCCGGGCCGGGCGGGCATCAGAGACGTGGCCGCGGCCGCCGGAGTCTCCATCACGACGGTCTCCGACGCCCTCAACGGCAAGGGACGGCTCCCGGACGCCACCAGACGCCATGTCCGCGAGGTCGCCGATCGGCTGGGCTACCGGCCCTCCGCGGCGGCCCGAACCCTCCGTACCGGCAAGTCGGGCCTCATCGGTCTGACCGTGACGACCTACGGGGACGAACCCTTCACCTTCACGGAGTTCGCGTACTTCGCGGAGATGGCCAGAGCCGCCACCTCGGCCGCGCTCGCCCGGGGCTACGCCCTGGTCATCCTCCCGGCGACCTCGCGCCACGACGTGTGGTCGAACGTGGCCCTGGACGGGACGGTCGTCATCGACCCCTCCGACCAGGACCCGGTCGTCAGCGAACTCGTCCGCCAGGGATTACCGGTGGTCTCGGACGGCCGCCCGGCCGGCTCGCTGCCGGTGACCGCCTGGGTGGACAACGACCACGAGGCCGCGGTCCTGGGCATCCTCGACCACCTGGCCGCCGCCGGAGCCCGCAGGATCGGCCTGCTGACCGGGACGACCACGGACACGTACACGCATCTCTCGACGACCGCGTACCTGCGCTGGTGCGAGCGCGTGGGCCAGGATCCCGTGTACGAGGCCTATCCCGCGCACGATCCCTGCGCGGGGGCGGTGGCCGCCGACCGGCTGCTCGCCCGGCCCGACCGTCCCGACGCCGTCTACGGGCTGTTCGACCCGAACGGCACCGACCTCCTCGCGGCGGCCCGGCGCTACGGCCTGCGCGTACCGGACGACCTGCTGCTCGTGTGCTGCAGCGAGTCCACCGTCTACGCCAACACCGAACCGCCCGTCACGACACTCTCGCTCAAACCGAGACGAATCGGTACGGCCGTGGTCCAGCTCCTCATCGACGCCATCGAGGGGGTCGAATCGGACCAACCGGTCGAGCAGGTGATACCGACCGAGCTGATCGTGCGCACCTCCTCCGAGCGACGACCGCCACGGACGACCGTCAGTCCGCCGAGGTCTCCGGAGCAGGGGTGACCTCCGACGCGGAAAGGTGCTCTCAATTCGGGAGAAAACCACGGTGAACTGGGGTTCTGCTCCGATTCACCACCCCTGGGTCATCACATGGCGCGATCCGCATTCCTATGATGGGCGGACGACACCGCGGGCCGCTGCGACCAGGCAGTCCGACGCGGTGCAGATGCGGCGCGATGGTGGTGGAGGGGTCGATGACTCAGGGGGCCGGTCAGGGACCCGAGATGCGGACGCCGACGGTGCGCGACTTCCGCGTACCGGCGTACGTCCACGAAGCCGGTCCGTACGCGCAGCCGCCCGGACCGCACCCGGCACCGCCCGGGCAGTACGACCGGCCGGCCGAACCGTACGACCGCTCCGCCGAGCCGTACGACCAGGCCGCCGACCCGTACACCGGGCCCCCGGAGCCGTACGTCCGATCCGGTTCCTACGCGGGCGTGCCCCCGCACGGTGAGGCCGGCGTCCCCGCCGCCGAGCCGGAGGGCTACACGCCGACGGAGCGCGATCTGCCGGTCATCAACCGCGGCGACACGGTCCAGGTGCCGGTCGACCCCGAGGCCGGGCAGATTCCGCAGCCCGAGGAGGGGCCGGGGCCGCTGTACGTCGTCGGTGACGTGCACGGGTACCTCGACGAACTCGTCTCCGCGCTGCACGAGAAGGGGCTCATCGACCTCGAAGGCCGCTGGGCGGCCGGTACCTCCCGGCTGTGGTTCCTCGGCGACTTCACCGACCGCGGGCCCGACGGGATCGGCGTCATCGACCTCGTCATGCGGCTGTCCGCCGAGGCCGCCGCGGTCGGCGGCTACTGCAAGGCGCTGATGGGCAACCACGAGCTGCTGCTCCTGGGCGCCAGGCGGTTCGGCGACACCCCCGTCAACTCCGGCGCGGGAACCGCCACCTTCCAGGCCGCCTGGCTGCTCAACGGCGGCCAGAAAACCGACATGGAACGTCTCCAGGACCACCATCTGCAGTGGATGGCCCGCCTGGACGCGATGGAACTGGCGGACGGGCATCTGCTCGTGCACTCCGACACGACCGCCTATCTCGACTACGGCGACTCCATCGAAGCGGTCAACGACACCATCCGCGAAACCCTCACCCGCAATGACGCGGACGAGTGCTGGGACCTGTTCCGCAAGTTCACCAAGCGCTTCGCGTTCCGCGACGACGGCGGTGCGCAGGCGGTCCGCTCCCTGCTGGAGACCTACGGCGGTTCACGCATCGTCCATGGTCACAGCCCCATTCCGTATCTCCGGGGCGAGGTCGGCTCGGAGGACGGGGAGAATTCGCCGCCTCTCGCGGTCGAAGAACCTCATGTGTACGCCGACAAACTCGCGATCGCGATGGACGGCGGCGTGACCATGGCCGGAAAACTGCTGGTCCAGCAGCTTCCCCTGGACAACTGAGCGTTCACGGGGCACGCGTCCTGCGATGGAGGACGCGTGCGGTCCGGGGGCAAATTCTGGAAACCCCCTGTCACCCTGTGCCGTCATCGCTCTACCATCGGCTTATCCGTAGCAGGCTCCCCTCCGTTTCTGCCCGACGGCTCGTCAGCATGCCGAGTCACCCAGCCCTACGGAGCATCGGGGGATGCACATGAACAGCGTTCCGCAGCACCTGCTGAGCGAGGACCGCCAAGAGTACGAGCGGATCCTCGACGAGGCGCTGCGCTCCGCACCACACCGTCCGGAACTCGCCGCTGTCGGTCAGCGGCTCAACCCCGAGCAACTGCGCACGATGGCACTCAACGCCACCGCACTCATCACGGCGGCCGCGTCGAGCGAGTACCAGCACTATGTGAAGGTCCGCGAGGAACTGCGCCAGCCGGCGCCGTCCACCCCTCACGTCCGCGAAGGATCCGGCAGTTCCTCGGATCCGGGCACCAGCGCGGTGGGGCTCGCCACGGCCATGGGGGAAGTCGCCGAGACCGCGGGGGCCGGCGCCGCCGCCGTCGTCGCCGTGCTCGCCCCGGTCCTCGCCGGCACCGCCGCGGCGATCTTCCTGCTCGTCGGCTACATCCTGAAGATGCTCGACCCCCAGCCGGGCATCGCACGGACCCTGCTCACCACCGGCTGGGTCTTCGGTGCCATCACGGCGGTCTCGATCCTGGTCGCCGCGGTCGGCCTGCTGCTCGCCGCCCTGCGCAACGGCGCCAGCTCACTGCAGGCCGGAGTCCACGGCGAACGGAGCGAGGAGGTCGCTCTGGCCAGGGAGGCCTGGCACGAAGCACTCCTGGAGCGCGGCCTCATGCCGTTCCTCAGGGAGGCTCTCGCCGACCCGGGCACCGCGGCCCTCGGCCGTATGAAGCCGACCGAACCGGTCAGCCGGATGCCGCAGCTCGGCTACAACCGCCCGGGCTTCAGCAGCCCCGACGGGGGTGCGTCAGCGGGCCCCCGTCCCAGCTACTCAAGCCCGGACTTCAGCAGCCCGGACTTCGGCGGACCTGAGCACGCTCCGGAGTAGGGCGGGCCCGCCGACACCGCCCGCCCCGGCAAGAATGATCGACGACGGAAATCCGTCGTCGATCTTTTTTGTGCGTTCGCCTCGCGTTCGGCGCGCATTCGGCATTCGCCCCCGTATACGGAGGTCCACGCCTCACAGCAATTCATTCGCACCGCTGGACAAGGAATCTCCCTCGCGCGACGGGAACAACATGACAGCACTCCTGAAGCTCTTCCGCACACATTCGCAGGTGGGCTTGTCATATGCGGTGGCTCGGAAGATGCTGTATGCCATGTGGCGATCCATCAGCAGGCAAGAAGCGGACACGCACTCCGCTGTACGGCGCTGAGCATGGTGGCGGACGGCGGACAGGCCGTTAGCCTGCTGACCGACAACGCCGGCTGTGTGGGGACGGAGTGCCAAGTGGCCCAGGAAGAGCCCGGATTCCAGCGTGCACGACTGCGGGACCGCCTGAGGAAGGCACGGGAGGGCGCGGGGCTGAAGCAGCGCGAGGTGGCCGAACAGCTCGACTGGTCACCGTCCAAGGTGATCCGCATCGAGGCGGGCACCGTCGGAGTGTCCGTGACCGATGTACGCGTTCTGCTGGGGCATTACGGAATCACCGACCAGGCTCAGGTAAAGGCCCTGACCGACATGGCCCGGGCGGCGCGTCAACCGCCGTGGTGGGCGCCGTACCGCTCCTGGGTGAGCCAGGATTTCGAGACCTACCTCGGTTACGAGAGTTCGGCGTCGGTCATTCGGAACTTCGAACCCCATGTGGTGCCCGGTCTGTTGCAGACCGAGGAATATGCCCGAGAACTCATGACGCGGACCAATGCCGGCACCGAGGCGACGGAACAGCTCGTGCAGCTCAGGATCGAGCGGCAGGACCGCCTTGTGCGGGCCGACGGGCCCGATATCTTCTGCGTCCTCGACGAAGCCGTGCTCCGCAGAGCAGTGGGCTCGCGGGAGACCATGAAAAGGCAGTACGAGAAGCTGCTGACCGTCAGTGAACTGCCGAACGTGACCGTACGCGTCGTCCCATTCGACGCCGGCGTCTACCGGCAGTTCCGCTCGCCCTATGTCCTCTTCGAATTTCCCGGCGACGAGGACGAGATGGTCGCCTACCTGGAGAGCGCGGACGGCGAAGTCATCATCAGCGAGAAGGCGTTGGGGCGCACCTCCCAACGTCGCCCCACCGACTACCTGGACGACTTCTGGGACGTGGAGAGGGGGGTGGCCACAGAGGTGACGAGGGAGTTTCTGTTCGGCCAGAGCTAAAGGCGCCAAGGGGAGCGTGCCACGGAGAAACATTCTGACCGCACGAACAGATTCCCGTCACCGTTCAGACAGGCAGGTCCCCTACGAGGATGCTCGTGGGGATGTGTCGCAGTCCTTCAGACCGGAGAGGAATGAGCGCCAAGCATATGCACTGAACCCCACCGATGCCCCGTCAGGGTCATTCGAATCGCGTACCGCTATCCCACCGGTGGCGGCCACCTCCACGCAGTTCCCCTCCACACTGGCCGAACTCCTCAGCCAGCGCACTTCAGCATCATCGAGCCCCATGCATCCCCCACACCTTCACCTACAAAAAGTGGCGATGCCCTGTATTTCGGCATCCAAATCAGTATGGGCGTCGCTCTCGGCACTGCCAAGACGCGCGT
Organism: Streptomyces liliiviolaceus; assembly: GCF_018070025.1. Lineage (NCBI taxonomy): Bacteria > Bacillati > Actinomycetota > Actinomycetes > Kitasatosporales > Streptomycetaceae > Streptomyces > Streptomyces liliiviolaceus. Next base: position 1,357,743 of record NZ_JAGPYQ010000001.1, read on the forward strand.
GAACGCCCGACGGAGGCCATTAAATGGAGGTATATGCATAATAAACGCAACAAAGGGCCGACCGCGCCGCGCAAATCGCTGGCCGAAAAGAAACCGGGATTGTTCATACGGGCCGGATCACCGAGGTCCTGGAAATGATCGTCCAAGACCTCGGCGTCGCGGCATCACAGCCTATCGGTCGGCCGAAAAGCGTACCGGAACGACGGGCAGCGCGGTTCAGTCCGCCAAGGGCAGATAGACCCGGTTGCCCGCGGCGGCGAACTCTTTCGACTTCTGGAGCATCCCGTCGGCGACCTCTTCGGGCGAGGCTCCCGCGGCCGCCGTACCGCCGAACTGCTCGTTGATGCTGTGGCTGATCTTCATCGAGCAGAACTTCGGCCCGCACATGGAGCAGAAGTGCGCTGTCTTGGCCGGTTCGGCCGGCAGTGTCTCGTCGTGGAACTCCCGGGCGGTGTCCGGGTCCAGTGCCAGGTTGAACTGGTCCTCCCAGCGGAACTCGAAGCGGGCGTCCGACAGCGCGTCGTCCCACTCCTGTGCGCCCGGATGCCCCTTGGCGAGATCCGCGGCATGGGCCGCGATCTTGTAGGTGATGACGCCCGTCTTGACGTCGTCCCGGTTGGGCAGGCCCAGGTGCTCCTTGGGCGTGACGTAGCAGAGCATCGCCGTGCCCCACCAGGCGATCATCGCGGCACCGATGCCGGAGGTGATGTGGTCGTACGCAGGCGCGATGTCGGTCGTCAGCGGGCCGAGCGTATAGAACGGCGCCTCCTCGCAGATCTCCTGCTGAAGGTCGATGTTCTCCTTGATCTTGTGCATCGGGACGTGCCCCGGGCCCTCGATCATGGTCTGTACGTTGAGACGCTTCGCGACCTTGTTGAGCTCCCCCAGCGTCCGCAGCTCCGCGAACTGCGCGGCGTCGTTGGCGTCCGCGATCGACCCGGGCCGCAGCCCGTCGCCGAGCGAGTACGTGACGTCGTACGCGGCGAGAATCTCGCAGAGCTCCTCGAAGTGCTCGTACAGGAACGACTCCTTGTGGTGCGCCAGGCACCACGCGGCCATGATCGAGCCGCCGCGCGAGACGATGCCGGTCTTGCGGTTCGCGGTCAGCGGGACGTACGGCAGGCGCACGCCCGCGTGGACGGTCATGTAGTCCACGCCCTGCTCGGCCTGCTCGATGACCGTGTCCTTGTAGATCTCCCAGGTGAGTTCCTCGGCGCGTCCGTCGACCTTCTCCAGCGCCTGGTAGAGCGGGACCGTGCCGATGGGGACGGGGGAGTTGCGCAGCACCCACTCGCGGGTGGTGTGGATGTTGCGGCCGGTCGACAGGTCCATCACCGTGTCGGCGCCCCAACGCGTCGCCCAGGTCATCTTGTCGACCTCCTCCTCGATGGAGGAGGTGACCGCGGAGTTGCCGATGTTGGCGTTGACCTTCACCAGGAACCGCTTGCCGATGATCATCGGCTCGATCTCGGGATGGTTGACGTTGGCCGGCAGTACGGCCCGGCCCGCCGCGATCTCCTCACGGACGATCTCGGGGTCGACGTTCTCGCGGATGGCCACGTACTCCATCTCCGGTGTGACCTCGCCCCGCCGCGCGTAGGCGAGTTGGGTCACCGCCTGCCCGCCACGGCTCCGGCGGGGCAGTCGTGGACGCCCCGGGAAGACCGCGTCGAGGTTGCGCAGTCCGCCGCGCGGCGAGGTGTGCTTGATCCCGTCGTCCTCGGGGCTCACCGGACGGCCCGCGTACTCCTCGGTGTCGCCGCGGGCGATGATCCAGTTGTCGCGCAGGGGCGTCAGCCCCCTGCGTACATCGGTGTCGACGGCCGGATCGGTGTACGGGCCGGAGGTGTCGTACAGGGTGACCGACTCACCGTTGGTGAGATGCACCTGACGGACCGGCACCCGTAGATCGGGGCGCGAGCCCGCGACATACGCCTTGTGCCAGCCGATCGACTTCGCGGTTTCGGACTTCGCGGTTTCGCCGTTCCCGGCCTCGCCGTTCGCGACCTCGCCGTTCGCGACCTCGCCGTTCCCGGGCGAAGCAGCTGCGCCGCCGCCCTCGGTCGCCGTGGACGCCTCGGTGCCGTCGACCGGGGCGGGCGCCCCACTCGTCTGGCTGGAGGCAGGCGTGCGTACGTCCTTGATGGTCATGAGACCTACTCCCTACGCCGGCATTACCCGGTAACAGGTTCGGCGGTCGACGCAGCGTTTCCCGTCCGGCGATGTTCCACGTGAAACATCGCGGATACGGAGGTCAGCGCCCTCTCAGCCCGGTGCTCCGAGCTCCCGCGTGTGCAAAGGTGCTTCCACGCTAGCGTCACAATGGGCGCGGTGAACAGTGGGCCCCTCTCGTTCTTGCGATGATCGGTCGGTGACCACGACGCAGCAGCCCCCACTTCCGCCGTCCGAACCGCCCCACGGACACGGCCACGACGGCCACGGTCACGGCGGCGGACCTGGACAGGGATCCCATGGCCCCGGAGGCGGCGGCGACCGGCCCGGCGGTGGCGGCGACGGACCTGTCGGCGGTGGGCACGGCCACTCGCACAGTCATGGCCCCGCGGCTCCTGTCTCCATGCACCTGCGCAAGATCATCGCGGCGGTGCTGATTCCTTTCGCCGCGGCGGTCGTGGTCGGTCTCGCGGTGCTCTGGCCGGGCGGCGCACCCGGACACGAGCGCACGGGCGTCGGCTTCGACCGGCAGACCCAGCAGGCCACCGTGACCAAGGTCGACAAGGTCGACTGCAAGTCCGTGAACGCCTCGGGCGAGACCCCGACAGGCGACACCTCGACGGCCGAGGGCTCATCGGCTCAGCAGCAGGAATCGGGCACCTGCAAGAAGGCGACGGTCCGGGTCGACTCCGGCAAGGACAAGGGCCGTACGTTCACGGAGATCGTCCAGCCGGACTCCTCACGCCAGTTGGAGCAGGGCCAGGAGGTGATCGTGGCGTACGCGCCCGACGCCCCCAAGGAGCTCCAGTACTCGGTCACCGATGTGAACCGCAAGTTCCCCATGGCGCTGCTCGCCGGCATCTTCGCCCTCGCCGTGGTCGTGGTGGGCCGGATGCGCGGTGTCATGGCGCTGATCGCGCTCGCCGTCAGCTTTCTGATCCTGACCTTCTTCATCCTGCCCGCGATCCTTCAGGGGTCGAATCCGCTGGTCGTGGCGGTGGTCGGGGCCAGCGCCATCATGCTGATCGCGCTCTACATGTGCCACGGCCTCTCGGCCCGGACATCGGTCGCCGTCATCGGCACGCTGCTGTCCCTGGTGCTGATCGGGCTTCTCGGCTCGCTGTTCATCGACTGGGCCGCGCTGACCGGCAACACCGACGACAACACCGGCCTGATCCACGGTCTCTATCCGTCGATCGACATGAGCGGCCTGCTGCTCGCGGGTGTCATCATCGGTTCGCTCGGAGTGCTCGACGACGTCACGGTGACGCAGACCTCGGCGGTCTGGGAGCTGCACGAGGCCAACCCGACGATGGGCTGGCGAGGGCTGTACCGCGCGGGCATCCGCATCGGCCGCGACCACATCGCGTCCGTCGTCAATACGCTCGTCCTCGCCTACGCGGGCGCGGCGCTGCCTCTGCTGCTGCTCTTCTCCATCGCGCAGAGCAGTGTGGGGACGGTGGCCAACAGCGAACTGGTGGCCGAGGAGATCGTCCGTACCCTCGTCGGCTCGATCGGGCTGGTCGCCTCGGTTCCGGTCACCACGGCTCTCGCGGCCCTGGTGGTCTCGGCCGACCGCCCGGGTGACACCGCCCCGGCCCAGCAGCCGCAGCCACAACACCCGCAGCCTCAGGCCCAGTCCGGCTCGAAGGCACCGCTGCGCGGGGGGAGCGGCCGCCGCCGCAAGCACTGAGACCGGTGCGTCACCGGGACGGACCGGTTCTCCTGGGGCCTTCTCGGACGGGGAAGCCTCACCTCACGACTGTCGCCGCCGCGTCACCCCGCGCTCTGTTCCTCCGCCAGGATGCGGTCCAGGGCCTCGTCCAGATGCGTGTCGAAGTCGGCGAGGGAACGCTCCTGGCCCAGCGGCACCAGCCGGTCCGTGCGGTCGAGGAACGCCAGCAGCGGCGCCGTACCGCAGCGGAACAGGGCCTGGTCGACGCCCACCTGGAGCCGGATCAGCACATCGCCGAAACCCTCGGAGTCCGAGGGAGCGATGTGCACGTCCCCGTCCCCGCACGGCCGGCCCACACCGTCGATCAGCAGCTCCCGGCCGAAGGCCCAGGTCACCGGAGCGTCGCCGGGCAGGTGGAAGGTCAGACGCACGGCATAGGGATCACAGGTCTCGTAACGCAGCTCCACCGGAATGCGGAAGGAGAGCTCCTCCGAGACGACGAAGCTCATCATGACCTCTGCCTGTACTACCGACTCGCGCATCGCCTACCCCGTCGTCTGCCGTCCATGGCCGGGAATCGTCCACCTAAACACTTCTGGCATCTTGCTGAACGTGTACACCAGATCACAAGGAGTGAGTTTTCAGATGCTGATAGAGACCGCAAGTGTCCCCAGCAGCGTGTCGATCTCGCTCTGCAGTCGCCGTGCCGCGAGCAGCAGCCGTTCGGCCTGGTGGGACGGCATGGAGATGGCCACCGTGGCCGCCGTGCTGCCCAGGGTGAGCGGGATCGCGGCGCAGACCGTGCCCAGCGCGTACTCCTGACGTTCGACCACCGGCTGCATGCGCCCGGTCGATTCGAGACGGCGAATCAAGGTCTGATCGTCACGCACCGTGTACGGCGTGACGGATCGCACGGGGTAGCGGTCGAGGTGGTCCCTGCGCCCCTGCGTGTCGAGCTGGGACAGCAGACACTGGCCGATCGCGTGCGCGTGCCCCGTCTCCCGGAAGTCCGCCCACTCCTGGACCGCGGGATTGCCCGGGGTGTCGGCGACGCACTCCACCTCGATCTCCCCGCCGCGGTAGACCGCGTAGTAGACGGGAGCACCGATCGAATCGCGCCAGCTTCCCAGAGCATCGGCGATCGTGCTGCGACGTTTCTGCTGGGCTCCGCTGCGGCTCAGCCGCTCGGCCGCCTCTCCGAGGAAGAACAGCCCCTTCTCGCGGCGCAGATATCCCTCGTGCACCAGGGTGCGCAGCAGGTGGTACGCCGTGGGGAGCGCGAGTCCGGCCTCGCGGGCCAACTGCTTCGCGGGCGCTCCGTGCTCGTGACGCGCGACGGACTCCAGAAGACGCATCGCACGCTGCACCGAACCGATGAGGGTCGTGGGATGCGGCTCGGAGGCCGAAACCTTCGGTCCTGCGGGTGCGGTGTCAACCGTGGCCAAAGGTCACTCCCGAAGCGCGAGGGGGCCGCCCGTGCGAGGGTGACACGGGAGGGTCAGGAACGCCGCTCCCGAGGATCAACCCCGCGGCGAGTTCCGGACTTTAACCGTCTGCCACCGATCGCCGACGACATGCCTCGAAAACTTCCCCCACCCGAGGGAACCGATGGTTCCCGCATGCAGTGGGGCCTGCCGGACAGTGGCGTCCGGCGGATCATGCGTCCCCCGCGCCGGCCGTCTACCAGTCGCTCCTCGACGTAGAGCCCGACATGAACTTCCGTACGACGTAGATCAGTCCGCCGACCAGTGCCACGAAGAGCAGCAGCTTGAAGAGCAGGCCGATCACGAATCCGACGACACTCGCTATCAGGCCGCCGAACACGACCAGGGCGATGACCGGCACCGCGACCCACTTAACCCACCACGGCATACCCGCGAAGATCTCTCGCATCGCCCTTGTTCCTTGTCTCTCTGCCCGTTTCCGAGTGCTGTCCCTGATCGTCCCCGCCGAGCCGGCGGGCCACGAATGTCCTGCCTCGATGCTAGGCGCGGCAGGGGTCCCTGCGGGGGCCTCGCACCCCTTGTCTGCCCCTGACCGTTCCCCTAGGGAACCCTGAGGCGGACGTCAGCTCTCCGGCGGAGAGAAGACCACCACGACCCGCAGATCCTCGCTGATGTGGTGGAACTTGTGAGCCACCCCCGCGGGTACGTACACGACGCTGCCACGCGCCACCTGGGTCGTCTCCATGCCGACCGTGATCGCGGCACGGCCGCTGACGACGAGGTAGACCTCGTCCTGGCGGTGGGGCTGCTGCGGGTCCTGTGTGCCCGCGTCCAGCGCGTACAGGCCGACCGACATGTTCTTCTCGCGCAGGAACTGGAGGTACGCGCCGTCGTTGGCGGCGCGCTCCGCCTCCAGTTCGTCCAGCCGGAATGCCTTCATCGCCCTGCTCCGCCCTCGCCCCGCTGCTCGTTTTCGATCTCTTCTGTCACGATCAGACACATGAAGAATTTCGTAGTCAAGACGATCGCCAACGCGGGCGCCCTGGCGGTGGCGGTGTGGCTGCTCGACAAGATCACCCTGAGCGGTGACAGCACGGGCAAGGAGATCGGCACGCTGCTGCTCGTCGCGCTGCTGTTCGGACTGGTGAACTTCCTGGTCAAGCCGGTCGTGAAGGTCCTCACCTTCCCGCTGTTCATCCTCACGCTCGGACTGATCACGCTGGTGGTCAACGCCCTGATGCTGCTGCTCACCTCGTGGCTGGCGGACAAGCTCGACCTAAGCTTCCACGTCGAGGGTTTCTGGACCGCCGTCCTGGGCGGCCTGATCATCTCGATCGTCTCCTGGGCCCTGAACGTCGTCCTTCCCGACGAGGACTGAGCGGCCCCCGATGCCCTATCGCGTGTGCTTCGTATGCACCGGCAACATATGCCGCTCCCCGATGGCCGAGTCCGTCTTCCGCGCGCGGGTGGCCGAAGCGGGCCTCGACGGTCTGGTCGAGGTGGACAGCGCGGGTACCGACGGCTGGCACGAGGGTGACGGAGCCGATCCGCGCACCGTCTCCGTGCTGGAGACGAACGGCTACGGCAGCGACCATGCGGCCCGCCGGTTCCGGCCCGAGTGGTTCTCCCGGCTCGACCTGGTGATAGCTCTCGACTCCGGCCACCTCACAGCCCTGCGCCGCCTCGCACCGACCCCGGCCGACGCCGAGAAGGTCCGGCTGCTGCGCTCGTACGACATCGCCGCCGGCGCCGATCTCGACGTACCTGATCCCTATTACGGGGGGATGGACGGTTTCGAGGAGTGTCTTGAGATGGTGGAGGCGGCGAGCACCGGACTGCTCGCCGCTGTACGCGAGCAAGTGGAGGAACAGGCGGCATGACGAATTCTTTCGAGGGAGCGGGTTCCGAGGGAGTGGGTGACGGCACGCGTGCCGTGCGGGCCGGGCTGCCCGAGCCGGTCAAGCACGAGCCGACCCTCCCCGGCCCGGTCTTCGCCGCCCACTTCCATCTGGCGGGCGAGCCCACCGGCTCCTACACCTACGGACGCGACGAGAACCCGACCTGGACCCATCTGGAGCGCGCCATCGGCGAGCTGGAGGCTCCGGGGCGGGACGGCGTCGAGACGCTCGTCTTCGCCTCCGGCATGGCCGCCATCTCGGCCGTCCTCTTCTCCCAGCTGAGCGCCGGCGACACGGTCGTGCTGCCCGACGACGGCTACCAGGTCCTGCCGCTCGTACGCGGGCAGTTGGAGGCGTACGGCATCGAGGTGCGCACGGCGCCGACCGGCGGCGACGCCCAGCTCGACGTCCTCGACGGAGCGAAGCTGCTGTGGATCGAGACCCCGTCGAACCCGGGGCTCGACGTGTGCGACGTGCGTCGGCTCGTCGAGGCCGCCCATGCGCGCGGCGCTCTCGTCGCGGTCGACAACACCCTGGCGACGCCGCTCGGACAGCGGCCGCTGGAGCTGGGCGCGGACTTCTCCGTGGCCAGCGGCACCAAGCAGCTCACAGGGCACGGAGACGTCCTCCTGGGGTACGTCACGGGCGTCGACGCCTCGGCGATGGCCTCCGTACGGCGCTGGCGCAAGATCGTCGGGGCAATCCCGGGGCCCATGGAGGCCTGGCTCGCGCACCGCTCGCTCGCCACGCTGCAGCTGCGCGTGGACCGGCAGAACGCGACTGCCCAGGTGATCGCCGAGACGCTGCGGGACTGGCCCGAGGAGCTCGGAGTCCGCTATCCCGGGCTGCCCGGCGACCCTTCGCACAAGATCGCCTCGCAGCAGATGCGGCGCTTCGGGTGTGTGGTGTCGTTCACGTTGCCCACGCGCGCGCGTGCCGACCGTTTTCTCGACGCGCTGCGGCTCGTGGACGACGCGACGAGCTTCGGCGGGGTGCGGTCGACCGCCGAGCGGCGCGGGCGCTGGGGCGGCGACGCGGTCCCGGAGGGCTTCATCCGTTTCTCGGTCGGCGCCGAGGATCCGGAGGATCTGGTGGCCGACGTCCGGCGGGCGCTCGACGAGTCCGCGAAGTGAGCGCCTGCTGAGTGACCGGCCAGTAGCCGCGCTACGCACAACGGACGGTCCGAGCCTCCCCCCTCGTGGCTCGGACCGCCCCGGTTCTCTGCGCTAAGAACCGCGCGAACAAGGCTAGTTGACTCTGTGTCAGTGTCCAATCACGGTAGCGACAGGGGGCTATCGACTTATTTATAGTTGGGGGCTTCCGGCAAGCTGAAGATCGAAGGGAAGCCATGGATCTGGCTCTGCTGCGGACCTTCGTGACCGTGCACCGGGCCGGCTCCTTCACCCGGGCCGCCGCTTTGCTCGGCCTCTCCCAGCCGGCCGTCACCTCACAGATCCGCACGCTCGAACGGCAGCTGGGACGCCCCCTGTTCCTGCGCCAGGCCCGTGGGGTGACCCCCACCACCATCGGGGACGAACTCGCCCACAAGGCCGCCCCGCATCTCGACGCCCTCGTGGAGATCACCGAGACCGGCCTCGACGCGGACTCCTCCCTGCGCACCCTCCACCTCGCCGGGCCACCGGAGTTCACCGCCGAGCGCGCGCTGCCCGCGCTCACCGAGCTGATCGGCGACGACGGCCACGGTTTCGCACTGCGGGCCTCCTTCGGCAATGCGGAGGAGACGCTGGAAGGACTCTCTGCCGGGCATCACGATCTGGCCATCAGCACGGCACGCCCCCGGGGCGCTCTGCTCACCGCGACTCCGCTCTGCGACGAGGAACACGTGCTGGTCGCCGCCCCGCGCTGGGTCGCCCGTATCGACTCCGACAAGTTACGGCTCCAGGGCGCGCCGGCCCTGGAGAACCTGCCCGTGGTCGAGGTGCACGAGTCGCTGCCGTTCATCGCCCGCTACTGGGCTTCCGTCTTCGACTCCCTGCCCGCCGCGTCGGGCACCGTCATCGTTCCCGACCTGCGGGCCGTGCTCGCCTGCGCCACCACCGGCGCGGGACTCGCGGTCCTGCCGCGCTATCTGTGCGGACCGGCCCTGGAGCGGGGCGACGTGGTGGCGCTGAGCGAGCCGACGGTCCCACCCCTTCGTACATACTTCCTGGTGGTACGGACCGGCACCCTGGCCATGCCGCATATCGCGCGGGCCCACGAATGGCTGATGCGCGCCGCTACCGGCTGGTCGTGACGCAGAAGCTTCGCCTGGTCCGGGCGGCGATGTTTCACGTGGAACCAACCGGGCCACATTCCTCCCATGACCGACCGACCCGTGGTCAAGCGCACCGCCCGGGCCGTCCTGCTGGACGGCAACGACTTGATCTTGATCAAGCGGACCAAACCCGGCGTCGATCCCTACTGGCTGACACCCGGCGGCGGGGTCGAGCCCGAGGACACGACCGTCGTCGACGCGCTCCACCGTGAAGTGCACGAGGAACTCGGCGCCAAGATCACCGATGTCGTGCCGTGCTTCGTCGACACCGTCGAGCACATCGGCGAGGACAGCAGCTCGACCGGGGTGAAGGTGCAGCACTTCTTCGTCTGCAACCTGGAATCCATGGATCCCTCGCTGCGCCACGGCCCCGAGATCGAAGAGCCCAGCGGCGAATACGAGATCGTGCGAATCCCCTTCACCCGCGTCGGCATCGCCTCCGTCCACCTCGTACCGCTGTCGCTGCGGCACTATCTCGACGGGAACATCGAGGGCGTACGGGCGATGCAGGCGCCCGATCTGGGCTGACCCCCCGCCCGTTGCCCCGCTGACGCGAGCCGGGGCCGGAGTCGGCCCGGTGTCAGTCGCGTGCCGCGACCAGGTCCTCCACCGCGTCGTGACGGATCCGGGCCGATGGGATACCGATGTCCCGGAGTGCGTCCACGCCGTTGCGGATCATGCCGGGCGGGCCGGAGAGATAGGCGTCGTACTCGTCCCACGGACCGTATTCGCGGACCGCGTCGGGCAGTTGGAGATGTGCCAGCTGGTCGACTATGGGACGCACCGAGAGCCATGAGTGGCTCTGCTGGAGCCGGAGCATGGTGTCGATGTCGTACAGGTCGTGATCGGTGCGGGCCCCGTAGAAGACCTCGACCGGGCGCCTCTGCCCATGCTCGGCGACGTCCTCGACCAGTGCCTTGATCGGCGCGATGCCGGTGCCGCCGCCCAGACAGAGCAGTCCGCTGTCGGTGGTGTGGTCTACGGTCATCGAGCCCGCGGGCGGTCCGAGCCTGACGATGTCGCCGGGGCGGGCCCGGTGCACCAGCGCGCTGGAGACCCAGCCCGCCGGAATCGCCTTCACGTGGAACGACAGCAGTCCGTCCGATCGGGGCGCGGAGGCGAACGAGTAGTGCCGCCAGACGCGGGGCCACCACGGGGTCTCCAGGCTCGCGTACTGGCCGGCGAGGAAGGGGTACGGCTGATCGGGGCGGACCGTGACGACAGCGACGTCCGGGGTCCTCAGATCGTGCGAGACCACCTCGGCGTACCACCAAGCCGGCGCGCGCAGTTCGTCCGCGGCCGCGGCGTCGATCATGACCTGGGAGATCGTCGTGTACGCCCTGACCCAGGCCGCCTCGGTCTCCCTGTCCCAGACCGTCCCCGCGAACCGGCTGAGCGCGCCGAGGAGGCACTCCCCGACGGCGGGGTAGTGCTCGGGGCGTGTGCCGTACTTGCGGTGGCCGCGGCCGAGGTTCTGCAGATACGAGACCAGGACCTCGGTGTTGTCGATGTGTTCGGCCGCTGTCAGCAGCGCCTTGAGCAGCCGGTCCCGCTGGGTGTCCATCGCGGCCGGGAACAGGGGGCGCAGGTCGGGATGGCGGACGAAGAGCAGCGCGTAGAAGTACGAGGTGACCTTGTCGGCGACGGGCGCCACCTCGGCCATGGTGCGGCGGATGAGGACGGCGTCGGGGGAGGCGGGCCTCGCGGGCGCGGGAGCCGGCTCGGGCTCTGAGGTCGCCGCGGGGGCCGGAGCCGACGTGGGCGCGGCTGCTGCGGGAGCGGGGGCGGCGAAGTGAGAGGGCTGCCGGCCGGGGCCGGCGTGCTCGCGATCCGGGCGCCCACGGTCCGGATGCTCACGGTCCGGCCTCGGTGAAGGGGGCGGCCCGTTGTGCGTCACCGCCGGCGGTGTCGCCTCGCGTGACGCCTGCGGGGGCCCGGACGAGTGGGCACGGGCGGCGCCTTCGCTCCCGCTGGGGGCGCCTCCACGACCGGGGCCGGGGCCGAAGTCGCGGCCGGCTCGGGCGGCGTCGGTCCGGTCGGCGGCGATCCGCTCGGCGTCGGTTCGCTCGGCGTCGGTTCGATCCGTGTCCGGTCCGGGCTCCGCCTTCGGGGGTATTCGTCGCGGTGCCGCGTCGTCCTCTCCCGCCGCGGGCCTGCGGACCGGCCGCAACGCGGCCAAGCGCCGCCCCTCGGTCGCCCCCTGCTCGCCGCCCGCGGGCGGCTCCGGTGGCGTGTGCGGTGTGAACCAGCCGCCTCCGCCGCCACCCCCTGAAGTGCCTTTGTCGGCCGACGTGGTGGTCGGAGCGTCCATGCTGTGCCTCGCCTCGAACATCTTTCGGTCGGTCTGCGCACCTCCTCGATCGGAAGATGCCTGCTTTCCCCCCGCAGACTGCTTGCTTCGCCCCGTTCCGTCCTGTCGGCCAATGCGCCCATATTGGACCGCGTCATCGCACGCTGGGGACAAGTGAGCCGAGAATGTGACATTGGCCGCACTACAGCCAAGTCAGCATCCCACCCATTACCACCAACCCGGTCGCGTAACCGGAAATGCGGGTCTTCGATCTTTCTGTCCCGTTAGGCTGCATTGTCGTTCGATCGCCCCGACGGGATGTGCGGACACCTCGTCGGACACGAACCGGAGTCGACCATACCGGCCGCGGTCCGACGCACAAGTCCCCGCTTCCTTACGTCAGGAATTGCGTGGTGGACGTTTCATCAATTCTTTCAATTCCCGGGCGGGACAAGCCAATTCGCGGCGTGTACGCCGAGGCTAGTACGCGCGGTTACTCCCGCTGTCAGATGCCTCAGGCCGCTCCCGCCCCGCACGGTGTTTCACGTGAAACTAAGCCGCCCCGTGCGCAGGGCCACCCTCGTCGTCCATGTAGCCGCGTCCGCGTGCTGGCTCGGGCTCACGCTCGGGCTGCTCGCCCTGGGAATCACCGCGACCACCACCGGGTCCGCGATGACCGTGGAAGCCTCCGTCCGCGCCATGAAGACCTTCGCCGACTGGCTTCTGCTCCCCCTCGCGTTCCTTACGCTCCTCACCGGCTTGGTGCTGTCCCTGGGCACGCCATGGGGGCTGGCGAGGCATCGGTGGGTCTACACCAAGTTCTGGCTGACGCTGGCCACCGCCACGGCCACCGTGTTCGCCCTGCGCCCCGGAGTCGACACCGCGGTCGCCGCGGTGGCGGACGGGGGACCGCTGCCCGACCCCGGTGACGTCCTGTTCGGACCGATCGTCTCGCTGTGCGCGTATCTCTTCATGACGGTGATCTCGGTCCTCAAGCCCTGGGGGCTGACCCGGCGCGGGCAAAGGATCCGTACGGCCGCCCGCAAACCGGTGGACGCGGAAGCCGCCCGTCGGACAGCCTGACCTGCGTGCCGACTCCTTCCCCCGCCGCTCTGCCCATCCGCCGTCTGACGCCTCGCGATCTCTCCGCCTGTGCCGACCTCTCCGAGAACCGGGGCTGGCCCCGCGAGGAACACAAGTGGGGTCTGCTGCTCGCGGCCGGTACGGGCCTTGGCATCGACGACCCCGGCGGGGGTCTTGTCGCCGCCTGCGTCGTGACCGCCTACGGGCCCCGGGAACAGCCGGATCTGACAGCCATCGGCATGGTGCTGGTCGCCGAGCGGTACGCCCGCCAGGGCATCGGACGCCGTCTCATGCGCCATGTCGTGGCCGAGCTGGGGACCACCCCGGTGACCCTGCACGCCACGCCGTACGGGCGCCCGCTGTACGAGGAACTGGGCTTCAAGGCCATCGGGCGTGCCGAGATGGTCCGTGGCCGCTTCAGCCCCCTGGGCCCGGAGCCCGAGATCGCCACACGTGCGGCCACGGCCGAGGATCTCGTCACGATCCTCCGCCTCGACGAGGAGGTCTTCGGCACGGACCGGACGCACATGATCACGCGGCTGCCCGCTTTCTCCGACCATCTGCGGGTCGCCGAGGAGGACGGCCGGATCATCGGGTACGCGGCCGCCTGGCCCAACATGGACAGCCATGTGGTGGGCCCGCTGATCGCCCGCGACACCGAGACGGCGAAGGCGCTCATCGCCTCGCTGGCCTCGCGTACCGACCGTCCACTGCGCACGGACATCGACGTACGCCATGAGGAACTGCTGGCGTGGGTCAAGGAGCGCGGGCTCACCTCCGTGAGCTTCAACGCGGTGATGACGTACGGCATCGGGGAGTTGCCCGGCGACTGGACGCGGCGGTTCGCTCCGCTCACCGTGGCCGCGGGCTGAACCGGGCGACGCGGACCGAACCGGGGGACGCGGACCGAACCGGGCGAACCGCCCGCTCTGGGATGAGCGGGCGGTTCTCCGGTACGGGGCGCTCCGAGCGCCGGCGGCCGTCCTAGCCGAGGGTCTGCACCGCGGCGGTGGCGAAACCGTGGTCCTGCTCCGGGGCGCCGCCGCCCACTCCGATCGCGCCGATCAGGCGGCCGTCGCGGTGGACCGGCACTCCACCGGCGATGAACAGGAGCGGCCGGTCGAGCGCGGTCGGCAGGGTGTGGAAGAGCCCTCCGGGCTGGACCGCTTCGACGAGATCCGCGGTGGGAGTGCCGAGTTGCAGCGCCGTGTAGGCCTTGCGGGTGCTGGTCTCGCCCGAGATCAGGACCGCCCGGTCGTCCCGCCGGAAGGCGAGCAGGTGGCCGCCCGCGTCGAGGACCGTGACGCTGACCTTGACGTCCGCGGCTTCCGCGGCACGGCGGGCGGCCGTGACGAGCGCCTCGGCGTCCTGGATGGTCAGCGGGGTGACGGTGGTGGTGCTCATGAGGGGTTTCTCCTTGCGAGATGGTGCGGTGTGGGGGATTGCGGCCGGCGCTCAGTGGTGGACGGCGGCCTGCTGCACGGAGTGCGCCTGTTCCGCCTTCACGACGACCGGGTCCGCCGAATCGGCGGAGTCGGCTGATTCGGCGGAGTCGGCGCGCCGCTCCAGTGCGGCCGAGAGGACGGCGAGCAGCAGGGCGGCGGCGGCCAGGACGGCGCCGACCCAGTTGGGGGCGGTGTAGCCCATACCGGCCGCGATCACGACGCCGCCGAGCCAGGCCGAGAGCGCGTTGCCGAGGTTGAAGGCGCCGATGTTCACGGCGGAGGCGAGTGTCGGGGCGCCGTGCGCCTGGTCGAGCACCCGCTTCTGCAGCGGCGGAACGGTGGCGAAGCCGAGGGCTCCGATCAGCGTGATGGTCACGGCCGCCGCGATCTTGTTGTGCGCGGTGAGGGTGAACAGGGCGAGTACGACCGCGAGGGCGCCCAGTGACACGTACAGCATCGGCATCAGGGCGCGGTCGGCGAACCTGCCGCCGACGAGGTTGCCGCCGACCATGCCGAGGCCGAAGAGGACGAGCAGCCAGGTGACGGAGCCGTCGGCGTAACCGGTGACGTTGGTCATCATCGGCGCGATGTAGGTGATCGCCGCGAAGACTCCGCCGAAGCCGAGCACGGTCATCGCCATGGCGAGCAGGACCTGGACGTTCTTGAAGGCGGCCAGTTCGTGGCGCAGGTGGACGCCTTCCGGCTTGGGCATGTCGGGTACGAGCCTGGCGATGCCGGCGAGGCCGAGGACGCCCAGCGCGGCGACGACCGTGAAGGTCACGCGCCAGCCCGCGGACTGCCCGATGAGGGTGCCCAGCGGTACGCCGACGACATTGGCGACGGTCAGGCCGGTGAACATCATCGCGATGGCGCCGGCCTTCTTGTCCGGCGCGACCAGGTCGGCGGCGACGACCGAGCCGATGCCGAAGAAGGCACCGTGCGCGAGCGAGGCGATCACGCGTCCGATCAGCATGACGGTGAAGGTGGGGGCGATCGCGGAGATCAGGTTGCCGACGATGAAGAGTCCCATCAGCAGCATCAGCATCCGCTTGCGGGAGATCTTGGTGCCGAGCACGGTCATGAGGGGCGCGCCGAACATGACTCCGAGCGCGTAGCCCGTCACGAGGAGACCCGCGGTGGGGATGGAGACACCGAAGTCGCCGGCGACCTCGGGTAGCAAGCCCATGATCACGAACTCGGTGGTTCCGATTCCGAAGGCCCCGATCGCGAGGGCCAGAAGCGCGAGAGGCATGGGGACGACCTTCCCAGAAGATTGCAGGAGCGCTTTACGTGCGTTCACAATAGTTGCAGACGCGGGTTAAGTGCAAGCGCAGGATATTGCGGTCGTGCCCTATCCTGGTGTCAGCCACTCCGGGACGGAGGAAATGCCATGACAGCGACGGACCCCGCGCTCACCGCTCTCGCCCAGGGCTGGTGCGCCCTCTCTCTGCTGCACGGGAGGATCGAGGCGCACATCGAGCGAGCCCTGCAGACGCGGCACGGTCTGAGCGTGCGCGAGTACTCGCTCCTCGACGTCCTCAGCCGCCAGCACGACGGCGACGGCGGCCATCTGCAGATGAAGCAGGTCGCCGACGCGGTCGTCCTCAGCCAGAGCGCCACCACCCGGCTGGTGACCCGACTGGAGGACAGAGGCCTGCTCTCGCGCTATCTGTGCCCGACCGACCGCCGCGGCATCTACACGAACGTCAGCGAGGCGGGGCTCAAGCTCCTGGAGGAAGCCCGGCCCACCAACGACGCGGCGCTGCGGGAGGCGCTGGACGAGGCGGCCAGGAGCCCCGAGCTGGCCCCGCTGGTCCGCGTCGTGGAATCGGCGAGCCTGCCCGCGCCCGCGTAGACAGCTGTCTACGTACACAGGTCCGCCGCCGTAAGCGGCTCGGCTGCGCCGATCCCGCTTCTGCGTAGGCTGCGGCCATGGGAGATCTTGAGATACGGCCCGCGGTCGCCGACGACATCCCCGCGATCGTCGGAATGCTCGCCGACGACCCGCTGGGCTCGCAGCGTGAGTCGCCAGACGACCTGACGCCGTACCTGGCCGCGCTGGAACGCCTCAGCGAAGATCCGAACCAGCACGTGGTCGTCGCTGTGCGGGAGGGCCGGGTCGTCGGCACGCTTCAGCTGACGATCGTTCCCGGGCTGTCCCGCAAGGGAGCGACCCGCTCGATCATCGAAGGCGTACGTGTCCATGCCGACGAGCGGGGCAGCGGTCTGGGCACCCGCTTCATCGAATGGGCTGTGGACCGCTCCCGGAGCGAGGGCTGCCAGTTGGTCCAGCTGACGTCGGACGCCACGCGGACGGACGCTCACCGGTTCTACGAACGCCTCGGCTTCACCGCGTCGCACGTCGGGTTCAAGCTGCAGCTCTGAGTCCCGACCCGGCGAAGTCGGGTCATGGATCACGACATGGCACGGCATGCCGAGGGGCGTCCTGTTTCACGTGAAACAGGACGCCCCTCGGCATGCCACATCCATGCGCTGCGGACGGATAGGCGGCTACTTGATCCCGCGCCACCCCTCGGGGTCCACTCCACCCGGGACCGGAGCGCCCTCACCGTACGGCTGACGGGTGAACACGAACGAGCCGAGGTCCAGGTGGGTGACCGACCCGTCAGGCCCCTCAACGGCCCGTAGAAGCTCACCGGCGTAATAGCCGTCGAGCCCGGTCCAGGTCCCGTCGTCCTCGGCCCGGAATCGCGAGCGCCGGCCGTTGCCCGCCAGTGGCCCGAGCGTCACGCCCCCGTCGGCCGTGAGCCGCAGCGCGAAAGCGTGCGTCCCCCAGTACCAGGGTCCGGCCAACTCCAGTACGGATTGGTCGACTTCGGACAGCGGTCGCCATGGCTCGGGAATCCGGGGCTCGGCCTCCGCGACGATACGCACGAGGTCGGCGGCGACCGTCGCCACCGGTGGACCCGAGGTGCAGTTCGCGAGCACGACGGCGGCGAGATCGTCCTCGACACTGATCATGAGCCCGGCGACGAAGCCCGGGAGGGAACCGCCGTGCCCCACCAGAGTCCGGCCGTCCCGATACTGAACCTGCATACCGAGCCCGTACGCGGCACCGGCCGCCACCTCCTCCGGTTCGGCGGGCGCGGCGGGCGTGCGCATCTCCCGTACGGACTCCGCGCTCAGCACCCGGTCGTCACCCCGTGCGAGGAAGACGGCGAAGCGCGCCAGATCGCCGCTGGTCGACCAGAGCTGACCGGCCGGCGCCATCAGCCCCAGGTCCTCGACCGGCTCGGGAAGCATGACGTCCGCCCAGGGGTGCACGGCCCAGCCGCCCGCATGAGGCGCCTGCGGCTGTCCGCTCGTCCGGTGCAGGCCCAGCGGTTCGAGTACCTCGCCGCGCAGGACCTCTTCCCAGGGGGCGCCTCGCAGTTCCTCCACCAACGCGCCCAGCAGGGTGTAGCCGGGGTTCGAGTAGTGGAACCGCCGACCGACCGGATGCCGGTGCGGCTGCTCGCCCAGGACATCGGCGAGTTCGGGACGCAGCGACCCGGGAGTGCGCTCCCACCAGGGGCCGGGCGACTCGGCGGCCAGCCCGGCTGTGTGCGCGAGGAGTTCGGCGATCGTCGCCTCCCCCGCGCCGGTGCCCGGAAGATGCTTCTCCAGCGGATCACCGAGGTCGAGCAGTCCCTCGTCCCGCAGCCGCAGGACCAGGACGGCCGTGAACGTCTTGGTGATCGAGCCGATGCGGTACTGCACGTTCTCGTCGGGGCCGTGCCCGTCCACCGAGGTACGGGACCCGTGCCAGACCGCCTGCCCGCCCCGCACCACCGCCGCGACCAACGACGGCGCACGCCCCTGCGCCTGGGCGGTGGCGATTCGGTGCAGCAGGGCCCGGCGCGTGGCCGGAAGCAGTTCTTCCGCGGATGTCGTCGTCATGTCCCCAGTCCACCTGGCCCGGCCTCCCGCGTCGAGCGCATTCGGCCCCGCCCCGGTGGCTCCTGAGGAGAGATCAGGTCTGTGCCATGTCCACGAAGCGGGAGTAGTGGCCCTGGAAGGCGACCGTGATGGTGGCCGTCGGGCCGTTACGGTGCTTGCCCACGATGATGTCCGCCTCGCCCGCGCGCGGTGACTCCTTCTCGTAGGCGTCCTCGCGGTGCAACAGGATCACCATGTCCGCGTCCTGCTCGATGGAGCCGGATTCACGGAGGTCGGAGACCATGGGCTTCTTGTCCGTGCGCTGCTCGGGACCACGGTTCAGCTGGGACAGTGCGATGACGGGCAGCTCCAGCTCCTTGGCCAGCAGCTTCAGGTTTCGCGACATGTCCGAGACTTCCTGCTGCCTGCTCTCGGAGCGGCCCTTGCCGCCCGACTGCATCAGCTGCAGATAGTCGATGATCACGAGCTTCAGATCGGCGCGCTGCTTGAGGCGGCGGCACTTGGCCCGGATCTCCATCATCGACAGGTTCGGGGAGTCGTCGATGTAGAGGGGAGCGGCCGAGACGTCCGGCATCCGGCGGGCGAGCCGGGTCCAGTCCTCGTCGGTCATCGTGCCGGAACGCATGTGGTGCAGGGCCACACGTGCTTCGGCGGACAGCAGACGCATGGCGATCTCGTTGCGGCCCATTTCGAGCGAGAAGATCACGCTCGGCATGTTGTGCTTGATCGAGCAGGCCCGGGCGAAGTCCAGCGCCAGCGTCGACTTACCCATCGCGGGACGGGCCGCGATGATGATCATCTGACCGGGGTGCAGACCGTTCGTGAGCTGGTCGAGGTCGGTGAAGCCGGTCGGCACACCGGTCATCTCCCCCGAGCGCGAACCGATCGCCTCGATCTCGTCGAGCGCGCCCTCCATGATGTCGCCGAGCGGCAGATAGTCCTCGGTCGTGCGCTGCTCGGTGACCGCGTAGATCTCGGCCTGGGCGCTGTTGACGATCTCGTCCACGTCGCCGTCGGCCGCGTAACCCATCTGCGTGATGCGCGTACCGGCCTCGACCAGGCGGCGCAGGACCGCGCGCTCGTGGACGATCTCCGCGTAGTACTCGGCGTTGGCCGCTGTCGGGACCGTCTGGACCAGGGTGTGCAGATACGACGCGCCGCCGACCTTGGTGATCTCGCCGCGCTTGGTGAGTTCGGCGGCGACCGTGATCGGGTCGGCCGGCTCTCCCTTGGCGTAGAGGTCGAGGATCGCGCCGTAGACGGTCTCGTGCGCCGGCCGGTAGAAGTCGTGGCCCTTGAGCACCTCGACCACGTCGGCGATGGCGTCCTTCGAGAGCAGCATGCCGCCGAGGACGGACTGCTCCGCGTCCACGTCCTGGGGCGGCACCCGCTCGAAGGACGAACCCCCGCCGTCCCAGCCACCGCTGTCCGAACCGCGGTCGTGCTGGTCCTCCCTGCCCCGGCCGCCACCGTCGCGGCGCTGTCGGGAGGCGGGCAGCCGGTCACTGGGACCGCTGTCGGCCCACGGGTCGTCCAAGGGCTCGGAAATACTCACCGGGCCACCTCCTCCCGTCCGCCGAGCGGACCTCGCCGTGCCCTTCATTCCTACGGCACGACACTGACAAATAAGACGCCCCAACTCCGGTTCTGACGCGTCGGTTTTGCGAGGTTTCCGAGGACGGAGGAGGGAGAGGGTGCCGCACCACGGTAGGCCCGCGGGCACCGTCAGCCAATCTGGTTATCCACAGGCCATGTGGACGACGGCCCCGATGCTGTGGAGAACTCCGCAAAACCTGTGCACGACCCGGTGGACAGGCCTGTGAACAAGCACTCAGCCCGTTTTCCACACCGTCTCTGACCTGCACGTATCCCATCCACCGGCTGTGCAGAAGAAAAACTTTCCGACTCGGGCCAAGATCGATGCGAATGGCGCGAGGTGGTACGTCGCACGAGTTTGCCAGTAAGGGTCGCTGGATAGTTGCATCTCTTACCTGTGGAAGATTAGATTGATGTGCATGACACAGGCTCCAGCAGCCCCCAGAGCCACTCGGCGACGGCACGACCGGGAGATCGTCGCGCTGGCCGTTCCGGCCTTCGGCGCGCTCATCGCCGAGCCTCTTTTCCTCATGGCCGACACCGCCATCGTCGGCCATCTCGGCACCGCCCAGCTCGCCGGACTCGGAGTCGCCTCCGCTCTCCTCACCACGGCCGTGAGCATCTTCGTCTTCCTCGCGTACGCCACCACGGCCGCCGTCGCCCGACGGGTCGGGGCGGGCGACCTTCAGGCCGCCATCCGCCAGGGGATGGACGGTATCTGGCTCGCCCTGCTGCTCGGCATCGCTGTCATCGCCGTCTTCCTGCCCACCGCACCCGCACTGGTGGAACTCTTCGGGACCTCGGACACCGCCGCGCCCTACGCCGTCACCTATCTGCGGATCTCGGCGCTCGGCATCCCCGCGATGCTCGTCGTCCTCGCCGCCACCGGTGTACTGCGGGGTCTGCAGAACACACGGACACCGCTCTATGTCGCCATCGCCGGCTTCATCGCCAACGCGGCCCTGAACGCGGGTCTCGTCTATGGCGCGGACCTAGGCATCGCCGGCTCCGCCTGGGGCACCGTCATCGCCCAGTTCGGAATGGCCGCCGCCTACCTCTTCGTGGTCGTCCGCGGTGCACGCAGGCACGGCGCCTCCCTGCGGCCCGACGCCGCCGGGATACGCGCCTGCGCCCAGGCCGGTGCACCGCTGCTCGTCCGCACTCTCTCCCTGCGGGCGGTGCTGATGATCGCCACCGCCGTCGCCGCACGCCTCGGAGACGCCGACATCGCGGCCCACCAGATCATCCTGTCCCTGTGGAGCCTGCTCGCCTTCGCGCTCGACGCCATCGCCATCGCGGGACAAGCCATCATCGGCCGCTATCTCGGCGCGGGCGACACCCAAGGAGCCCGTGAAGCCTGCCGACGCATGGTGGAGTGGGGCATCGCCGTCGGAGTCGTACTCGGCGGCCTGGTGATCCTCTGCCGCCCCCTCTTCCTTCCGCTGTTCACCAGCGACTCGGCCGTCCATGACATCGCGCTGCCCGCGCTGCTCATGGTGGCGCTCTCCCAGCCGATCTGCGGCATCGTCTTCGTCCTGGACGGCGTGCTGATGGGCGCGGGAGACGGCCCCTATCTCGCGCGGGCCATGGTGCTCGTCCTGGCGGTCTTCGCTCCGGTGGCGCTGCTCATTCCCACCCTCGGCGGCGGCCTCACCGCTGTCTGGGCGGCGATGACCCTCATGATGACCGTGCGCATGCTGACCCTGTGGCTGCGCACCCGCTCGGGCCGCTGGATCGTCACGGGCGCCACGCGCTGACTGCGCTGACTGTTTCACGTGAAACGGGGACGTTCGTGTTTCACGTGAAACGAGAACCGTCCTGGTTTCACGTGAAACAAGACACCGGCCGGCCCGGAGCAACGAGGCAGGACAGCAAGAAGGGCCGCACCCACACGGGGTGCGGCCCTTCTTTCAGCTCTGCTGAGCGCAGCGATCAGGCTGCGACAACCTCGATGCTGACCTTGGCGGCCACCTCGGGGTGCAGACGCACGGACGTCTCGTGAGCGCCCAGCGTCTTGATCGGCGAGCCCAGCTCGATGCGGCGCTTGTCGACCTCGGGGCCACCGGAAGCCTTGATCGCCGAAGCGACGTCGGCCGGGGTGACGGAACCGAAGAGACGGCCGGCGTCGCCGGAGCGGACGGCCAGGCGGACCTTGACGCCCTCAAGGCGCGCCTTGATCTCGTTGGCCTGCTCGATCGTCGCGATCTCGTGGATCTTGCGAGCACGACGGATCTGCTCGACGTCCTTCTCGCCACCCTTGGTCCAGCGGATGGCAAAGCTCCGCGGGATCAGGTAGTTGCGAGCGTAGCCGTCCTTGACGTCGACGACGTCGCCCGCGGCACCGAGGCCGGAGACCTCGTGGGTGAGGATGATCTTCATGTTTCGGTCACCCTTCCCTTATCGCGCGGTGGAGGTGTAGGGCAGCAGCGCCATCTCACGGCTGTTCTTCACGGCCGTGGCGACGTCACGCTGGTGCTGAGTGCAGTTGCCGGTCACGCGGCGGGCACGGATCTTGCCGCGGTCGGAAATGAACTTCCGCAGCATGTTCGTGTCCTTGTAGTCCACGTACGTGACCTTGTCCTTGCAGAATGCGCAGACCTTCTTCTTAGGCTTGCGCACAGGCGGCTTCGCCATGTGTGTCTCTCCTGTGTGATCAAGAAGTGTGGGTACGGCCCACCCTCTTCGGCCCTGGGCCTAGAAGGGGGGCTCGTCCGAGTAGCCGCCACCGGAACCGCCGGAGCCGCCGGAGTTTCCACCCCAGCCGCCACCGCCGCCGCCCTGGTTGCCGCCGCCCGCAGGAGCGCTGGTCGCCCAGGGGTCGTCGGCGGGAGCACCGCCACCGCCACCCTGCTGCTGACCGCCGCCGGAGCCTCCGCCCCAGTTGCCGCCCTGCTGGCCGCCGCCACCGCCGCCGCCGCTGTAACCGCCCTGGCCACCTCGGCCGGTGGTCTTGGTGACCTTGGCCGTGGCGGTCTTCAGGCTGGCGCCGACTTCCTCGACGTCCAGCTCGTAGACCGTGCGCTTGACGCCCTCACGGTCCTCGTAGGACCGCTGCTTCAGCCGGCCCTGCACGATGACGCGCATGCCTCGCTGGAGCGACTCCGCGACGTTCTCCGCCGCCTGACGCCAGACCGAGCAGGTCAGGAACAGGCTTTCGCCGTCCTTCCACTCGTTGGTCTGCCGGTCGAAGGTGCGGGGAGTGGACGCGACACGGAACTTCGCGACCGCCGCACCGGACGGGGTGAAGCGCAGCTCGGGGTCGTCGACAAGATTGCCGACGACCGTGATGACGGTCTCGCCTGCCATGGGGGAACCTCTCGGCGGGTTTGCTGCTGGCTGCTTGGTGCTGCTACTCGATGCCCGAGTTCAGCTGAGCGGGAAAGCTCAGTGGGTCTCGGGACGGAGGACCTTGGTCCGGAGGACCGACTCGTTCAGGTTCATCTGGCGGTCGAGCTCCTTGACGACCGCAGGCTCGGCCTGCAGGTCGATGACCGAGTAGATGCCCTCGGGCTTCTTCTTGATCTCGTACGCGAGACGACGACGGCCCCAGGTGTCGACCTTCTCGACCTTTCCGTTCGCCTCACGGACGACGGAGAGGAAGTTCTCGATCAGCGGCGAGACAGCACGCTCTTCGAGATCGGGGTCGAGGATGACCATGACTTCGTAGTGACGCATGTGTAACCCACCTCCTTTGGACTCAGCGGCCACGGTCGTTCCGTGGCAGGAGGGTTGTGATGCGTTCGCAACGGTATCGGCAGCCACTGACAATCGGACCGCCGATCAGCGAACTGAGCGAGGGACCGTGCCGTGGCCTGGGCAGACACCGGTGCAGACGCTACAGACTACCCGCTCACCGGCTTCCGGTTGAAATCAGGGCCCGGTGACCGTCAGTCTGTACCCATCGGGTGTGTATGGCGCTACGATGCGCCACCTTCCGCAGGAGGTGCCAGATGGCACAGACATTGCGACCCAACACCGCCGGCTCTCTCTTCGCCACCGACCACAAGCCCCATCCGCTCCAGCACACGCTGGTCGCCGTGACGGCGGTCCTCGGAGTCACGGCCTTCGTCTCCGCGATGTTCCACAGTCTCCATCTGCTCAGTTCGTGGGCGGGGCTGATCGGCATCATCACCGGCGCGTACGGACAGTTCGTCTCCGAGACCACCCGGGAACGGTTCGCACTGATCGTCGGTCTGGGTGCCTCCGCTGTCGGCTTCCTCCTCGGCATGGCGCACGGCGGCCTCTTCGGCGGCGTCATCGGCTGACGGCGCCCGCCACCACGTGTCAAAGGGCCCCGGCCACACACCGGTCGGGGCCCGGGACGCATACGGCCAGACGGGGCGCTCGCAGGGCGCAGTAGGCTTCGGCGCGAGAGCCGGAGCCCCTGTACCCATGGGGACACACCAGCCGAGGAGCGCCCCGAATGAGCCTGACCCTGAGGACCATCAGCCGCGAGCAGCATCTGGCGTACATCCAGAGCCTGCCCGCGGCCAGCCACATGCAGGTCCCCGCCTGGGCAGATGTCAAGGCGGAGTGGCGCTCCGAGAGCCTCGGATGGTTCGACGACAGGTCCGGCGAGATCGTCGGTGCGGGCCTGGTGCTGTACCGCCAACTGCCCAAGATCAAGCGCTATCTCGCCTATCTGCCCGAGGGCCCGGTCATCAACTGGTTCGCGCCGAATCTGACCGAGTGGCTGGATCCGATGCTCGCGCACCTCAAGCAGCAGGGTGCCTTCTCCGTGAAGATGGGTCCGCCGGTGATCATCCGGCGCTGGGAGGCCACCTCGATCAAGAGGGGCATCCAGGACCCGGACGTGAAGCGCCTGCGCGACATCGAGGCCGACTTCATCGAACCGCGCGCCTTCGAGGTCGCCGACAAGCTGCGGCGCATGGGCTGGCAGCAGGGCGAGGACGGCGGAGCGGGCTTCGGCGACGTACAGCCCCGCTACGTCTACCAGGTGCCGCTGGCGAACCGGTCCCTGGAGGACGTCCACAAGGGCTTCAACCAGCTCTGGCGGCGCAACATCAAGAAGGCCGAGAAGGCCGGCGTCGAGGTCGTCCAGGGCGGTTACCAGGATCTGGAGGAGTGGCAGCGCCTCTACGAGATCACGGCTCTGCGCGACCACTTCCGGCCCCGGCCGCTCTCGTACTTCCAGCGCATGTGGACGGCTCTCAACACCGAGGACCCCAACCGCATGCGGCTGTACTTCGCCCGGCACGAGGGTGTGAACCTGTCGGCCGCGACGATGCTGGTCGTCGGCGGGCACGTCTGGTACTCCTACGGCGCCTCCGACAACATCGGCCGTGAGGTCCGGCCCTCGAACGCGATGCAGTGGCGGATGCTGCGCGACTCCTACGCGCTCGGCGCCACCGTGTACGACCTTCGCGGCATCTCCGACTCGCTGGACGAGACCGACCACCTTTTCGGCCTCATCCAGTTCAAAGTGGGTACCGGCGGGCAGGCCGCCGAGTACCTCGGCGAGTGGGACTTCCCGCTCAACAAACTGCTCCACAAGGCGCTCGACATCTACATGTCGCGCCGCTGACGCACCAGAATTCGTCTTCACACCTCTGATACACCGCTGCCACGAGAAAGGTTCCAGGTCCGGCCATGGCGCTCACGCTCTACGTCGACACCGCACGCTGGCGGGCGCACCACAAGCACGTGTCCGAGCAGTTTCCGGGACTCGTCCCCGTCTGCAAGGGCAACGGCTACGGCTTCGGCCATGAGCGGCTCGCCGACGAGGCCACCCGCCTGGGCTCGGACGTCCTGGCCGTCGGCACGACCTACGAGGCGGCTCGGATCAAGGACTGGTTCGGCGGCGACCTCCTGGTGCTGACGCCGTTCAGGCGGGGCGAGGAGCCCGTACCGCTGCCCGACCGTGTCATCCGGTCCGTCTCGTCCGTCGACGGGGTCTACGGCCTCGTGGGCGCCCGTGTCGTCATCGAGGTCATGTCCTCCATGAAGCGGCACGGGGTGAGCGAGCGGGATCTGCCCCAGCTGCACGCCGCCATAGAGAACGTGCGCCTGGAGGGCTTCGCCATCCACCTGCCCCTGGACCGTACCGACGGCTCGGACGCCGTCGAGGAGGTCATCGGCTGGATGGACCGGCTGCGCGCGGCGCGGCTGCCGCTGCACACGATGTTCGTCAGCCATCTGAAGGCCGACGAGCTCGCCCGGCTGCAGCAGCAGTTCCCGCAGACCCGCTTCCGGGCCCGTATCGGCACGCGGCTGTGGCTGGGGGACCACGACGCGACCGAGTACCGCGGAGCCGTCCTGGACGTCTCGCCCGTCGCCAAGGGCGACCGTTTCGGCTACCGGCAGCAGAAGGTCGCCTCGGACGGCTGGCTGGTCGTCGTGGCGGGCGGTACGTCGCACGGGGTGGGCCTGGAGGCCCCCAAGGCCCTGCACGGCGTCATGCCACGCGCCAAGGGCGTCGCCCGGGCCGGTCTGGCCACGGTCAACCGGAACCTCTCGCCGTTCGTCTGGGGCGGCAAGCAGCGCTGGTTCGCGGAGCCCCCGCACATGCAGGTCTCGATCCTCTTCGTGCCCTCGGACGCGCCCGAGCCGAAGGTCGGCGAGGAACTGGTGGCCCATCTGCGGCACACCACCACGCAGTTCGACCGCGTCGTCGAGCGCTGACCGCACGGCGCCCCGCGCCGGGCCCGCACACGGGCGAAAGGCCGTACACGGACTGCGTGTACGGCCTTTCGTGTGTCTGCCCGGGCTCCTGTTCGCTCAGAGCGAACCCGGATCTCTCCCGCCCTTGCCCTCGCCGCCGCCCCATTCGACGTACGGGCCGTCGAAGTGCCCCGCGTGCCGGGGAGGATGAGCCGCGGGGCCCACGACGAAGACGTCCGGGGCGCCGTCCAGCACACCGCCCGACGGATCGTCGTCCCCGGAGCGGCGCACCACGTCCCTCTCGGGCATGAGGATGTCGCGCACGATCACGGCGCACAGGTACAGCGTCCCCAGGAGGTGGACGGCGATGGCCAGCTGGTAGCCCTCCTGGGGCAGTCCCTTGTGGGCGTCGCCGCTGGTCGTGTAGGCGAGGTACATCCAGATCCCGAGGAAGTACGCGACCTCGCACGCCTGCCAGATCAGGAAGTCCCGCCACTTCGGGCGGGCCAGCACCGCGAGGGGAACCAGCCACAGTACGTACTGAGGCGAGTAGACCTTGTTGGTAAGGATGAAGGCCGCGACGATCAGGAACGCCAGCTGGGCGAAGCGGGGCCGGCGCGGGGCGGCCAGCGTGAGCGCCGCGACCCCCGCGCTGGACAGCAGCATCAGTACCGAAGCCCACGTGTTGACGGCGTCGGTGTCGAGGGGTGTGTCGCTGCGCTGGGAGAGGATCAGCCAGAAGGAGCCGAAGTCGACTCCGCGTTCCTGGCTGAACGTGTAGAACTTCGACCAGCCCTCGGGCGCCAGGAGCATGACCGGAAGGTTCACGACCAGCCAGGCGCCCGCGGCGCCGAGCAGGGCGGTGCCGAACGCACGCCATCTGCCCGCCCGCCAGCACAGCACGAGCAGCGGCCCCAGCAGCAGCACGGGATAGAGCTTGGCGGCCGTTGCCAGCCCCAGGAGGACCCCGAAGGCGAGCGGACGGCTCCTGGACCACATGAGCATCGCCGCGGCCGTCAGAGCGACCGCCAGGAGGTCCCAGTTGATGGTGGCGGTCAGCGCGAAGGCGGGCGCCAGAGCGACCAGCAGGCCGTCCCAGGGCCGCCGCCGGTGGGTGCGGGTCACGCAGACGGCGATGACGGCCGTGCAGGCCATCAGCATCCCGGCGTTGACCATCCAGTAGACCTGCTCCTGGTCCTGGATGCTTCCGCTGCCCGGCGTGAGCCAGGAGGCGACCTCCATGAACACGCCGGTGAGGACCGGGTATTCGAGGTACTCCATGTCGCCTTCGAGCTTGTCGAAGTACGGCACGAGCCCGTCGGCGAAGCCACGCCCCTGGTAGAGGTGCGGAATGTCCGAATAGCAGGCGTGCGTGTACTGGGAGCTCGCTCCGAAGAACCAGGCACCGTCGTAGCAGGGCAGTTTCTGCACCATGCCGAGGGCGAACATGCCGATCGCGACGAGTGCGACGACCCGTACGGGGGTCCACCAGGACGTCCCCGTCAGCGCGCGCCGCCCGAGGGGACCGCCGAACAGTTCACTGCCGGTCGCCGCGACCGGGTCCTCCTTGGTCGGGGGCACCAGATCTGGCTCGTGCACGCTCGCGCGCGTCGTTTCTGCACTGGGCATGCCGCACATCCTGCCGTACGTGTCTGGGGATACGCCGAGAGCGGTCGGGTCCGGTGCCCCGGCGGATGACCGCCGGGGCACCGGACCTCGTAAAACGCGACGTGGTCGCCGGCCGGAGCCGGCGACCACGTCGCGTCGATGGGACCTCTGCCCGCTAGCCCGAGGAACCCTGGAAGAGGCCGCCGTTGCCGTTGCCTCTGCTGTTCCCGCCGTCCTCCTCCTCGGACTCCGAGGTCGAGGGACTCGCGCCGCCGTCCGTGCCACCGGTGTCGGTCTCGCCGGTGCTGGCTCCGCCGTCGTCCTCGCAGCCGAAGAAGGCGCCACAGGACTCACTGGTGGTGGGAGCGGGGGGAGACGGCTCGCTCTTGGTCGGCGTGGGCTCCGGCTCCTCGGACTCCTCCTCCTCCGTCTCGGTGGGCGTCGGAGTCGGGGTCGGGACCACGACGTCGTTGACGACCTCGCCGATGGGTTCGGGCGTCGGGAACTGCACGACCTTCGCGCCCTTGAGCGCCTGCTCCATGTAGTCGTGCCAGATCTCGGCCGGGAACGAGGCGCCGTGGATCTTGTCCTGGCCACCCGTTCCGTACATCTCCAGGAACTCGCGCTTCTTGTTGGACTCGTCGTCGTCCATGCGGTACATGGAGATCGCGGTCGAGAGCTGCGGGGTGTAGCCGACGAACCAGGCGGACTTGTTGCCGTCGGTCGTACCGGTCTTGCCCGCCACCGGCCGGTTGCTCAGCTTCGCCGCGGTACCGGTGCCCTCGTCGACGACGGTCTTGAGGACGTCGGTGACGTTGTCGGCGACCTGCGCGGTGAAGGCCTGCTTCGCCTTGGCCGAGTTCTCGTGCGTGAAGACCGTTCCGTCCTTGTCGGTGATCTCGTCGACCGAGTACGGCTCGTTCTGCTTGCCGCTCGCCGCGAAGGTGGCGTACGCGCCGGCCATGCGGATCGCGCTCGGGTCGGAGGTACCGATGGAGAAGGACGGGAAGTTGGCGCTGGCCAGGCTGCCTTCCTTGATGCCGGCGTCCACGGCGGACTCCCGCACCTTGTCCAGACCGACGTTCATGCCCAGCTGGACGTAGGCGGAGTTCGAGGAGACCCTCATCGCCTCACGCAGGTCGATCTGGAAGGTGGGCGGGTTGTACGACTCGTCGCCGTCGTTCCGCTGCAGCCATTCCTTCTCGTCCTTGTCCTTCCAGACCGTCCCGTCGTAGTCCTCGATCTTCAGCTTGTTCTTACCGCTGTACAGGCTCTTCGGAGAGACCTTGATCCGCTCGTCCTGGGCCTGGGTCGGCTCCAGGTCGGGATCGCGCACGCCCCACTTCATGGCCGCCGCGAGGACGAACGGCTTGAAGGTCGAACCGACCTGGGCGCCCGTCTGGTCGGCGTTGTTGGTGAAGTGCTTGGTCGCGTCCACACCGCCGTAGATGGCCTTGATCGCGCCGGTCTCCGGGTCCACGGAAGCGCCGCCGAACTGGACGTGCTTGTCCGTCTTCGGGCGCTCCTTCTCCTTGATGTTCTCCTTGCGGACCTTCTTCACCGCGGCTTCGAGCTGGGTGACCTTCTTCTTGTCGAAGGTCGTGTGGATCTCGTAGCCACCGTCACGCAGTTGCTTCTCGGTGATCCCGGTCTTCTCGCTGTTGTTGACGATGTACGCCTTGGCGAGGTCGACCAGATAACCGACCTGACCGCCCAGCTGGGCGTTCGACCGCGGACTCTGCAGCGTCGGGAAGTCGGGGTACTTGCTCCGTACCGACTCCTCCAGGTGCCCGTCCTTGACCATCTCGCCGAGGATCCAGCGCCAGCGGGTCTCCGCGCGCTGGCGGTTGGCCGCGGGGGTGGCGGAGGGGTCGATCGACTCCGCGCCCGCCGGGTCGTAGTACGTGGCGCCCTTGAGCACCGCCGCCAGGAAGGCGCACTGGCTCGGGTTGAGGTCGTCGGCGTCCTTGTCGAAGTACGTACGCGCGGCGGCCTGGATCCCGTAGGCGCCGCGGCCGTAGTAGGCCGAGTTCAGATAGCCGGCCATGATGTCTTCTTTGTCGACGTTGGCGCCGACCTTGATCGAGACGAAGAGCTCCTTGAACTTACGGGAGATCGTCTGCGACTGGTCCTCCAGCATGGCGTTCTTCACGTACTGCTGGGTGATCGTGGAGCCGCCCTGGGTCTGACCGCCCTTGGCCATGTTGAACAGGGCCCGGCCGATACCCATGGGGTCGACGCCCCGGTCGTTCTCGAACGTCTTGTTCTCGGCCGAGATGACGGCGTAGCGCATCTCCTTGGGAATCCGGGAGTAGTCGATGATCTGCCGGTTCGTCTCACCACCGGTGGCGACCATCTGCGTGCCGTCGGCCCAGTAGTAGACGTTGTTCTGGGCCTCCGCCGTCTTGGCGACGTCGGGCAGGCCCACCAGCGCGTACGCGACTCCCGCGACCGCCATCATGCTGCCGAAGAAGCCGATGAACAGACCCGTCACGAGCTTCCAGGACGGCACCCAACGTGCCGCCCCGTACTTGCCCGCGCGCGGGTAGTCGATGATCCGCTTCTTCGACGGTACGGACGCACGCCCGCGGCCGCGGCCTCCCTGCCCCGCGCCGTCGGCCGCTCTGCGTCGACCGGCGCCGCTGCTGTTTCTCTGTGACGCCCGCCGGGCCTCTGCGCGGCTGCCGTACGGGCGTTCCTCACCCCCCGAGTCGTATGAATCGGAAGGAGACTCGGTTGCGCCTCGCGGTGCCGCACGGCGGCCGGAGGACGAGCCGGTCTGGCCGCGTCGGGCCGCGGCACGTCCGCCACCTTGCGGCTGCGGCGATTTGCGACGGTGCTCGCTCATCGAACGATTACTCCTCGGGCAGGCGCACCTGAGCGCACCTGGAAACGGCAGCTGGTTTCCGGTCCCCCCGAAGTACGGATGCGGTCGTTTTTACATTCATCCGTACTGCACCGAGGACATGGACGTCCCCAGGCGTCACTCGGTTCCCGGTGGTTTGCATGGCGGACAGACTACGCACCGTCAAAACCTGCCTAGCACCGAAGTTCACCCCAAATCAGGCAACTTGCTTCCTACGAATCGGTGATGTGACGCCGTTCACCGTGCCCCCTCTTGTCGCAGGGGGAGGACCGATCTATCGTTCTGATGTATCGAGTCGATACATCAGCTCGGCATAAAGACCGTCACGGCACGGCCGCGGCAGAGAGGAGGCGACGATGAGCCGGCGTTCCGGAATCCTTGAGTTCGCCGTCCTCGGCCTTCTCCGCGAGTCCCCGATGCACGGCTATGAGCTGCGCAAACGTCTCAATACGTCACTGGGTGTGTTCCGTGCGTTCAGCTACGGGACGCTCTACCCCTGCCTCAAGACGCTGGTCGCCAACGGCTGGTTGATCGAGGAACCGGGGAACACCTCCGAGGACGCCCTCGCGGCACCGCTCGCAGGGCGTCGCGCCAAGATCGTCTATCGGTTGACGGCGGAAGGTAAGGAACACTTCGAGGACCTCCTCTCGCAGACGGGTCCCGACGCGTACGAGGACGAACATTTCGCCGCTCGTTTCGCCTTCTTCGGCCAGACGTCACGGGATGTACGGATGCGGGTCCTCGAAGGCCGCCGCAGCCGTCTCGAAGAGCGCCTGGAGAAGATGCGGGCCTCGCTGGCGCGCACCCGGGAGCGACTCGACGACTACACGCTTGAGCTCCAGCGCCACGGAATGGAGTCCGTGGAGCGCGAAGTGCGCTGGCTGAACGAGCTCATCGAGAGCGAGCGGGCGGGACGGGACCATCGGCGTCCCGGACCTGACGGCTCCGCTCAGCAGGACAACACATCTGGGGAGTCGGGCGGCCTGCCCCGGCCCGGGGGCACCCCCGGGCCGGATCCGTCCGATGACACTGCCACGTGAAGTCCTCTCAGGGCTTCACCGAGTACACACAGGGAGCAACCGGAATGGGTTCGGTTCGCGTAGCCATCGTCGGCGTGGGCAACTGCGCCGCCTCGCTGGTTCAGGGCGTCGAGTACTACAAGGACGCCGACCCGGCGTCCAAGGTGCCGGGCCTGATGCACGTCCAGTTCGGCGAGTACCACGTGGGTGACGTCGAGTTCGTCGCCGCCTTCGACGTCGACGCGAAGAAGGTCGGCCTCGACCTCTCGGACGCCATCGGCGCCAGCGAGAACAACACCATCAAGATCTGCGACGTCCCGAACAAGGGCATCACGGTCCAGCGCGGCCACACCCATGACGGGCTCGGCAAGTACTACCGCGAGACCATCGAGGAGTCGGCCGAGGCCCCGGTCGACGTCGTCAAGGTCCTCAAGGACCAGCAGGTGGACGTCCTCGTCTGCTACCTGCCCGTCGGTTCCGAGGACGCGGCGAAGTTCTACGCCCAGTGCGCCATCGACGCCAAGGTCGCGTTCGTCAACGCTCTGCCGGTCTTCATCGCCGGCACCAAGGAGTGGGCGGACAAGTTCACCGAGGCGGGCGTCCCGATCGTCGGCGACGACATCAAGTCGCAGGTCGGCGCCACCATCACGCACCGCGTGATGGCGAAGCTGTTCGAGGACCGCGGTGTCCGTCTTGAGCGCACCATGCAGCTCAACGTCGGCGGCAACATGGACTTCAAGAACATGCTGGAGCGCGACCGCCTGGAGTCCAAGAAGATCTCCAAGACGCAGGCCGTCACCTCGCAGATCCCCGACCGTGACATGGGCTCGAAGAACGTCCACATCGGTCCCTCGGACTACGTGGCCTGGCTCGACGACCGCAAGTGGGCCTACGTCCGCCTCGAAGGCCGCGCCTTCGGTGACGTCCCGCTGAACCTGGAGTACAAGCTGGAGGTCTGGGACTCCCCGAACTCCGCGGGTGTCATCATCGACGCCCTGCGCGCCGCGAAGATCGCCAAGGACCGCGGCATCGGCGGCCCGATCCTCTCCGCGTCGAGCTACTTCATGAAGTCCCCGCCGGTCCAGTACTTCGACGACGAGGCGTACGACAACGTCGAGAAGTTCATCAAGGGCGAGGTCGAGCGCTGAAGGCTCGTTCCGCGCACGGCTGTTGAGGGTCCCCGGGGCATCGCTCCGGGGACCCTCGCCCTGTGCGAGGCTGTAACCCATGGCTGTCGTGAGTGACCTGCGCGTACTCCTGCGCTTCAGGAACTTCCGGCGTCTGCTCGCCGTCCGGCTGCTGTCGCAGGGCGCCGACGGGGTCTACCAGGTCGCGCTCGCCACCTACGTCGTCTTCTCACCGGAGAAACAGACCTCGGCCGCCGCGATCGCCTCCGCGATGGCGGTCCTGCTCCTCCCGTACTCCCTCGTCGGCCCCTTCGCAGGCGTCCTCCTGGACCGCTGGAGACGCCGCCAGGTCTTTCTGTACGGGAACCTGCTGCGGGCGCTCCTGGCGGCTCTGACGGCCGTTCTGATGCTCAGCGGTGTACCGGACTGGCTCTTCTACGCCTCCGCGCTGTGCGTGACCGCCGTCAACCGGTTCGTGCTCGCGGGTCTGTCCGCCGCCCTGCCCCGCGTGGTCGACTCCGAGCGTTTGGTGATGGCGAACTCCCTGTCGCCCACGGCCGGAACACTCGCGGCGACCCTCGGCGGCGGCGTCGCCTTCGTCGTACGCCTCGTGGGCTCCGACTCCGACGCGGTGGTCGTCCTCGTGGGAGCGGCCCTGTACGTGTGCTCCGCGCTCGCCTCGCTGCGACTGGCCCCGGATCTGCTGGGCCCCGAACGGCAGTCGGCGCGGCCACGGCTGAGGACGGCCGTGCTCGGCACGGCGCGGGGCCTCGCGTCGGGCGTACGCCATCTGACCGAGCCCGCGCGCCGCGAGGCCGCCTGGGCGCTGGCCGCGATGACCCTGATGCGGTTCTGCTACGGCGCGCTGACGGTCATGGTGCTGATGCTCTGCCGGTACGCCTGGTCGTCCGGCCCCGACGACGACGGGCTCGCCCTGCTCGGCCTGGCCGTGGGGATCTCCGGAGCGGGTTTCTTCGCCGCGGCCGTGCTGACACCGGCGGGCGCGAACCGGCTCGGCCCCGGCGGCTGGATCATCGCCTGCGCGGCCGTCGCCGCGGTCCTGGAACCGGCGCTCGGCCTCTCGTTCTCGGAAGTTCCCCTCCTGATCGCGGCCTTCGTCCTGGGTCTGACCACCCAGGGGGCGAAGATCGCCACCGACACGGTCGTCCAGTCGTCCGTCGAGGACGGCTTCCGTGGCCGGATCTTCGCCGTCTACGACGTCCTGTTCAACGTCGCCTTCGTGGGCGCCGCGGGAGTGGCCGCCCTGATGCTGCCTCCTGACGGTCGATCCGTGCCGCTTGTGGTCACGGTGGCCGTTATCTACGGGGCGGTTGCTGCCGCTATGGCCCGTTTCGAGCGCCAGTAAGTGTCACATCAAGGACACAGAGACACTCCGGGCTACGGAGTTGTCAGTGGGGCCAGATAGCTTACGTGGGTCTTATTTCGCGCCAAGCGCTCCACGTTCGAGGGGGACCCCCAAGTGACCACGCCGCCGCCGCAGGGCCAGAATCCGTTCGCTCAGGGCCAGCCGGCCGAGGGAAATCCCTACGGGCAGCAGCAGCCGCCCCAGGGCAACCCCTACGGCCAGCAGCCCCCGCAGGGCTACCCGCAGCACCCGAACGCTCCCTACGCCCCGGTCACGCCCGAGCCGCCGAAGCGCAACCTGAAGAAGTACCTGCGCTTCGCCATCCCGGTCGTCGTCCTCATAGTCGCCGTGGGCGGCTGGATCGCGAGCCGCGACGACGCGTCGAGCGCCAAGGTCGGCGACTGCATGAGCATCGGTAACCCGAACAGCACCACCGACCCGGAGCTTGAGGTCGTGGACTGCGGCGACTCCAAGGCCGCGTACAAGGTCGAGCAGAAGAAGAGCGACAACTCCGGCTGCGACCGCACCAAGTACGCCGAGTACACCGAGACCGGCGGCAGCAGTGACTTCACCCTCTGCCTGTCGGAGTACTCCGCGAAGAAGTAAGAGCCTGGATACGCCGAGGGCCGTTGTTTCACGTGAAACAACGGCCCTCGGCGTATCCGGCTCACATCGGCCGGGGTGATGTTTCACGTGAAACATCACCCCGGCCGATCGCGCTCGCGTGCTCTCAGCTCTGCTCCGCCCACCACTCCTTGAGAGCCGACACCGCGGCGTCGTACTCCATCGGCCCGTTCTCCAGACGCAGTTCCAACAGGAACTTGTAGGCCTGCCCGATGGCCGGGCCCGGTCCGATGTCCAGGACCTTCATGATCTGGTTGCCGTCGAGGTCCGGACGGATCGCGTCCAGCTCCTCCTGCTCCTGGAGCTGGGCGACGCGCTCCTCCAGACCGTCGTAGGCGCGGGAGAGGGCGCTGGCCTTGCGCTTGTTCCGTGTCGTGCAGTCGGAGCGGGTCAGCTTGTGGAGCCGGCCGAGGAGCGGGCCCGCGTCACGGACATAGCGGCGGACGGCCGAGTCGGTCCACTCCCCGGTGCCATAGCCGTGGAAGCGCAGATGCAGCTCGACCAGGCGCGAGACATCCTTCACCAGCTCGTTGGAGTACTTGAGCGCGGTCATCCGCTTCTTGGTCATCTTCGCCCCCACCACCTCGTGGTGGTGGAAGGAGACCCGCCCGTCCTCCTCGAAGCGACGCGTCCGCGGCTTGCCGATGTCGTGCAGCAGCGCGGCCAGACGCAGGGTGAGGTCCGGGCCGTTCTCCTCCAGCGCCATCGCCTGCTCCAGGACGATCAGCGAGTGGTCGTAGACGTCCTTGTGCCGGTGGTGCTCGTCCCGCTCCAGACGCAACGCGGGCAGCTCGGGCAGCACGCGGTCGGCGAGCCCCGTGTCGACGAGCAGCGTCAGTCCCTTGCGCGGGTACGCGGAGAGGATCAGCTTGTTCAGTTCCTCACGCACACGCTCGGCCGAGACGATCTCGATGCGGTCGGCCATGGCCTTCATCGCCGCGACGACCTCCGGCGCCACCTCGAAGTCGAGCTGCGCCCCGAAGCGCGCCGCCCGCATCATCCGCAGCGGGTCGTCGGAGAAGGACGACTCGGGGGTCCCCGGAGTCCGCAGGACACGGGCCGCGAGATCACCGAGCCCGCCGTGTGGATCGATGAACTTCTTCTCGGGAAGCGCCACGGCCATCGCGTTCACCGTGAAGTCACGGCGGACCAGGTCTTCCTCGATGGAGTCTCCGTAGGACACCTCGGGCTTGCGCGAGGACCGGTCGTACGCCTCAGAGCGGTAGGTCGTCACCTCGATCTCGAAGCTCTGCACGACATCACCGACGCGTGCTTCCTTCTGCGCCCCCACCGTGCCGAAGGCGATACCGACCTCCCACAGCGAGTCGGCCCAGGGCCGCATGATCTTCAGTACGTCCTCGGGGCGGGCGTCGGTCGTGAAGTCCAGATCGTTGCCGAGCCGGCCGAGCAGGGCGTCCCGGACCGAGCCGCCGACGAGGGCGAGAGAGAACCCGGCCTCCTGGAAACGGCGGGCCAGCTCATCGGCGACGGGGGACACCCGCAGCAGCTCGCTCACCGCGCGGCTCTGCACCTGGCTCAGGGCACTGGGACTGTCTTCGTTGGCGTTCGACACAACAGAAAAGGTTACGTGGCCCCGATGCCCGAGGGCGCCTTCATTAAAAGTGCACAGGTCCCTCGCCTTGTTCACGGTGGGGACACTGCCCTAGATACGGCCACATAGAGGGACAGCCGGGTCTCTTCTTCCGATCTTGTGGAGCGGACCGCGGCACTTACCCTCGGCGCGCATCGTTACCATGCGTGGACGCACATTCCGACGACCACTGACGACGACGAGGGACGGGCGAGCGCGTGGCCGAGGCGGCAGACTTCCAGGGGACCAGTCCCTCACCTGCCCGCCGGTGGCTTCGGCGCACCGGAGCGGTGCTTGCCGGGGCGCCTCTGCTGGCCGGCGTCCTACAACTGCCCACTTCTTCGTCCTCGTATGCCGCTGAGCCCAGCGCAGCTGCGGAGGCCACCGGCTCCCGTACGGTCGACGTCTCGCTCGACTCGCTCAGCCCCAGCGTCCCGTCCGACGGTGACACGCTCACCGTCTCCGGCAGGATCGTCAACAAGGGCAAGCAGGCGGTCACCGCCGCTCACGTCGGACTCCGGGTGGGTCCGACGCTGAACGGCCGCTCGGCCATCGACGACGCCGCCAAGAGCAACCCCTACGCGGGCTCCGAGGTCGGTGGCAAGTACGTGGCCGAGTTCGAGAGGCTGGCGCCGGGCGTCCCGCAGACGTTCAGCATCTCCGTCCCCGTCGACAAGCTGGACCTCGGCTCCGACGGCGTCTATCAGCTCGGTGTCACGCTCACCGGCCGGACCACCGCCGCGGCGTACGACCAGATCCTCGGTATCGAGCGGACCTTCCTCCCGTGGCAGGAGGACGCCGCGGACTCGAAGACCAGGACCACCTACCTCTGGCCGCTGATCTCGACCTCCCACATGACGGCCGAGACGGGTTCGAACGAGCAGCAGACCCCCGTCTTCGCGGACGACGACGCCCTGGCCGCCGAGCTCTCCCCCGGTGGCCGTCTGGAACAGCTCCTCAGCCTCGGCAAGGACCTCGACATCACCTGGGTCATCGACCCTGACCTGCTCGCCTCCGTCGACGCCATGACCCGCAGCTACCGGGTCCAGGTGAACGGCTCCAGCCAGACCACCACGGCCGGCACGCACCAGGCGGTGGCCAAGCAGTGGCTCAGCAAGCTGGAGAAGGCGGTCGAGGGCGAGGAGGTCGTCGCCCTCCCCTTCGCCGACCCGGACCTGGCGTCGCTGGCCCACCACGGCACGAAGGTGACCGGGTCCCTGAGCCATCTCAAGGACGCCACCACCGCGGCTGCGATCACCGTGGAGGCGGTCCTCCATGTGACCCCCAGCACGGAGTACGCCTGGCCCGTGAGCGGAGCGATCGACCCGTCGATCGTCAAGGTCGCGACCTCGGCCGGCGCCGACACGGTGCTCGCCCGCAGCGACAGCCTCCAGGAGACCGGCGCCCTCCCGTAC
Organism: Streptomyces liliiviolaceus; assembly: GCF_018070025.1. NCBI lineage: Bacteria > Bacillati > Actinomycetota > Actinomycetes > Kitasatosporales > Streptomycetaceae > Streptomyces > Streptomyces liliiviolaceus. Next base: position 1,395,759 of record NZ_JAGPYQ010000001.1, read on the forward strand.
ACGCCCTCGGCGGCCCGGCCGATCGGCGGCGGCACCACGGCGGTCGTCGCGGACGCCCGTCTGTCGACGGCTTTCCAGGGCGACATGACGGTGGCCGGCAACTCCACGCTCGCCGTGCAGCGGTTCCTCGCGCAGAGCCTGATGCTCAACCGCCAGGCGCCCGACAAGCAGCGCACCGCCGTGGTCGCCCCGCAGCGCATGCCGACCGCCAGCCAGGCCCAGACGATGGCGCAGGCACTGACAGCGCTCCAGGGCGGGAACTGGTCGGAGTCGGCCGAGCTGGCCGCGGCCACCAAGGCCAAGCCGGACGCGGGTGCCACCACCCGGGTGCCGTCGGCGTCCGCGTACCCCCGCTCCCTGGCCAAGCAGGAACTGCCGGAAGAGGCCTTCGCGCGGATCGAGGAGACACAGAGGAAGCTCAACAGCTTCCAGGTGGTCCTCTCCGACAAGTCCCGGGTGGTCACCCCCTTCGGGCGGGCCATGGACCGGTCGATGTCCACCTCCTGGCGCGGCCGTGCCGACGAGGCGGAGGCGTACCGCGAGGGTGTGCTGAACTACCTCATCGGCCTCACCGAGGGCGTCGGGCTGATCGACAAGTCCGAGGCCAAGCTCTCGGGCCGCAGCGCCACGATCCCGGTCACCGTGCAGAACAACCTCGTCCAGGGCGTCGACCACCTGGTGCTGCGTCTCACCTCCACACAGCCGAGCCGCCTCAGCATCGGGGACGGTGCCTTCCAGGAGCAGCCGGTCGCGGTCGCGGGCGGGCACAGCCAGTCGGTGAAGTTCACCACCAACGCCCACGCGAACGGCCGGGCCGGGGTGATCGCCCAGCTGTACACCGAGGACGGCCAGGCGTACGGACCCGCGGTCGCCTTCGATGTGAAGGTCACCGAGATCACCGCCACGGTGATGCTGGTCATCGCCGGCGGTGTCCTGCTGCTCGTGCTCGCCGGGTTCCGGATGTACACGCAGCGCAAGCGGGAGGCCGCCCGCCAGGCCGCGCTGGAGAAGGACGCCGTCCCCACGGACGACCCGGCGGAGAGCGCCTCCGCCACCGATGCGGAGAGCACCGACGCGAAGAACGCCGACACGGAGAGCGCGGACGGGACGGAGGGCGGTCACGACCGGGCGTCCACGACCGGATCGAGCGCACCCGACCCGGAGCACCCGAGTGACCCTTCACCGGACACCGCACCGGAAATCACCGACCCGTCCGGCACGGGTGAGAGAGTGGACCGTTGAGCGATGTCGTGGCCGGTGGGCCCGGGGACGATGAGGTGGGGTAACCATGAACGCGCCGTACGACGGTGACCGCGGTCAGGGCGCGGGAGGCTCCGGCCACCCCGACGGCCCGCCGCAGGGCCCGCCGGAACCTGGCGAGGTGCCTCCGCAGCCCGCGGCCGAGGTGTACTTCCAGGACGCCTACGCCCAGGATCCCTACCGGGCCCAGGACCTGTCCGCCCAGGACCCGGTCACCGAGGCCCTCTACGACCGCGCCGCGCATCCTCCGCCGCCGCCCGGCACGTACCCGCCCCAGCCTCCGCTCTATGCCCAGCCGCCCCAGTCCCCGTACGCCCCGGATCCCCGGGTGTGGGCGCAGACCCCGGCGCCCGAGCCGGAGGGCCCCACCCAGTACCTGCCCTACGGGGACGATCCCCGGACGACGCAGTTCGTGGGTGTCGACGACCTGGTGACCCAGGCCGGCGAGGAGCGCCACGAGCCGGACGCGTTCGCCCATCTCTTCCAGGACCAGCAGCAGGGCGGCGTCCAGCCCCCCGCCGGGCCGCCCAGCGTTCCCCCGCCCGCGCGGGAGCCCGCTGCTGCCACCACCACGGCGCCTCCCGCGCCGGCCGCCGCCCCCGCCAAGAAGTCCGGGGGCCGTGCGTCGGGGCTGCTGAAGTCGAGCGCCCTGATGGCGGCCGGCACCATGGTGTCCCGTCTCACCGGCTTCATCCGCTCCGCGCTGATCGTCGCCGCGCTGGGCGTCGGCCTCCTCGGTGACACCTTCCAGGTCGCCTACCAGCTGCCGACGATGATCTACATCCTCACCGTCGGCGGCGGCCTCAACTCCGTCTTCGTACCGCAGCTCGTACGTGCCATGAAGGACGACGAGGACGGCGGGGAGGCCTACGCCAACCGTCTGCTGACCCTCGTCATCGTGGTGCTCGGCGCCCTCACCGCACTCGCGGTGCTCGCCGCGCCCCTCCTGGTCCGCGCACTGTCGGCACCTGTGGCGGGCAACGCGGCGGCCAACGACGTCGCCGTCACCTTCGCCCGCTACTTCCTGCCCACGATCTTCTTCATGGGCATCCACGTGGTGATGGGTCAGATCCTCAACGCGCGCGGGAAGTTCGGCGCGATGATGTGGACCCCGGTCCTCAACAACATCGTCATCATCGTGACGCTCGGACTGTTCATCTGGGTGTACGGCACCGCGAGCAGCTCCGGCATGAAGGCCTCGACCATCCCGCCGGAGGGCGAGCAACTGCTCGGCGTCGGCGTCCTGCTCGGCCTCGTCGTCCAGGCCCTCGCGATGATCCCCTACCTCCGCGAGACCGGCTTCCGGCTGCGGCTGCGCTTCGACTGGAAGGGCCACGGACTCGGCAAGGCGGCGATGCTCGCCAAGTGGACCGTGCTCTTCGTCCTCGCCAACCAGGCGGGCGCGATCGTCGTGACCCAGCTGTCCACCGCGGCGGGCAAGGACTCGCCGGTCGACGGCACCGGTTTCGCCGCCTACGCCAACGCCCAACTCATCTGGGGTCTCCCGCAGGCCATCATCACGGTCTCCCTGATGGCCGCCCTGCTGCCGCGGCTCGCGCGCTCCGCCCACGAGGGCGACACCGGCGCCGTACGCGACGACATCTCCCAGGGGCTGCGTACGACGGCCGTGGCGATCGTGCCGATCTCCTTCGGCTTCGTCGCACTGGGCGTCCCGATGTGCACGCTGATGTTCGGCGCCTCCGGGACCAGCGAGGCCACGAACATGGGCTTCATGCTGATGGCCTTCGGCATCGGCCTGATCCCCTACTCGGTCCAGTACGTGGTGCTGCGAGCCTTCTACGCGTACGAGGACACCCGCACTCCCTTCTACAACACGGTCATCGTGGCGATCGTCAACGCCAGTGCCTCCGCGCTCTGTTTCCTTCTGCTTCCTCCGCGCTGGGCGGTGGCGGGCATGGCCGCCTCGTACGGTCTCGCCTACGCCATCGGCGTCGGGGTCGCGTGGCGGCGGCTGAGCAAGCGGCTGGGCGGCGACCTGGACGGCGGACGCGTCCTGCGCACCTACGCGCGGCTCGCGATCGCCGCGGTACCGGCCGCGCTGCTCAGCGGCGCGGCCTGCTACGGAATCAGCAAGTCGCTGGGACAGGGCGCCGGAGGCTCGCTCATCGCCCTGGTCGTCGGTGGTGTCGTACTGCTCGGAGTCTTCTTCGTCGCGGCGCGACGGATGCGCATCGAGGAACTGAACGGAATGGTGGGCATGGTCCGCGGGCGCCTTGGGCGCTGAGAGCGGGGTAGGCGCACAACCATCGTCCGCGACCGCGTGTCGTGCAGAGGGACGGACTGTGGGCACAATTGGCTTTGGCGTCGGAGAGCGCGCAACGAATGGGGAGGCAGGAGCGACGGTGGCAGAACGGAGCACGGCTGCCGTCGACGTGGCGGACAGCAGCGGCGATGAGCCGCTGACCGCGAAGGCGGACCAGTCCACGGCCGACGGGGTGGCCCAGAACCGGGAGCGGGACACGGACAGCTCGGAGAGCACAGAGGCACAGGGGAGCGGGGGGAACGAGAGCCCCGGCAGGACTGCACCGCCCGAGTTGCACAGCGGTCACAAGCTCGCCAGACGGTATCGCCTGGAGGAGTGTGTCACCCGTCTGGACGGTTTCAGCAGTTGGCGTGCGGTGGACGAGAAACTCCGCCGTGCCGTCGGTGTGCACCTGCTGCCCGCCGACCATCCACGAGCGCGTTCCGTCCTCGCGGCGGCCCGTTCGTCCGCCCTGCTGGGCGATCCCCGGTTCGTCCAGGTCCTGGACGCGGTCGAGGAGAACGACCTCGTCTATGTGGTGCACGAATGGCTGCCCGACGCCACGGAGCTGACGACGCTCCTGGCCGCCGGACCGCTGGAGGTGCACGAGGCGTACCAGATGGTCAGTCAGGTGTCCCAGGCGATGGCCGCCGCGCATCGCGAGGGGCTGGCGCATCTGAAGCTGACCCCGGGCGCGGTGCTGCGCACCTCGACCGGTCAGTGGCGCATCCGGGGCCTCGCTGTGAACGCCGCGCTGCGCGGCATCACTTCCGACACCCCGCAGCGCACGGACACGGAGGCGATCGGCGCTCTCCTGTACGCCGCGCTCACCCAGCGCTGGCCGTACGAGGACGACGCGTACGGGCTCTCCGGACTGCCCAAGGGCGTCGGCCTCATCGCGCCCGACCAGGTACGCGCAGGCGTGCACCGCGGTATGTCGGAACTCGCGATGCGCGCACTCGCCAACGACGGGGCCACCGCGTCCCGTCAGGAACCTCCGTGCACCACGCCGGAGGAACTGGTGAAGGCGATCGGCGAGATGCCCCGCATCCGTCCGCCCGAGCCGACGTTCACCGCGCCACCCGACTACCAGCGCACGACGTACCAGCAGGGCAACTACGGCCGTCCCGCGCCGCACCCGGGAGCCACCCAGGCGATGGCCGCGCCGCTTCCCCCGCTGCAGACCCGCACCGGCAAAGCCCTCAAGTGGGCTGTGTCCGCGCTTCTGATCGCCGCGCTGGGACTGGGCAGTTGGCAGCTCGCCGACGCGCTCATGGATCACGGGAAGTCCGACGAGACGGGCGACACCCAGATCACGGACGACAACGACAAGGGCAGCGACGAGACGAAGCCGGCCAGGCCGCTCACGATCCAGAGCGCCGCGGAGTACTACCCGGACGGCAAGCCCCAGCACGCGAACGACGTGGGCCTGACCTACGACAAGGACAGCTCCACGTACTGGCGGACGTACTCCTACCGGGGCGGTCCCAAGCTGGCGCCCTTCAAGGAGGGCGTCGGGATCGTCTACGACCTCGGATCCGAGAAGGACGTGTCGGCGGCCTCGATAGGGCTGTACTACGCGGGCGACCACACGACGGCCACGCTGTACGCGGCCAACTCGTTGTCGTCCTCGCAGAGTCTGAGTTCGATGACGAAGATCGCGGCAGGCACGACCAGTACGACGGACTTGAAGATCTCGGCCAAGAAGGCTGTGAAGACCCGGTACGTTCTGGTCTGGATCACGGCGGTGCCGAACGCGGCCGGCGACCAGTTCAGTGGCGCCGGTTACAAGCAGGCGATCACCGACGTGAAGTTCACCGGCTGAGGAGCAGACCGAGGGGGAGGGGGTTCGATGGCGGACGGCGCCTACAGCGAAGTAAGCGATCAGGACCTCCTCGCCCGTCATGTCGAAGGTGATCCCGATGCCTTCGGCGAGCTCGTACGGCGTCACCGCGACCGGCTCTGGGCCGTGGCCCTGCGGACGCTGGGCGACCGTGAGGAAGCCGCTGACGCCGTCCAGGACGCCCTCGTCTCCGCCTACCGGGCCGCCCACACTTTCCGCGGCCAGTCGGCCGTCACCACCTGGCTGCACCGGATCACGGTGAACGCCTGTCTGGACCGGGCTCGCAAGACGGCCTCCAGGAAGACCTCCCCGGTGGACGACACGGAACGCCTGGAGCAGCTCCTGGAGCCGCACGAGTCGGCTTCCGCGCCGGCCGAGCGCAACGATCTGCACCGTGAGCTGCTGGCCGCTCTGGGCACCCTGCCCGCCGACCAGCGGGCCGCTCTCGTCCTGGTGGACATGCAGGGCTATCCCGTGGCGGAGGCCGCCAGTCTGCTCGACGTGCCGACCGGCACGGTCAAGAGCCGCTGTGCCCGTGGCAGAGCCAGGCTCCTCCCCCTGCTCAAACACCTGCGCGCGGACGGCGGGAGCGACAGACCGAGCAAGAAGTCGGGCGAGGGAAGGAACCGTACGCAGGGGACATCCGTCCCACCCGCAGCGGGACCACATGACGGACCAAGCGATTCAGCGGCTGTGAAGGGCGGAGGTGGGCGAGCGTGACATCCACGACCGACACGGCCGGGCACCCGGACGTCACGGAGATCTCCGACCTCACCGAAGGTCTGCTCCCCCCGTCCCGGTCAGCCGATGTACGACGTCACCTGGACGACTGCGCTCTCTGTGCCGATGTGTACGACTCTCTGGAAGAGATCCGCGGCATGCTCGGCACGCTGCCGGGCCCCGTGCGGATGCCCGACGACGTCGCCGGACGCATCGACGCCGCTCTCGCTGCCGAAGCCCTGTTGAATGCCACCGGGCCTGACACCTCTGCTGTGGGGGCTCTGTCGTCCGTGAGTGAGTCCCGCCCGTCGGCGGACGACGAGCGCGCGAGCGTGAGTGGCGGCAGCAGCGGCAGTCGGCATGTTTCACGTGAAACATCGACCGTGACGGACCGCCCCGCAGGACATGCTCGTGCCGCCACAGGACCGGGTCGCACGAACCGCCCCCGTCGCGGTCGCCGCGGCACCGTCGTCCTGGGCGCCATGTTCACGGCTGCCGCGCTGGGCCTCGGAGGCCTGCTGATCCAGGCGATGGGAGGCGACGGCACGGACAACGACCCGCCGTCGGCATCCCCACAGCAAAGGGACTCCGCGAACACGTTCGCCGGAGAGAAGCTGGAGAACCAGGTGGCGGATCTCCTGGCCAAGGCGGGCGAGGAGAAGGAGGGCGGTCCTCGCTCCCGCCCCCAGGGCACCGCGTCCAGCGATGAGCCGAAGGTCCTCAACACACCCTCGGTGCCCAGCTGCGTCCTGCAGGGGATCGGCCGCGATGCGATTCCGATCGCTTCCAAGGAAGGCTCCTACGAGGGCACGGACGCGTATCTCGTGGTGCTGCCCGCCGCCACCGACCTGACACAGGTCACGGCGTACGTCGTCGACTCCGCCTGCATGGACAAGCCGTCGGCCGCTGGTGGCAAGGTCCTGCTGGAGCACACCTACCCGCGCAACTGAGTCCGCTCGGCTCCGTCACGGACGATCGTCGGCTCCCTTCGCCCTGCCCCTGACCTCCGCTCGCGATGGCTCGTCTTCGTGTGCCCGGACACAGTGGGAATGCGCGCCCCTTAGGATCCGTTGGGTGGGGTGAGAGTTCCGAGAGAAGCTCCCCCGGTCGTACGTAGCAGTCCCCAGAGACGAGGAATCAAGCCGTGACCGACGTCCGTAACGTGATCATCATCGGCTCCGGCCCCGCCGGCTACACGGCGGCGCTCTATACCGCGCGCGCGTCACTGAAGCCGCTGGTCTTCGAGGGCGCCGTCACCGCGGGTGGTGCCCTCATGAACACGACCGAGGTGGAGAACTTCCCCGGCTTCCAGGACGGAATCATGGGCCCCGAGCTCATGGACAACATGCGGGCACAGGCCGAGCGCTTCGGTGCCGAGCTGATCCCGGACGACATCGTCTCGGTCGACCTCAGCGGTGAGATCAAGACCGTCACGGACACCGCGGGCACGGTCCACCGGGCGAAGGCCGTCATCGTCACCACCGGCTCGCAGCACCGCAAGCTGGGGCTGCCGAAGGAGGACGTCCTCTCCGGACGCGGCGTCTCCTGGTGCGCGACCTGTGACGGCTTCTTCTTCAAGGACCAGGACATCGCCGTGATCGGCGGCGGTGACACCGCCATGGAGGAGGCCACCTTCCTCTCCCGGTTCGCCAAGTCCGTGACCATCGTCCACCGGCGCGAGACGCTGCGGGCTTCCAAGGCGATGCAGGAGCGCGCCTTCGCCGACCCGAAGATCAAGTTCGTCTGGGACAGCGAGGTGGCCGAGATCCAGGGCGACCAGAAGCTCGCCGGCCTGAAGCTGCGCAACCTGAAGACCGGCGAGACGTCCGAGCTGCCCGTCACCGGCCTGTTCATCGCGATCGGCCATGACCCGCGCACGGAGCTCTTCAAGGGCCAGCTCGACCTGGACGAGGAGGGCTACCTGGAGGTCCAGGCGCCCTCGACCCGCACGAACCTGACGGGTGTCTTCGGCGCCGGCGACGTCGTCGACCACACCTACCGTCAGGCGATCACCGCAGCCGGCACCGGCTGCTCCGCAGCTCTCGACGCCGAGCGATTCCTCGCCGCCCTAGCGGACGGCGAGCCTGCGGAGCCCGAGAAGACCACTGTCTGACCCCCATCCGCCCCACCGCACCAACCAGTTAAGGAGCCCGCCGTGGCCGGCACTCTGAAGCACGTGACAGACGACTCTTTCGAGCAGGACGTCCTGAAGAGCGACAAGCCCGTACTGGTGGACTTCTGGGCCGCTTGGTGCGGTCCGTGCCGCCAGATCGCGCCGTCCCTTGAGGCGATCGCCGCCGAGTACGGCGACAAGATCGAGATCGTCAAGCTCAACATCGACGAGAACCCGGGTACGGCCGCCAAGTACGGCGTCATGTCCATCCCGACCCTGAACGTCTACCAGGGTGGCGAGGTCGCCAAGACCATCGTGGGTGCGAAGCCGAAGGCCGCGATCGTGCGGGACCTTGAGGACTTCATCGCCGAGTAGTTCAGCGAGCCGTCGCCTACGGGCGACGATGTTTCACGTGAAACATGGATGGGCCGACCCCGGCGGGTCGGCCCATTTCCTATGTCCAGCACGGTCCGCTCTACAACGGGCGCAGAGCTGGTTCCTTCTGTACGGCTCCCAGCAACCGGTCGAGCGCCAACTCCACGTCTTCCTTCCAGGAGAGCGTCGTCCGCAGCTCCAGCCGCAGCCGCGGGTACGTGGGGTGCGGTCGGACGGTCTTGAAGCCCACGGCCAACAGATGGTCGGCGGGAAGGACGCAGGCGGGCTCTTTCCAACGGGCGTCCCCGAAAGCCTCGATGGCTTTGAAGCCTCGCCGCAGGAGATCCTTGGCAACCGTCTGGACCATCACGCGCCCGAGCCCCTGGCCCTGGAACTCCGGCAGGATGAAGGCCGTCATCAACTGGATCGCGTCGGGTGAGACCGGGCTCGTGGGAAATGCCGTTGCGCGCGGTACATAGGCGGGCGGTGCGTACATCACGAAGCCCACCGGTGCGTCGTCCACGTAGACGACCCGGCCGCAGGATCCCCACTCCAGCAGAACAGCGGAGATCCACGCCTCCTTCTCCAGATCGGGAGTGCCTGCCTTTACCGCGGCCTGGCCGCTGACTGGGTCCAGCTCCCAGAAGACGCACGCGCGACAGCGCTCGGGAAGGTCCTGAAGGTTGTCCAGCGTGAGCGGTACGAGCCGGCGCCCCATGAAGGCAGTTCCTCGCTTCCCTCGCCCGCGGCATCGCGAGCGGCTGTCAGAGCGCCCCGTTCCCGGAGCAGGCTGCCGACGAACCCGCCGACAGCGCCGAGCCCCAGACCCGCGCTCACCAGTCCTGTGCGGCTCACCGTTCGCATGGCTTCCGCCTCCCCACAGAAGGTACTGCCAGGTGAATGCGCCATACCCGAACGCATCGTATCCACGATGCGATTCCATCGATACCGACAGAAAGCAAAGAGCGGGCCGTGTTCCGGTACACACCGGACACGGCCCGATCCACTGGTCGGCCGGTCGCAGCCGACCGGCCGATCAAGACTCAGGACTCCGAACTCTCGGAGTCCTCGGAGTCGTCCTCCAGGAGGCTCTTCTGCAGAACCGGTCCCTCACCAGGGGCGAGCGAGCCAAGGATCCGCTCAAGGTCCTCCATCGAGGCGAACTCGACGGTGATCTTGCCCTTCTTCTGACCGAGGTCGACCTTCACCCGGGTTTCGAAGCGATCCGAGAGCCGACCCGCGAGATCGCTCAGCGCGGGAGAGACCAGCGCACCGGCTCGTGGACCCTTGGACCGCGGAGCCGACTGCGGCCGCGAACCCATGAGGGTGACGATCTCTTCGACGGCCCGCACCGAGAGCCCCTCGGCCACGATCCGATGAGCCAGTCGGTCCTGCTCCTCCGAGTCCGCGACGGAGAGCAGAGCACGGGCGTGTCCGGCGGAGAGAACACCGGCGGCCACCCGACGCTGGACCGACGGCGAGAGCTTCAGCAGACGCAGGGTGTTGGAGACCTGAGGGCGTGAGCGCCCGATGCGGTCGGCCAGCTGATCGTGCGTGCAGTTGAAGTCCTGGAGCAGCTGGTCGTAGGCGGCAGCCTCTTCCAGCGGGTTCAGCTGAGCCCGGTGCAGGTTCTCCAGAAGGGCGTCCAGGAGGAGCTTCTCGTCGTCCGTGGCGCGGACGATCGCCGGGATGGCCTCAAGCCCTGCCTCACGGCAGGCCCTCCAGCGCCGCTCGCCCATGATGAGCTCGTAGCGCGTCGGTCCCGCCTGCCGTACGACGACCGGCTGAAGAAGCCCGACCTCCTTGATGGAGGTGACGAGCTCGGCGAGAGCGTCGTCGTCGAACACCTCGCGGGGCTGGCGCGGGTTCGGCGTGATGAAGTCGAGGGGCAGCTCAGCGAAGTACGCACCCACAGGTGCCGCCGGAGCCTCCCCGAACACACTCACCGACGGCTCTTCCGGCTCAGGTGAAACCTGGGCCGGCGGAAGTGAGGCGACCTTGGCCGCCGCCACGCCGCGCTCGGCGGTGAGCACCGGTACGGCTCCCGGCGACGCTGACGCTCCGCCCATCGCCGGCGGTACTGCCTTCTCCCCTGTCGGGGCAGCAGGGATCAGTGCGCCGAGACCACGGCCCAACCCCCTCCGTCGCTCGCTCACTGGATCCCCTCCACCATGCTCTGTTCATTGAGTGCGCCCATGTGGGCGTGTTGCGCGTCGTAGGCCACGCCGGCTCCGCGCAAAGCGATCTCGCGCGCCGCCTCAAGATAGGAGAGAGCGCCGCTCGATCCCGGGTCGTAGGTCAGCACCGTCTGCCCATAGCTGGGGGCTTCGGAGATACGGACCGAGCGCGGAATGCTCGTGCGCAGTACCTCGTCGCCGAAGTGGCTGCGCACCTCGTCGGCAACCTGGGATGCGAGGCGCGTCCTGCCGTCGTACATGGTGAGCAGGATCGTCGACACGTGCAGGTTCGGGTTGAGGTGTCCCCGCACCAGGTCGACGTTGCGCAGCAGCTGGCCCAGACCCTCCAGTGCGTAGTACTCGCACTGGATCGGGATGAGGACCTCGGCGCCCGCGACGAGTGCGTTGACCGTCAGCAGTCCCAGAGAGGGCGGGCAGTCGATGAGGATGTAGTCGAGCGGCTGCTCGTACGCCAGGATCGCCCGCTCCAGCCGGCTCTCACGTGCCACCAAGGACACCAGCTCGATCTCCGCACCGGCGAGATCGATCGTGGCAGGCGCACAGAAGAGGCCCTCGACATCTGGGACCGGCTGAACAACCTCGGAGAGCGGCCTGCTGTCGATCAGCACGTCGTAGATGGACGGAACTTCGGCGTGATGGTCGATCCCCAGCGCGGTGGACGCATTGCCCTGGGGGTCCAGGTCGATCACCAGGACCCGGCCGCCGTGCAGTGCGAGAGAGGCAGCAAGGTTGACCGTGGTCGTGGTCTTCCCGACCCCGCCCTTCTGGTTGGCGACCACCATGACGCGGGTCTGCTCGGGCCGTGGCAGGCCCTCGCCGGCTCGACCTAGAGCGTCCACAGCAAGTTGGGCAGCACGACCAATGGGAGTGTCGTCCATCGGGGGCGGTGTTTCACGTGAAACATCGTCCCCGATCGACTCGGTTCGGGGACCGGGGACCGGATCGGTCATCGGTCCCGCGATGTTGGCGTCGGACCGCAAGGATTCACTCTCCTCGACTTCAGGCTCGCAATGAACAGAGCCTCCCATGCCATCGGGGTCGTGAACCAGCGAGGCCCGTGCTTCTGTGGAGAAATCCACCTCTGTGGACAACTCCGTGCCCTCTTCGGGGGACGCGCTTCGGTCAGGAGAGGCTCTTTTCCCGAAGGATCCCAAGGATCCCAGCGGGTTACGGTCGCGGGGTTCGGCCGCGGCACGACCGCGACCGATGATGCCGTGCAGCAATGAGCGACGTTTCACGTGAAACACGATGCACAGCGCGCAGGGTCGCCATCGCGCGACACTCCGGCATGCATAGGTTTGGCAGCTTGTGTGGAGTACGTCTCGTCGTCAGGACGGATCAGTCACCATGCCTCCGCCCCGACGACGTACACCCACCGTCCGGCACCCCCGCCGGACCCGGGTCAGCGGCGCCGGCGGGTCCTCCCCGTCCGCGCTGCCTTCGCCCGTTTGGCCGCGAACCGTACGCCGCCCGGGCTCTCCCCGACCTCCACACGCACCACCGTGGCCAGGGGCTCCACAACGCCCTCACCGACGTGCAGCACCGAGGTGTCGACGGCTCCGAGCTTGCTCAGGGCGGCTCCGGCGCTCTTGACCTCTTCCTCCGCGGTGTCGCCCTTGAGGAGCAGCATCTCTCCGTACGGACGCAGGAGCGGGACTCCCCAGGCCGCGAGGCGGTCCAGAGGTGCCACCGCCCTGGCCGTCACCACATGGACCGGAGGCAGCTTGCCGAGGACCTCCTCGGCACGCCCACGGACGACGGTGACATGGTCGAGCCCGAGCAGCTCGACGACCTCGTTGAGGAAGTTCGTGCGCCGCAGCAGCGGCTCAAGCAGCGTGATCTTGAGGTCCGGGCGGACAAGAGCCAGGGGGATGCCGGGCAGACCGGCCCCGGACCCGACGTCGCACACGGTCACGCCCTCCGGAACCACTTCCGAGAGCACGGCGCAGTTCAGCAGATGCCGTTCCCACAGACGAGGCACTTCGCGAGGACCGATCAGACCGCGCTGAACTCCCACGTCGGCCAGCAACTCCGCGAAGCGAACCGCGTCCGCGAAGCGATCACCGAATACCGCCCGAGCCTGCTCGGGCGCAGGGGGGAGCTCCGCTGCCTCCGTCACGGGGAACCGTCCTTCCGTACCGCTTGAGCGCATGACGCGCTGACTACAAGGACTATCAGGAACTATCGACAAACAACGGGCTGACAAAATTCGGCCCCGCCTGCGAACACAGACGGGGCCGGGAGTACGACGTGCTTGATCAGGCGGGGAGCACGACGACGAAGCGCTGCGGCTCCTCGCCCTCGGACTCGCTGCGCAGGCCGGCCGCCTTGACGGCGTCGTGCACCACCTTGCGCTCGAAGGGCGTCATCGGATTCATCTTCACCGGCTCGCCGGAGCTCCTGACCTCGGCCGCGGTCTTCGCGCCCAGCTCGGAGAGCTCCTCGCGCTTCTTGGCGCGATAGCCCGCGATGTCCAGCATCAGCCGGCTGCGGTCTCCGGTCTCCCGGTGCACGGCCAGGCGTGTGAGCTCCTGGAGTGCCTCCAGCACCTCGCCGTCACGGCCGACCAGCTTCTGCAGGTCGCGGCTGTTGGAATCACTGATGATCGAGACAGCCGCACGATCGGCCTCGACATCCATGTCGATGTCGCCGTCGAGGTCGGCGATGTCCAGCAGACCCTCAAGGTAGTCGGCCGCGATCTCGCCCTCCTGCTCCAGGCGGGTCAGGGTGTCGCCACCCTCAGGGGCAGCGGAGGTGGTGCCTTCCGTCACGGGATGGACTCCTTCTTGCTTACTTCTTGGACGGGGACTTGGGCCGCTGCGGACCCTTGCGCTGTCCGGACTGGGCCTTGCTGCGGGTGCCACCGGACGCGGGCTTACCGCCGGACGCGGGCTTGCCACCCGCAGGCTTGGGGCCGGGCTTGGCGTCCTGCGGTTCGTCGGTCTTGCTGAGGGAGGTCTTCGGCTCGGACTCGCCCGCGGCCTTGGCACCGCCCTGGACCGTGCCCGACTGCCGCTGGGACTTGCTCTGCCGCTTGGGCTGCTGGCGCTTGGGAGCCGCGCCTGCCGCCGGGGTGCCGTCCTCGGTCTCGACCAGGGTCGAGGCCTCGCTCTTCACCACGTTGCCGTCGGCCTGGGCCGCCAGGCCCGCCTTGGTCAGACCGTTGATGAACTTGCGCTCGAACTCGTTGCGGTCACGGCCCTTGGCGACGATGGCCTTGACGATGGCCTTCTGTCCGCGCCCGCGGGTCTTGCCGTGCTGCGTGACGTTCTTGTTCAGACGCTCCAGGTAGGAGGCCTGAGCCTTGGAACCCGGCGTCGGGTTGTTGCGGATGACGTACATCTGCTGGCCCATGGTCCACACGTTGGTGGTCAGCCAGTAGACGAGGACACCGACGGGGAAGTTGATACCGAAGACGGCGAACATGATCGGGAAGACGTACATCAGCATCTTCTGCTGCTGCATGAACGGCGTCTTGACCGTGGTGTCGACGTTCTTCGTCATCAGCTGACGCTGCGTGTAGAACTGCGAGAACGACATCAGGACGATCATGATCGCCGTGACGACGCGCACGTCGGTGATCGAGGAACCCAGTGCCTGTACCTTGGCGTCGCTGTCCGTGAACTTCGCGGCCAGCGGTGCTCCGAAGATGTGCGCCTTCTGCGCGCTCTCCAGCAGCCGGTTGTTGATCACGCCGATGGTGTCGTTCGACGCGATGCTGTTGAGCACGTGGTACAGGGCGAAGAAGAACGGCGACTGCGCCAGGATGGGAAGGCACGAGGAGAGCGGGTTGGTACCCGTCTCCTTGTACAGCTTCATCATCTCTTCGGACTGGCGCTGCTTGTCGTTCTTGTAGCGCTCCTGGATCTTCTTCATCTCGGGCTGCAGCGTCTGCATCGCCCGGGTGGCCTTGATCTGCTTCACGAAGAGCGGGATCAGGCAGATACGGATCAGGATCACCAGGGACACGATGGACAAGCCCCAGGCCCAGCCCGTGTCGGGGCCGAAGATGGCGCCGTACACCGAGTGGAACTGGACGATGACCCAGGAAACGGGTGTCGTGATGAAGCTGAAAATACTGGCAATCGTGTCCACTAATCAGGCTCCTTGAGCATGGGACGGGGTCTCGGCGGCCGGGCTTGAGGGTTGGTTGGACATACCGTGCCCCTCGGTGGCCGGTTCGGCGGCGGAGTTCCCGCCCTTGCGTGCACGCCAGGCGTTGCGCAGCATCTCGTGCCACCGCGGACGCTTGCGCGGCGGGACATGGTCCACACCGCCGAGCGACCACGGATTGCACCGCAGGATGCGCCAGGCGGTGAGTGCCGTTCCCTTGATCGCACCGTGCCGGTCGATGGCTTGGTACCCGTAGTGGGAACACGACGGGTAGTACTTGCACACCGGCCCGAGCAACGGGCTGATGGTCCACTGGTACATCTTGATGAGAGCCAGCAGCGGGTACTTCATCGCGCGCCCCCTCCCAGCAACCGCTCCAGGGCGGCGTCCAGGTCTCGGGCCAGCTGTGCATGGTCGGCGTCACCCGCACCGGGCAGCGCTCGTACGACTACCAGGCTACCGGGGGTCAGCCGAGCCACTCGCGTACGCATCAGATGGCGAAGCCGACGCTTCACCTTGTTGCGTACGACGGCTCCGCCCACGGCTTTGCTGACAACGAAACCCGCACGCGTCGGGGGAGTGCTCTCCCCAGGCACGTGCGGGTCTGTTGCACCGCTACGAAGGTGGACGACGAGGAGCGGGCGTCCGGCCCGGCGTCCTCGGCGTACCGCGGTCGCGAAGTCCTCGCGCCGCCTCAGCCGATGCTCGGTAGGCAGCACGTCATGACCTGTTTAGGTAATCAGGCGGACAGGCTGCTGCGACCCTTGCCACGGCGGTTCGCGAGAATCGCGCGGCCGGCGCGGGTACGCATCCGCAGACGGAAGCCGTGGGTCTTGGCGCGACGGCGGTTGTTCGGCTGGAAGGTGCGCTTGCTCACTCGGGGGCTCCAGTAAGAATCGGTGGCGGCGGAGTGCCGTCCTGGCTGTCACCGTGCGCCAACGAGTAGCTCGCATTACGCCCGAGTGCACCGCTTCCCGATCACTCTTCGCGATCTGTGCCCATCGGAGGCAGGCGGCAGCAGCCATCGACAACTCGACCTGGTCACGGTACGCGCGGCTACGCCATCCGGTCAAACCGGCGCCGCCCGGGAGACACTGTCCACAGGCTGGGGACAACAACTTGAACCGCATGGGTCGCCCTGACTACCGTGGCCGGACTCCGGTTCGTTCCCTTCTCCCCGCTCCACCGCCTTCGTTCCGGCCGCTCCAGCGGATTCGTCCACCCCGTTCACCGAGTTCCAACCCGACCCGTCCCAGGAATCACACGTTCGTGGGACCCGTGAGAGAGCGTGCCCTGTGGCTGACGTACCTGCCGATCTTGCCGCAGTGTGGCCACGAGTATTGGAGCAACTTCTCGGTGAGGGCCGCGGGCAGGGTGTCGAGACGAAGGACGAGCACTGGATCAAGCGCTGTCAGCCGCTGGCCCTGGTGGCGGACACCGCACTGCTGGCGGTCCCCAACGAGTTCGCGAAGAACGTCCTCGAAGGCCGGCTGGCCCCGATCGTCAGCGAGACGCTGAGCCGCGAGTGCGGCCGGCCGATCCGTATCGCGATCACAGTCGACGACTCCATGGGGGAATCCCCCGCACCGTCGGCGCCGCCCGTCCAGCAGTCGCAGCAGCGTTACGACGAGCCGGAGCGCCCGCCCTCGCAGGGCCGCGACGGCTACCGCGGGTACGGCCGGCACCGCGCGGACGACCGCATGGACGACCGGCTGGACGACCACCCGCAGGGCCGTCCCGACCAGCAGCCCTCCCACGAGGACCAGCTCCCGACGGCCCGCCCCGCGTACCCCGACTACCAGCGCCCCGACCCCGGCGCCTGGCCGCGGTCCTCGCAGGACGACTACGGCTGGCAGCAGCAGCGGCTCGGCTTCCCCGACCGCGACCCCTACGCGTCGCCTCCGCGGGACTACCGGCAGCAGCCGGGCCGCTCTCCTTACGACCAGCGGTCCGACTACGAGCAGCAGCGGCCCGACTACGACCAGCCGCGCTCCGACTACGACCAGCGTCCGGACCGCCGTGACCGGTCCGAGCCGCCGTCCCCGTCCGGCATGGGCCACGTCCACCGCGGCGGCCCGGTCGGCTCGTCCCTGCCCGCCTCCAGCGGCGCCCCGGGCCCGCTGGCCGCGCAGCCGGCGCCCGCGACGGGTCCCGGCGAGCCCACCGCGCGCCTCAATCCGAAGTACCTCTTCGACACGTTCGTCATCGGGGCCTCGAACCGTTTCGCGCACGCGGCCGCGGTGGCCGTCGCCGAGGCGCCGGCCAAGGCGTACAACCCGCTCTTCATCTACGGGGAGTCCGGCCTCGGCAAGACGCACCTGCTGCACGCGATCGGGCACTACGCGCGCAGCCTCTACCCGGGGACGCGGGTGCGGTACGTGAGCTCCGAGGAGTTCACCAACGAGTTCATCAACTCCATCCGCGACGGCAAGGGCGACAGCTTCCGCAAGCGGTACCGCGAGATGGACATCCTGCTCGTCGACGACATCCAGTTCCTGGCGGACAAGGAGTCGACGCAGGAGGAGTTCTTCCACACCTTCAACACCCTCCACAACGCGAACAAGCAGATCGTGCTCTCCAGCGACCGGCCGCCCAAGCAGCTGGTGACGCTGGAGGACCGGCTGAGGAACCGCTTCGAGTGGGGTCTGATCACCGACGTCCAGCCGCCCGAGCTGGAGACCCGTATCGCCATCCTCCGTAAGAAGGCGGTGCAGGAGCAGCTCAACGCCCCGCCGGAGGTGCTGGAGTTCATCGCGTCCCGCATCTCGCGCAACATCCGCGAGCTGGAGGGCGCGCTGATCCGGGTGACGGCGTTCGCGTCGCTCAACCGGCAGCCGGTCGACCTCGGTCTCACCGAGATCGTCCTCAAGGACCTGATCCCCGGCGGAGAGGACTCGTCCCCGGAGATCACCGCGCCGGCCATCATGGCGGCCACCGCCGACTACTTCGGCCTCACGGTGGACGACCTGTGCGGCTCCTCGCGCAGCCGGGTCCTGGTGACGGCGCGCCAGATCGCCATGTACCTCTGCCGCGAGCTCACGGATCTCTCCCTGCCGAAGATCGGCGCGCAGTTCGGCGGCCGCGACCACACGACCGTGATGCACGCCGACCGCAAGATCCGCGCGCTGATGGCGGAGCGCCGCTCCATCTACAACCAGGTCACCGAGCTCACGAACCGCATCAAGAACGGCTGACACCCACCGCGGTACGTCACCGAAGGCGCCCCGGGACTCGTTCCCGAGGGCGCCTTCGCCGTTCCCACGGCTGATCGGCACCACGGGTGCTGCCGTCCCCGGATGCGCTCGGACGCTCCCGTAGGCGTCCTGTGGACCGTCTCCAGGAGGCTCCAAGACCCTCTTCGGACCCCCGGAACCCCTCCCGAGCCGCCCCCGAACCGCCCCCGAACCGCCTTCGACCCCCTCCAGGACCCCGCCCGGACCCGTTCCGCCGTTACCCGACAGCCATCAGCCGTTCGATTACGCGCCTGGTTACGGGCGCCCTCCACAGATTCGGGCACTTTCTTGTGTCCACACCCTGGGGACTGCGAAGTTGTCCAGATCGTGTCCACAGGCACGGCGGCTGAAAGAGGATCAGTGCAGCTCAGTCGCCTGTGGATCCGTGGACAAAAGATCTCCACAGGCTGTGGACAAAGAAAAGATCCACAGGCTGTGCGGAAAGTTGTCCACCGGCGACCCACAGGCTAGGGGCAGTTGTCCCCAGTGATCGTCAGCTTCTCCACATCGCTGTCCACTGTTCGGCAACACGACGCGCGTTCTCACCGGGTCGAGTGAAAGGCGTCACACGAAGGTGCCGGGTTGGGCTGTGGGGAACGTGGGTAAAGCTGGGGACGGCGCTGGGGAGAAGTACCCCCCGCCTGTGCACGGAGTGTGCAGAACTTTTCGCCGTCCACAGAAGAGGCGTGTTATCCACCGCCTCCGCCCACAGGGGCAGTGGACAAAAAAGCGGCCCTGACCTGCGAAAACGGGGTTATCCACGGTATCCACAGGCCCTACTACTACTGACAACTAGAGAGAGCCTGAGAACCGTTTCGAAGTCTGGGCTGTGCACAACTCTCGCTCGGAGCCTCGACTGCCGCTCGGAACGACTTGACCCCGAGAGGCACCGACTGTCAGTGCGGTGCGTCAGACTGTTCCCCGGCGACCGGCCCATCGGTGGGCTGAGCAACGCCGAGTCAGACGACGAAGACCGAGCAGGGCGAGAGCGCCGGCAACAGACGGAGGCGGCAACGGTGAAGATCCGGGTGGAACGCGACGTACTCGCGGAGGCAGTGGCCTGGGCGGCACGCAGCCTCCCGGCCCGTCCACCGGCGCCTGTGCTCGCCGGCCTCCTTCTGAAGGCCGAGGAGGGCGCACTGAGCCTCTCCAGCTTCGACTACGAGGTCTCGGCACGCGTCTCCGTGGACGCGGAGATCGACGAGGAAGGCACGGTGCTCGTCTCCGGCCGCCTGCTCGCCGACATCTGCCGCGCCCTCCCCAACCGTCCGGTGGAGATTTCCACAGACGGTGTACGGGCGACCGTGGTCTGCGGCTCCTCCCGCTTCACCCTCCACACACTGCCTGTGGAGGAGTACCCGGCGCTGCCGCAGATGCCGTCCGCGACCGGCACCGTCCCCGGCGATGTCTTCGCCTCGGCCGCCGCCCAGGTGGCCATCGCGGCTGGCCGCGACGACACGCTGCCCGTGCTCACCGGTGTGCGCATCGAGATCGAGGGCGACACGGTCACCCTGGCCTCCACCGACCGCTACCGCTTCGCGGTCCGCGAGTTCCTGTGGAAGCCGGAGAACCCGGAGGCGTCCGCGGTCGCCCTGGTGCCCGCCAAGACGCTCCTGGACACCGCCAAGGCGCTCACGAGCGGCGACAGCGTGATCCTGGCGCTGTCCGGCTCCGGAGCCGGTGAGGGCCTCATCGGCTTCGAGGGGGCGGGCCGGCGTACGACCACGCGCCTGCTGGAGGGCGACCTCCCGAAGTACCGCTCGCTGTTCCCGACGGAGTTCAACTCGATCGCCGTCATCGAGACCGCCCCCTTCGTGGAGGCCGTCAAGCGCGTGGCCCTGGTCGCCGAGCGCAACACCCCGGTGCGGCTGAGCTTCGAGCAGGGCGTGCTCATCCTGGAGGCCGGCTCCAGCGACGACGCACAGGCTGTGGAAAGGGTCGACGCCCAGCTGGAGGGCGACGACGTCTCGATCGCCTTCAACCCGACGTTCCTGCTCGACGGACTGAGCGCCATCGACTCCCCGGTCGCGCAGCTCTCCTTCACGACGTCCACCAAGCCGGCGCTCCTCAGCGGCAGGCCCGCCCTGGACGCCGAGGCGGACGAGGCCTACAAGTACCTGATCATGCCGGTGCGGCTCAGCGGCTGACGAAGAGCCGCAGGTGAGGGCATACGTCTGAGCGGCTATGCCCACAGGTGTGCAGGAGAGTCCGGGTTTAGGCTCGGGCGCAGGTACGAAAGTGCCCTCCTGCCACATCGCTAGTGAAGGAACAACCTGATGGAGCTCGGTCTCGTCGGCCTCGGCAAGATGGGCGGCAACATGCGCGAGCGCATTCGCCGCGCAGGCCACACCGTCATCGGATACGACCGCAACGCGGATCTCGCCGATGTCCACAGCCTTGAGGAGCTTGTGGGCAAGCTCAAGGGCCCGCGGGTCGTGTGGGTGATGGTCCCGGCCGGTGCCGCGACGCAGTCCACCGTCGACGAGCTGGCCGAGCTCCTTGAGCCGGGTGACGTGGTCGTGGACGGCGGCAACTCGCGCTGGACGGACGACGAGAAGCACTCCGAGGAGCTGGCGGCCAAGGGCATCGGCTTCGTCGACGCCGGCGTCTCAGGGGGCGTGTGGGGCCTGCAGAACGGCTACGCGCTGATGGTCGGCGGCGACGCCGAGCACATCGCCAAGGTCCAGCCGGTCTTCGACGCCCTCAAGCCCGAGGGCGACGCCGGGTTCGTGCACGCGGGCAAGGTCGGCGCCGGGCACTTCTCCAAGATGGTCCACAACGGCATCGAGTACGCCATGATGCAGGCCTACGCCGAGGGCTGGGAACTCCTCCAGGCCGTCGACTCGGTCACGGACGTGCGCGAGGTCTTCCGGTCCTGGCAGGAGGGCACGGTGATCCGTTCCTGGCTGCTGGACCTGGCGGTCAACGCGCTGGACGAGGACGAGCACCTGGAGCGGCTGCGCGGCTTCGCGCAGGACTCCGGCGAGGGCCGCTGGACCGTCGAGGCGGCCATCGACAACGCGGTACCGCTGCCCGCGATCACCGCGTCGCTGTTCGCCCGCTTCGCGTCCCGGCAGGACGACTCGCCGCAGATGAAGATGATCGCGGCACTGCGCAACCAGTTCGGCGGCCACGCCGTCGAGAAGAAGTAGCCCGGAGGCGGTCCGGAGGATTCCGGCGGCGGTTCGGGAGAAGAAGCAGTCCACGGGTCCGCTCCGCGGATCCACAGCTCCGGGGGAGGTCGGCGAACGACCATGCACGTCACGCATCTGTCGCTGGCCGACTTCCGCTCGTACGCCCGGGTCGAGGTTCCGCTCGACCCGGGCGTCACCGCGTTCGTGGGGCCCAACGGACAGGGAAAGACCAACCTCGTCGAGGCGGTCGGCTATCTCGCCACCCTCGGCAGCCACCGGGTCTCGTCCGACGCGCCTCTCGTGCGGATGGGCGCCGAACGGGCGATCGTCCGGGCCAACGTCCGCCAGGGCGACCGCCAGCAGCTCGTGGAACTCGAACTGAACCCCGGCAAGGCGAACCGCGCCCGCATCAACAGATCCTCGCAGGTCAGACCCCGTGACGTGCTCGGCATCGTACGGACCGTGCTGTTCGCGCCCGAGGACCTGGCGCTGGTGAAGGGCGACCCCGGGGAGCGCCGGCGGTTCCTCGACGAGCTGATCACCGCGCGCTCGCCGCGGATGGCGGGCGTGCGCTCGGACTACGACCGCGTCCTGAAGCAGCGCAACACCCTCCTGAAGTCGGCCGCGCTCGCCCGCCGCCACGGCGGCCGCACGATGGACCTCTCCACCCTCGACGTGTGGGACCAGCACCTCGCGCGCGTGGGCGCCGAGCTGCTCGCCCAGCGGCTCGATCTGATCGCCACGCTCCAGCCGCTCACCGACAAGGCGTACGAGCAGCTGGCGCCCGGCGGCGGTCCGGTGTCGCTGGAGTACCGGCCCTCCTCGCCCGGGATCACCGGGCACGCGCGCGAGGAGCTGTACGAACAGCTGACGGCGGCCCTGGTGGAGAGCCGCAAGCAGGAGATCGAACGGGGGGTCACCCTCGTGGGCCCCCACAGGGACGAACTACTGCTCAAACTTGGCCAGCTGCCCGCGAAGGGATACGCGTCACACGGCGAGTCCTGGTCGTACGCGCTGTCGCTGCGCCTCGCCTCGTACGACCTGCTGCGGGCCGAGGGCAACGAGCCGGTGCTGGTCCTCGACGACGTGTTCGCCGAGCTGGACACCCGCCGCCGCGAACGCCTCGCCGAACTGGTCGCCCCCGGCGAGCAGGTACTGGTGACGGCCGCGGTCGACGACGACGTGCCGGGCATGCTGAAGGGGACGCGGTACGCCGTGTCCGAGGGTGCCGTGGAGCGCGTATGAGCGAGAACACACCCGACCCGAAGGACGCCCCGAAGAACACTCCCGAGCCTTCCGGGGTCGACCTCGCGCGCGTGGCCCTGCGCGCGGCGAAGGAGCAGGCACGCGCGCGCGGGGACGCGGCGCGGGACAAGAAGCAGGCGCGTCGTGGCGGTCTGCGCTCCGGCGCGCACGCCGACGGGCGCGATCCCATGGCCCTCGGGTCCGCCATCAACCGGCTCATCACCGAGCGCGGCTGGGAGACCCCGGCCGCCGTCGGCGGAGTCATGGGCCGCTGGCCGCAGATCGTCGGGGACGACCTGGCCAAGCACTGCGTACCGGAGAAGTACGACGAGGACGAGCGGGTACTGGTCGTGCGGTGCGACTCGACGGCCTGGGCCACCAACCTGCGGCTGCTCGCTCCGCAGCTGGTCGCCCGCCTGAACGAGGACCTCGGGCACGGCACGGTGCGGCTGATCAAGGTGCTGGGCCCCGGGGGTCCCGCCCACCGCTACGGCCCCCTGCGCGCCCCCGGCAGCACGGGTCCCGGCGACACCTACGGCTGAGCCAGACCGGACGGTATGCCGTCCGTAGCGCCGGGTTGACACCCGGAAGCGCTGAGTGCCGCTCTGCGCCTCTTTGAGCCCGGGTCCACATATGGGGAGTCGGTGGAGACCGGTTCAGGGCGGCACATGCGGACTCAGGTACCGGCAAACCCCCATCACTGTCGGCGCTACCGGTAGACTGGAAGCTAATCCCGCCCCACTTGTGGGACACACCGAGCAACGCTGACAAAGGCTTACCGACGTAACACGCCGCAGCCGCTCCGGACACCCTCCTCCGAGAGGACCCGGAGCTTGGCTTGTGCTGTGCCAGAAAGGGCGCTTCGTGGCCGATTCCGGCAACCCCAACGAGAACATCCCGTCCACCGACGCGGCCGCGAAAAGCGGGTCTCACTCCTCGAACGGCGAGGTCAAGGCCTCGTACGATGCCAGCGCCATCACCGTCCTCGAAGGTCTGGACGCGGTCCGCAAGCGACCCGGTATGTACATCGGCTCGACCGGCGAGCGCGGACTGCACCACCTCGTGTACGAGGTGGTCGACAACTCCGTCGACGAGGCGCTGGCCGGCCACGCGGACACGATCGACGTCACGATCCTTCCCGACGGCGGTGTCCGCGTCGTCGACAACGGCCGTGGCATCCCGGTGGGCATCGTCCCCTCCGAGGGCAAGCCCGCCGTCGAGGTCGTCCTGACCGTGCTGCACGCGGGCGGCAAGTTCGGGGGCGGCGGCTACGCGGTCTCCGGTGGTCTGCACGGCGTCGGCGTCTCCGTCGTGAACGCGCTGTCCACCAAGGTGGCCGTGGAGGTCAGGACCGACGGCCACCGCTGGACCCAGGACTACAAGCTGGGCGTCCCGACGGCCCCCCTCGCCAAGCACGAGGAGATCGAGAAGACCGGCACGTCGGTCACCTTCTGGGCCGACGGGGACATCTTCGAGACCACGGAGTACTCCTTCGAGACGCTCTCGCGGCGCTTCCAGGAGATGGCGTTCCTCAACAAGGGTTTGACCATCAAACTCACTGATGAGCGCGACTCGGCGAAGGCCACGGCGGGCGCCGACGAGGCCGGTACGGACGAGGCCGAAGAGGTCAAGACCGTCACGTACCACTACGAAGGCGGCATCGTCGACTTCGTGACGTACCTCAACTCCCGCAAGGGCGAGGTCATCCACCCCACGGTGATCGACATCGAGGCCGAGGACAAGGAGCGCATGCTCTCCCTCGAAGTCGCGATGCAGTGGAACGGCGGCTACAGCGAGGGCGTGTACTCCTTCGCCAACACCATCCACACCCACGAGGGCGGTACGCACGAGGAGGGCTTCCGCGCGGCGCTCACCGGTCTCATCAACCGGTACGCGCGCGACAAGAAGCTGCTGCGCGAGAAGGACGACAACCTCACGGGCGACGACATCCGCGAGGGTCTGACGGCGATCATCTCGATCAAGCTGGGCGAGCCGCAGTTCGAGGGCCAGACCAAGACCAAGCTGGGCAACACCGAGGCGAAGACCTTCGTACAGAAGGTCGTGCACGAGCACATCAGCGACTGGCTGGACCGCAACCCGAACGAGGCCGCGGACATCATCCGCAAGTCCATCCAGGCGGCCACCGCGCGCGTGGCGGCCCGCAAGGCCCGCGACCTCACCCGTCGCAAGGGGCTCCTGGAGACGGCGTCGCTGCCGGGCAAGCTGAGCGACTGCCAGTCGAACGACCCCACCAAGTGCGAGATCTTCATCGTCGAGGGTGACTCCGCCGGCGGTTCGGCCAAGTCCGGCCGCAACCCCCAGTACCAGGCGATCCTCCCGATCCGGGGAAAGATCCTCAACGTCGAGAAGGCGCGGATCGACAAGATCCTGCAGAACCAGGAGATCCAGGCGCTGATCTCGGCCTTCGGCACCGGGGTCCACGAGGACTTCGACATCGCCAAGCTCCGCTATCACAAGATCATCCTGATGGCGGACGCCGACGTCGACGGCCAGCACATCAACACCCTGCTGCTGACCTTCCTGTTCCGCTTCATGCGCCCCCTGGTCGAGGCAGGGCACGTCTTCCTGTCCCGTCCGCCGCTCTACAAGATCAAGTGGGGTCGCGACGACTTCGAGTACGCGTACTCGGACCGTGAGCGCGACGCCCTGATCGAGCTCGGCCGGCAGGCCGGCAAGCGCGTCAGGGAGGACTCGATCCAGCGCTTCAAGGGTCTCGGTGAGATGAACGCCGAGGAGCTGCGCATCACGACCATGGACCAGGAGCACCGCGTCCTCGGCCAGGTCACCCTCGACGACGCCGCCCAGGCCGACGACCTCTTCTCGGTGCTGATGGGCGAGGACGTCGAAGCACGCCGCGCGTTCATCCAGCGCAACGCCAAGGACGTCCGCTTCCTCGACATCTGAGTCGGTCTCAGCTGACCGCGTCAGAAAGGATCTGCACCAGCAATGACCGACGAGACACCCATTTCCCCCACCGGTCCGGGCATCCCCGCGGGCATTCCCGTGGAAGAGGACGGGACCGCTCTGCGGGTCGAGCCCGTCGGGCTCGAAACCGAGATGCAGCGCTCGTACCTCGACTACGCGATGTCCGTCATCGTGTCGCGCGCGCTGCCCGACGTACGGGACGGTCTCAAGCCCGTCCACCGCCGCGTCCTGTACGCCATGTACGACGGCGGCTACCGGCCCGAGAAGGGCTTCTACAAGTGCGCCCGCGTCGTCGGCGACGTCATGGGCAACTACCACCCGCACGGCGACTCCTCGATCTACGACGCGCTGGTCCGTCTCGCGCAGCCGTGGTCGATGCGGATGCCGCTGGTGGACTCGAACGGCAACTTCGGTTCCCCGGGCAACGACCCGGCCGCCGCCATGCGGTACACCGAGTGCAAGATGATGCCGCTGTCCATGGAGATGGTCCGCGACATCGACGAGGAGACCGTCGACTTCACGGACAACTACGACGGCCGCTCCCAGGAGCCGACCGTCCTCCCCGCCCGCTTCCCGAACCTGCTGATCAACGGCTCGGCGGGCATCGCGGTCGGCATGGCCACCAACATCCCGCCGCACAACCTGCGCGAGGTCGCCTCCGGTGCCCAGTGGTACCTGGAGAACCCCGAGGCCTCGCACGAGGATCTCCTGGACGCGCTGATCGAGCGCATCAAGGGCCCCGACTTCCCGAGCGGCGCCCTGGTGGTGGGCCGCAAGGGCATCGAGGAGGCGTACCGCACGGGCCGTGGCTCCATCACGATGCGCGCGGTCGTCGAGGTCGAGGAGATCCAGAACCGCCAGTGCCTGGTGGTCACCGAGCTCCCCTACCAGGTCAACCCCGACAACCTGGCCCAGAAGATCGCCGACCTGGTGAAGGACGGCAAGATCGGCGGCATCGCCGACGTCCGGGACGAGACCTCGTCGCGTACGGGCCAGCGCCTGGTCATCGTCCTGAAGCGGGACGCCGTCGCCAAGGTCGTCCTGAACAACCTGTACAAGCACACCGACCTGCAGACGAACTTCGGCGCCAACATGCTGGCGCTGGTGGACGGCGTGCCGCGCACCCTGTCGCTCGACGCGTTCATCCGGCACTGGGTGACGCACCAGATCGAGGTCATCGTCCGGCGTACGCGGTTCCGGCTGCGCAAGGCCGAGGAGCGCGCGCACATCCTGCGCGGCCTCCTGAAGGCCCTGGACGCCATCGACGAGGTCATCGCGCTGATCCGGCGCAGCGACACCGTCGAGATCGCGCGCGAGGGCCTGATGGGCCTCCTGGAGATCGACGAGATCCAGGCCAACGCCATCCTTGAGATGCAGCTGCGCCGGCTGGCGGCCCTGGAGCGCCAGAAGATCGTCGCCGAGCACGACGAGCTGCAGGCGAAGATCCGCGAGTACAACGCGATCCTGGCCTCGCCCGAGCGGCAGCGCGCCATCATCAGCGAGGAACTGACCGCGATCGTCGACAAGTTCGGTGACGACCGCCGCTCCAAGCTGGTGCCCTTCGACGGCGACATGTCCATGGAGGACCTGATCGCCGAGGAGGACATCGTCGTCACCATCACGCGCGGTGGCTACATCAAGCGGACCAAGGCCGAGGACTACCGCTCGCAGAAGCGCGGCGGCAAGGGCGTACGCGGGACGAAGCTCAAGGAAGACGACATCGTCGACCACTTCTTCGTGTCGACGACGCACCACTGGCTGCTGTTCTTCACCAACAAGGGCCGGGTCTACCGGGCGAAGGCGTACGAGCTTCCCGACGCCGGGCGCGAGGCGCGCGGCCAGCACGTCGCGAACCTGCTGGCCTTCCAGCCGGACGAGGCGATCGCCGAGATCCTCGCGATCCGCGACTACGAAGCGGTGCCTTATCTGGTCCTCGCCACCAAGGGCGGGCTGGTGAAGAAGACATCCCTGAAGGATTACGATTCGCCGCGTTCCGGAGGCGTCATCGCGATCAATCTCCGTGAGACGGAGGACGGTTCCGACGACGAGCTGATCGGAGCCGAGCTGGTTTCGGCAGAGGACGATCTGCTTCTGATCAGCAAGAAGGCCCAGTCGATCAGGTTCACCGCGACGGACGACGCACTGCGCCCCATGGGCCGTGCCACCTCGGGCGTCAAGGGGATGAGCTTCCGCGAGGGCGACGAGCTGCTCTCGATGAATGTTGTTCGACCCGGTACGTTCGTGTTCACTGCCACAGACGGTGGGTACGCGAAGCGGACCGCTGTCGACGATTACCGCGTCCAGGGTCGCGGTGGCCTGGGTATCAAGGCCGCCAAGATCGTCGAGGACCGGGGCTCGCTCGTCGGCGCGCTGGTGGTCGAGGAGACGGACGAGATCCTCGCCATC
This sequence comes from Streptomyces liliiviolaceus, assembly GCF_018070025.1. Taxonomy (NCBI): domain Bacteria; kingdom Bacillati; phylum Actinomycetota; class Actinomycetes; order Kitasatosporales; family Streptomycetaceae; genus Streptomyces; species Streptomyces liliiviolaceus. Next base: position 1,423,608 of record NZ_JAGPYQ010000001.1, read on the forward strand.
ACACTGTCCGGTGGCGTGATTCGCACGCGAGTCAACGAGGTCAGGGAGACGGGCCGTGACACCATGGGCGTTCAACTGATCAACCTGGGCAAGCGCGATGCCGTCGTCGGTATCGCACGTAACGCCGAGGCCGGTCGCGAGGCCGAGGAAGTCGACGGGGTGGTCGACGACTCGGACGAGGTCGAGACGGTCGCCGGCACGGACGAGGGCGAGCCGTCCTCGGACGAGTAGCGCGAGGAGTGAGTCATCGTGAGCGGAGCCGCGGGCGCCGGTTCGACCGAAACGGAAACGGACGGCGGCCGTGGCTCCGCCACGGAGGCGACTGACTCCCATGACTCTCATGGATCCCAGGGGGGAACTGTGACGGACACCCGAGGCCCACAGACGCCGCACTACGCGGCCGGTGCGGCCCCAGGCTCGCAGGTGCCTCCGGGCCCGGCGGCCTCTCCTGGCACGGCCGTGCCGCCGGCGCCGGGCTCGCCCCTCCCGGGCGAGCGGCAACCGCAGCAGGCCGCCCAGCCGTACCACCCGCCGCAGGCGTACGCGGCGCACACGGCGCCCGCAGCGGGCGCCGTCCGCCGGCCGCGCACCGGGGCGCGCACCACGCCCCGTACGCGCAAGGCCCGGCTGCGGGTGGCCAAGGCCGACCCCTGGTCGGTGATGAAGGTCAGCTTCCTGCTCTCGATCGCGCTCGGGATCTGCACGATCGTCGCGGCCGCGGTGCTGTGGATGGTCATGGACGCCATGGGCGTCTTCTCCACCGTGGGCGGCACGATCTCCGAGGCCACCGGCTCGAACGAGTCGAACGGCTTCGACCTCCAGTCGTTCCTGTCGCTGCCGCGCGTCCTGATCTTCACGTCGATCATCGCCGTCATCGACGTCGTCCTGGCCACCGCGCTCGCCACCCTCGGCGCGTTCATCTACAACCTCTCCGCGGGCTTCGTGGGCGGTGTGGAGCTCACGCTCGCCGAGGACGAGTAAACGTTGTCACCACGGCTTCACCGCGAGAGCGCATCCCGGTCCGGGGTGCGCTCTCGCGCTGTCCGGGGTGCCGTTCCGTGTCGGGGAGGGTCCTTCCGCGGTGGCGAGGAGCGACCTTCCGCGGTGGCGGTGGGTGCGTTTTCGGCCTGCCCGGGCAGGCCGGGGTGGGCCGCGGATACCGATTTTGGGACTGGCCCCGTCGTGCGCTAATCTTCAGAGGTCAGCGCGCGGGACATACACCGCAGAGCGCGGCGGGGCTATAGCTCAGTTGGTTAGAGCGCATCCCTGATAAGGATGAGGCCACAGGTTCAAATCCTGTTAGCCCCACTTGTTCAAAGACCTCCAGGCCATCGTGCCTGGGGGTTTTTGGCGTTACTGGAGCCTGGAGTCTGAAGGTTCTGGCGGGCTGCGGGAATGCCTGAGGGGGGCCTGAGAAGCCCTGAGAACTGTCGGGAGCGCGCCCGGCCGGGAAACCCGCGGAGTTTCCGCGTTCGGCGGCTGACCGGCCGTCAGGGGGCGCGTGGCGGTATGGGCTGCCGACGGGTCCGGTGGCCGCGTCGACGGCATGCGTGTGGCGCGTACGCGCTGGTTCATGTGAACGCGAGAATTCAATCCATCGATCTGCGATCCACGTGCCCGTGCAGATGCCGATGGTCAATGTTTGAGCTTGTGATCAGGGGCTTTCAGCCGAATGGGGCGTCCGACGTGGGTGTGTCGGACCTGGGTCGATCTGAGTGATCCGAGCGATCTGATTGCCTGTATGGCGGTGTGTCCGTCTGCCGCGAGTGGCGGCCGGGGCGCGAGGGTGAGGGGCAGGGTGGGGATGGCGGGCGGGGGCAGTCGGCATCCTGGGGCGTTGTAAGGCGCCTGCGAATCGGTCGGCGGAGCCCGGATCGTCCAAGCGTCGGACGTCGGACGTCGTCGAAGCGTCTGGCGCCGGCCTGTCGGGTCTGCCGGGTCTGCGAGATTTGTTGAACCTGCTGGGTCTGCGGGGTCTGTCGAACCTGCCGAGGGACGGGCGATCCTGCGCGGACCCCTCGGGCGGGGCACCGTACGGCTGGGGCGGGTGGCCTGCGCCTGTGGCGATGCCGGGGGTACGAGGTCATCCCCGAGTCGCTGAGCCGACGGCGGCCAGGACCGGAGCGGGAGCCGGCGCCGGGAGCTGGACCGGTGCCGAGGACTGTGAGGGGAGCATGACGGCACCGATGGGCGCGGCCTCCGTGGCGGGTGCTGCCTGGCCTGTCTGACCTGCCGGAGCCGCTGCGTGTACGGCCCGTACCGCGGGTACGTCGAAGTCGAAGGCGCCGGTGGTCGTGTGGGTCGTGCCGCAGGGACGGGCGGGCACCGAGACGGCATCCCTTGTGACAGGTGCCTGCGTGGCACGTTCCCTCGTGGCGCGTTCCCGCGCGTCGGAGTCCGTTGTATCGACGGCAGTAGGTACTGCGGCGCTCAGCGCGGCGACGACTTCTGGTGCCTCGGCGCTGTCCCGTGCGACGGCTGTCTCCGCGTCCGTCGCGTCCGTCGGCGGGCGGTGCCGGCAGGACGGTGAGGAGCCGTGCGCCTCCGCGTGGATGCGCTGTTTCATCGTGGGCGGCAGGGAACTCGCCCGTGGGCGGCTCCAGATGGGCTCCTCCTGCGCCGTCGCCTCCTGCGGGGCGTTGGTGTTGCGCGCTGTCTGCGTCGCGGGTACGGCGGCGACGGCAGTCGTCGTGATCAGTCCGAGTGACGTGCACAGTGCGAGGAAGGCGGTGACGACCGCGGTCCACAGGTTCATGACCTTGTTGCGAGTCATGGTCCCTCTCCTTTCGGGTGGGTGGATTTGCATACTTTCCTCATGATGTGTATGTCGGTGGCGAAGTGACGGACCGACGCCCGTGGCGCGGCGATCTTCTGATGAACACCACTCGGATGGGCTCAATGCTCGCTAAATGAGCGGAAGCATGAGGAAAGCGGGGCGAAATAGCCCTCGGTGAGGATGTGATCACCCTCCGATCCGAGCGGTCGGCCCCGGTCGTACTGCGCTGCCCCGGCGGGCAGTTGAGGCCCCGACGCAGGTCACCGATCGGTATCGGCCGGTGTGTATAGTCGGGCGCCAGAAGTCCCCAACGCCTAAGAAAGACGAGGTCTCGCGGTGAAGAAGCTTCTCCTGGTCGCACTGGCCGCCATCGGCGGGCTCCTCGTGTACCGCCAGATCCAGGCGGATCGCGCCGAGCAGGACCTGTGGACGGAGGCGACCGACTCCGTGCCCACGGGTTCGTGAGTGTCGACGACAGTCTCAGTACAAACCCCGGCCGCCTTGCTGCGGCCGGGGTTTTGTGTTGCCCGGGTGCGCGGAGCCCGGTAGGGGCAGGATGGTCGAGGCTTCGCGGGCGTTCGGGACGGTGTCGGAACAGCGACGTCGCCGACCCGCGGGAGCCCGTCGGGTGAGGGTCCGGGTTACGGCGAGGGGGCGCGTGATGGGGCGGCGCACGGGATGGTGGCGCGGCCGTACGGTCCTGGCGGGGGCGGCGGCGCTGCTCTCGGTCGCGGTGCCGGCGGGGCAGGCGACGACGGCGACCGCGGCCGACGCTCCCCCTCCCTACCGTTTCGCCGTCGACGCCGAGCGGATCGAGGGCGCGGACCAGGCCACCGACGCCGAGAGTCTGACACCCGGCACGTACTACCGGAGCACCGTCCCCGACAACGGAAAGCTCTACTACGGGCTGCGGCTCGACGAGGCCTCCACCGCGTCCGGCGCGTACGTGTCGGCCACCGCCGTACCCAAGCCGGGTACGAAGGTCAGGTACTCGGACGGCATCAAGGTGTCCCTCCAGGACCCCGAAGGTCACCGCTGCTTCTCCGGGGACGCCGGCATCGCCCGTTTCGGCCCCACCGAGAGCCCCCGTCCGATCACCGCCTGGGCGTCGCGAAGGACCGGCCCCGGCGCGTACATCTGCAAGGGCGCCGGTACGTACTCGGTGCTCGTCGAGCGTACGAGCGGGCCCGGCTCCTCGCTGGACGACTGGGAGCTGGAGCTCCAGTACGTCTCGGAGCCCGCTCTGGGGAAAGCCGCTTCCACGGCCGCCCCGCAGGTGTGGGACTCCGCCTCCCCCCAGGCGTTCGAAGGCCCCGCCCTGGCCCGTGAGGGGGGTACGGGCTTCAGTGGGGCGCGTTCGCTGGAACAGGGCGTCTGGAAGGACGGGATCCGGGCCGGGCAGACGCTCTTCTACCGCGTTCCCGTCGACTGGGGACAGCAGTTGGACGCCACCGCCGAACTGGGCCCGGCGGCGAGCGGCGACGGCTATCTGGGGAACGCGCTCGTCATGTCGCTCCACAACCCCGTACGCGCCCTGGTGGACGACGCCGACACCGGATACGACGGCACGCGGAAGCAGACCGCGCTGAGGCCGCTGCCTCCGGTCGCCTACGAGAACCGGTTCGCCGTCGAGGACCAGGTCGGCGGTATGCGGTTCGCCGGCTGGTACTACCTCGTCGTACATCTGGCGGCGGAGGTGTCCGACAAGTTCGGCGACGGGCCGTTCGCGCTGACGCTGCACGTGCGGGTGAAGGGGACGGCCCAGGAGGCACCGGCCTACAGCGGTGCCGCCGTGCCGCGCGACGTCTTCGAGGTCACCGCCAAGGACAAGCACGCCGCGGCGAGCGGCAGCGCGGCGACCGGTGGGGACGGCGGTGACGGTGGCTCTGCGGGCGAGAACACCGCGATGAAGGCGGTGGCCGTGGGCGGGATCGGCACGGGGTGCGTCCTGGTCCTGGGGCTCGCGATGTGGACGGTGATCGCCCGGCGGCGGGCGGGGGCCGGGACGGCCGAGGGTGCCGCGCCCGTTGCCGGCGGCGGAGTCGCGAGGACGTACGGACGGTCCCGGGTCCGGTAGGCCGACGGTTCTGCCGGCCGGTGGGGTGGGTCGACGGTTCTGCCGACCGGTGGTCCAGGAGGTCCGGTGGTCCGGTAGGTCCCGGGGGGCGTCTCAGATCCGTCCCAGTGCCCAGAATCCGACCGCGAAGCAGATCAGCGCGAGCAGGAGCACCGGAACCGTCACCGCCATGGGGGGTCCGGGCCGCCGTCGTGACCGTCTGGCGCGGTGCCGCGCAACCGGCTGCGGCTGAGGTGGAACCCGAACGCCTTGAGCGGTGTATGAAGCAGTAGAGGCTGTCTCACGCGGCTGTGACTGCGGCAGGGGCAGAGGCAGCGGCATGGATTGGGGCAGTGGCAGCGGTAGCGGGAGGGCCTGCTGGGGCGCTTGCGGCAGCGGGTGTGGCGTAGGCGCGGACGCAGGGGCGGGAGCCGTTGGGTACGGGGCCTGGGGGGAGGGCACGTGGGTGGGTTCGTACGACTGCGACGGGGTGTAGGCGGAATCCGGGAGTTCCTGCGGGGCGGGGGGAGCGAGGGGCTGCTTCTCCCGCAGCGGGGGCGGCAGATGGAAACTGCCGGTGTCCGAGGGGCTGGGGGGCTGCGAGGGGGTGGGATCGGTGGTCGGCTGGGGCGGTATGCCGCCGGTCCACCGGCCGGAAGCGGAAGGGGCGGGGGAGGGACCGCTCGCCGGGAGACCGTCCGCCGGGAGACCGCCCGCCGGGGAGGCGTCTCCCGTGTCGGCCTCCGGAGAGACCGTGCCCGGCGCCGTGTTCTGCGCTCTGCCCGTCCGCTGGGCCTGTCCTGGTTCCGGCCCCGGTCCTGGCCCCGTTCCTGGCCTCGGTGTCTGTTCGGAGGCCGTCGCCCGGGACGTCGTGGTGGCCGAGGCAGCCCTGGCAGCCGTGCTCGTGAGAGGGCCTTCGGGACCGAATCCCTTGGGAAGCGGACCGAGTTGGTCGAATATCTCGATCAGCTCGTCGTCGGGGCCGGGCTCCGGGAGGAGCTCCCTGGCCGAGACGAGCGCTTTGCGCGCCCCGTTGGCCGTGCGGAACCGCGCGTGCGGGTCCGGTTCGAGCAGAGACGCCACGACCTGCCACAGAGGCTCGGGTATCCCCTTCGGGGCGCCTGGCGTGCCATGGGCGTCGAAGTGCTCGACCAGCGCCTTGGCGTCGGGTTTGGCGCCCTCCAGGAGGAACAGGGCCACCAGGCCCACGGCGAAGAGGTCGGCGGGGAAGTCCGGGTCGGCGCCGCGCAGCTGCTCGGGGGCGAAGTAACCGGGCGTTCCCACCACGTAGTTGGTCTCGGTGAGCCGCGGCTCACCGAGGCGCATCGAGATGCCGAAGTCGGACAGCCGCAGCCGCGGACGGCCCGTGCCGGTCGACTCCAGCAGGATGTTGGCGGGCTTGATGTCACGGTGCACGATCCCCTCCGCGTGCACCGCGGCGAGTCCCGCCAGCAGCTGGTCGAGCAGGGTGCAGACGAAGGCCGGCGGCAGCGGGCCGTAGTCCCCGATCAGGTGGACCAGGGATCCACCACCGACGAGATCCATGGTGAACAGGACCTTGTCGTCGTCGGCCGCCCAACTGGCGGGAGCGAGCACATGGGGGTGATCGATCCGGACCGCCTGCTCGCGCACGAACCGCAGCAGCGAGTGGGCGTCGCTCTGCTGGAGCACCTTGGCGGCCACATACCGGCGCCGCCGGTGGTCCCAGGCGCGCCAGACGGCACCGACTCCCCCGCGTCCGACAGGGTCGACCAGTTCGTACCGGCCGGCGAAGACCTCACCCATGGTCGTGCGTCGCTCCCCCTTCGGCGGTCGGTACTGCGGTGGCCTCTTTCCGAGGTGCCCGGCTGCCTGGCTTCCGCCGCTGGAAGCCCGGACAGGGCTCCGGTGGCGGGGTGTTCGGCTGCCGGGCGGTGTACTCAGTTCTGGTGGGACTGGTAGTGGGCGACCGCGTCGGACGTGCGTCCGGCTCCGTACACCCGGAGGAACTCTGCCAGTTCCGGGTGGGTCGGGGCGAGGGTGTCCGCCGCGTCGATGATGTCCCCGGCCGCGGACACCGAGCGGAGCAGCGACTGGATCTCGCGCACCACGCGCTTCACCGTGGGCGCACCGCCCGAAGTGGTCGTCGACTGCGTGGTGTTGCTGAGCACCGAGCCCCCCTGAGACTTCTTGATCTCGTCCATGCGTTCGGTGGCCTCGGCGGCGCTGACACTGCCGTCCGCGACCTGACCTGCGAGATCCTGCAGCAGCTGCACGCGCTGGACCACCGCGGGATTGCCGATCTTGGCGCGCTGGCCGCTCATCAGCTGAGACAGCATGGGCGCGGACAGGCCGAGCACCCCCGCCAGACGGGCCTGGTTGAGACCCAGGTCATCTATGAGCCTACGGAAGAGCGCCCCCAGCGGCTCCCCGTACCAGTTCCGCTGCAGCTCCCGGGCTCTCGCGGTTGCTTCCTGCTGTGCGGCGTCCATGCGCGTCTCCCCATCGCTTCCCCAAGTACCGTGGTTCGCTGTAGCGAACCACGTCGAGCATCTTACGGAGAGTGGTCGTGCACGGGGACCCCCAATCTTTTTGCGGGATACCCGGGGTGACCCGGTAGTCTGGTCTGCGGTGGCAGCGCGGAGGGAGATCTTTCCGGTGTCTGCCTTCCTTTCGGGGCCTTAGCTCAGTTGGTAGAGCGCTGTCTTTGCATGGCAGATGTCAGGGGTTCGACTCCCCTAGGCTCCACGAGAAGAACCCCCTCGGACCGGCTTTACGCAGGTCGGAGGGGGTTTTCTCATGTGGTGGAGTGGGGGAACCGGTGGAGTGCCGGCCCTCTCGGGGGCTGTGGGGGACCGGCCGTCGCTCCGTCCGCGGTGCTGCTCGTGGTGCCGGGTGCATCGCCCGTGAAGAATTTTGATCTCACGCGGTTTCGCCGTGATCCCGCTCCGGGCCGGCCTCTTCAACGGGTCCGGGACGAAAGGGAATTGGCCGCCCGCCGTGACGTGACGTGGCCTCATCAACCTTCAAGGTGCACGTTTTCCGGGGCGCAGACACTCCATTGGGTCATGTGCGGTGACGTGCGTCACAGGGTTTTCGTTGCGATCTTTGCAGTTGTTTGCGCAAAGCATTGCCCGGGGGGAAGGGTGTGCGATCGCCGTTCAGGGGGTCCGGGTGACGTGAGGGTGGCATGCAGGAGTCGTGAAGGCATGTGTGAGCTGCTGTGAACGAAGGTGCGTAACCAGAACGCTGCGCTCCGTTAGTCGGATCGGCGCGAATGTTGCACAGTCGGTCGGTTGCAAACGTCATCGTGGTTCGAGGACGTAAACAGCGCCTGTTTCACGTGAAACATGGCTGTAGGGCAGCAGACTTGAAGCCTCCTGCCCTACAGCTCTTCACTCTGTCCGACCTCGACGTGCTCGGTCTCGACATGTCCGGTCCCGGCGTCGCGCACCGCAGGCGTGCCGGACGCGTCAGCCGCGCTCGGTGCGGTCCGCTGCCTCCGCCTCGGCCTGCTTGGCCTGGACCTCGGGGTCGAGGTCTTCCTGGCCGCTGCCGTCGACCGAGGTCAGCCGGCCGGTCTCCGGGACCTCGGTGGCGGCGGGCGGTTCGACCAGCCAGTCCGGGTTGGCCTGCTTGTCCCACCACTTCCAGGCGGCGAAGGCGCCACCGGCCAGGAGGCCGAGCACGGCCAGCCTCTTGGCGAGACGACCGTTCCTGGCGCGCCGCTCGTGCTTGCGGACCAGCTTCTCGACCTCCTTGGCCGAGACCTGGCCACGCAGAGCTGCCAGCGCCGCCGTGCTTCGGGATGCGGCCTCCTCGCGGACGGGTCCGGCCGCGGCCCTCGCATGCTCGATCCGCGGGCGGGAGTACTCCGCCGCCTGCCGAGCGGCCTTGCGCGTACGAACAGCGGCCTCGTGCGCGGCGTGGTCGACCTTCGGCGGCACATGTGTACGCGCCTGCTCGATACGTGGTGCGAGATGAGCGGCGTACTGGGTGCGTGCCTGTTCGGCGGCTGTGACGGCGGTGGACGACACCTTGGGCGCGAGCTTCACACGGGCTTCATGCGCGTAGTGGGTGGCTCGGTCCTTTGTCGTGTCGGCGTAGGGCGCCACCACTTCCGCGGCGTGCCGCACGCTGTCCTTCGCCGACTCGGCTGCCGCGCGCACGCTGTCCTTGCGGGTCACGGGATCCTCCTCCTCGGTGGCGTACATGGGGGCTCGGGGGCCGTCCCCCGGAAAGTCACAGTTCGCCTTTCCACCCTTATCCGGATCATGCCTGCCGGAGCGCTTCGGGGCATGTGAGGGCAGGCATCCGGGTCATGAAAGGTGACTCCGGGTGTACTTGGTGCAATAACCGATCAATATGGTGCAACAGGAGTCTGCGACGACAATGCCACGGATCCCCGGTCCGCGCGCCTGTTTGGTGCGAAGCGGCTGAACCGGTGTGTACGGCGGTGACGCAAGACTGGCGGCGCGGTCCGTGCGAGGATCGGAGCGTCACAAAGGACAACGGAAGGCAGATCGTGGCCGAGCAGCTTTACGCCACCCTGAAGACCAATCACGGCGACATCGAAGTGCGGCTCCTGCCGAACCACGCGCCCAAAACGGTCCGGAACTTCGTGGAACTCGCCAAGGGCGAGCGTGAGTGGACCAACCCGGCCACGGGTGTGAAGACGACGGACAAGCTCTACGACGGCACGGTCTTCCACCGCGTGATCAGCGGCTTCATGATCCAGGGCGGCGACCCGCTGGGCAACGGCACCGGCGGACCCGGCTACGAGTTCGAGGACGAGTTCCACCCGGATCTCGCCTTCGACAAGCCGTACCTGCTGGCCATGGCGAACGCCGGCCCGGGCACCAACGGCTCGCAGTTCTTCATCACCGTCTCGCCGACGGCCTGGCTGACCCGCAAGCACACCATCTTCGGTGAGGTCACCGAGGGAGCCAGCCAGAAGATCGTGGACGCCATCGTCTCGCTGCCGACGAACCCGCGTACCGACCGTCCTGTCAACGACGTCGTCATCGAGTCGGTCGTCGTGGAGACCCGCTGACCCGGCAGTCGTGACCTGCTGTCGGTGAGCCCCCTCCGGCCCGGTGCCGGAGGGCTCCCGCAGGGAACCAAACGCCCCGCCCGTCCGTAAGGATGAGCGGGGCGGTTCGTTGCGTACCCAGTGCGTACAGAAGGATGAGGGGAACCCGATGGATCAGGTGCCAGGCAGCCCGCAGGGACCGCAGGGTGCCCCGAGTCTGCCCACCTGCTACCGGCATCCGGACCGGGAGACCGGCATCAGCTGCACCCGGTGCGAGCGCCCGATCTGTCCCGAGTGCATGATCAACGCCTCGGTCGGCTTCCAGTGCCCGGAGTGCGTACGGGAGGGTTCCGGCACCGGGCACGCGCCCGGGGCGTCCCAGCCCCGCACCCTCGCGGGCGGCACGGTCACCTCGGACCCCCGGCTCCTCACCAAGATCCTCGTCGGGCTCAATCTCGCCGTCTATCTGGTCCAGCTCTCCGTGGGCGACCGCTTCACCGACAGCTTCGACCTGATCGGCCGGGCGTTCGTGCCGGTCCTCGGCGATGTCGAGGGTGTCGCGGAGGGCCAGTGGTACCGGATGGTCACGGCGATGTTCCTGCACGGGAGCTATATCCACATCGCCTTCAACATGCTCAGCCTGTGGTGGATCGGCGGCCCCCTGGAGGCGGCGCTCGGCCGCGCCCGCTATCTCGCCCTGTACGTGACGTCCGGCCTCGCGGGCAGCGCGCTCACGTATCTGATCGCCGAGCCGAACCAGCCCTCGCTCGGCGCCTCCGGAGCGATCTTCGGTCTCTTCGGCGCGACCGCCATCCTGATGCGGCGGCTCAACTACGACATGCGCCCGGTCATCGCCCTGCTGGTGATCAACCTGATCTTCACCTTCGGGTGGAGCAACATCGCCTGGGAAGCCCACATCGGCGGTCTCGTCGGTGGTGTCCTCATCGGCTACGCGATGGTGCATGCGCCCCGGGAACGACGAGCGCTCATCCAGTACGGCGCGTGTGCGCTGGTACTGCTCGCGGTTGTGGTCATGACACTCATCAGGACTGGTCAGCTCACCTGAGCGTCCACGTTGTCCACAGACCGTGGCGGATCTTGTGCATGCTGTGGGGGAACAAGTGTGCCCCCTGTCGCTGACCTGGGTTTCCCCAGGCAGGACAGGGGGCGAACATGCTTCCGGATCCCAGTAGGTCAGTCACACCGGCGTCAACATGACGGCAGTCCCGAGAGGGTTATCCACAGATCTTCTGACCTTTTCCCCACTGTGGAAATCGCTGTGGATAACTCAGTGGACAACTTGGGCCAGGGCTTGCGGACAAGGGCTCGCACAGACTCCGTGCAAGCCCTCGGTACTCCGGGTGGGAGTTACTTCCACTGGGTGGAGACGCCGAATCCCGCCGCGATGAAGCCGAAGCCGACCACGATGTTCCAGTTGCCCAGAGAGTCGATCGGCAGCGAGCCGTCCGTCACGTAGAACACGACGATCCAGGCGAGGCCGATGAGGAACATGGCCAGCATGACCGGGGCGACCCAGGCACGGCTGTTCAGCTTGATGTTGGTCGCCTGCTTCGCCGGCGGCGGCGTGTAGTCGGCCTTCTTGCGGATACGTGACTTCGGCACGAGGGTCTCTCCTGTCGATGCGCTGCGTGGCCGCGCAGGGAACGTGGGCTGCCGAAGCAGCGTACAAGGGGACTCCCAGGACCTGTCCTAGTGCTCCCCCGGGCGTCCGTTAGCGTAGTGCTTCCGCGGCGCCGAAGGAGATAAGGGTACGTTGAGCAATTCTGCCGACTCTCCCCGGCCGGGTTCCGGCCCCGACCGTATCCGGCGATTCCGGCCGGTGCGGTTGCTGACCATGGCCGTCTTCGCACTGGCCGGGCTGATCTTCTTCACCAGCTTCGACACGGCCAACGGCACCAACATCCGTACCGACGCCTCGCTGCTCAAGCTCTCCGACCTCATCCAGGAGCGCAGCCACAAGAACGGACAGCTCGACGAGAGCAACGGTTCGCTGCGCGACGACGTCGAGACCCTCGCCGAGCGGGACAACGGCAGCACCGCGGCGGAGGCGGCCAAGCTCGCCGCCCTGGAGAAGCACGCGGGTACCCAGAAGCTCAAGGGCGAGGCCCTCACCGTCACGCTCAACGACGCGCCCCCGAACGCGACGGCCAAGCTCCCCGGCTACCCCGAGCCGCAGCCCGACTACCTGGTCATCCACCAGCAGGACCTGCAGGCCGTGGTCAACGCCCTGTGGCAGGGCGGTGCCAAGGGCATCAAGGTCATGGACCAGCGGCTGATCTCCACCAGCGCCGTCCGCTGCGTCGGCAACACCCTGATCCTCCAGGGCCGCGTCTACTCGCCCCCGTACAAGGTCCAGGCGATCGGTGACCCGGAGAAGCTCCAGAAGTCCCTCTCGGCGTCCCCGGCGATCCAGAACTACATGGTGTACGTCAATGTCTACGGGCTCGGCTGGAAGGTCGAGGAGGACGGGACGCGCACCATGCCCGGCTACACGGGCACGGTGGACCTCCACTACGCGAAGCCCGTGGAGTAGCGGGGCGGCGGATCCGATGTCCAAGACTTCCCAAGGTCCCGTGCGGCGGGGGCCGTTGGGGTAGAAGGCTGTGGAGAACGGGAACAGCTGCCGCTGGGGGACCTTGTGTCGGTGCGAATCGTCGTCAGGACGTTCAGCGAGCTGTGCATCACGGTCGGCACGGTGATCGTGCTCTTCGTGGTCTACGTGCTGTTCTGGACGGGTGTGAAGGCCGACACCGCGATGGACGACCAGATCGAGCAGCTGCAGGAACAGTGGGCGAAAAGCTCCGCAGCGGCCGAGCCCGGCGGATCGACCACTACGGAGAGCCCGGACAAGGCTCCGGAGAAGCCCGCCGCGTACCAGGACGGGCGGCCGTTCGCCGTCATGTACATCCCCAGGCTTGGTTTCACGTGGAACAAGCCCGTGCTCGAAGGCACGAAGACGAAGACGCTCAAGAAGGGCCTGGGCCACTACGCGAACACCGCGCAGCTCGGGCAGCGGGGCAATTTCGCCGTCGCCGGCCACCGCCGGACGTACGGGGACCCGTTCAAGGACTTCCCCCGGCTGCGCCCCGGGGACCCGGTGGTGCTGACCGACGGCACGTCCTGGTTCACGTACCGCATCGACACCAAGCCCTATCGGACGCTGCCGAGTGACACAGCAGTCATCGACCCCGTCCCGAGGAAGTCCGGGTACACGCGAGAGGGCCGTTATCTGACGCTGACCACGTGCGACCCCGAATGGGGCCACAGCCACCGGTTGATCGTCTGGGCACACCTTGACGAAACCCAGCCCGTGGAGGCTGGGAAACCGGAGGCTCTGCGCCGTTAGTCTGAGTGGGTACGGCGTGAGTCTGGTGCCGTGGTGCGACGGAAGGGACGGCATGTACGGCTTTATCTGGCGGCTTCTGCCGGGGAACACGTGGATCAAGGCACTGCTCTCGATCGTGCTGGTCCTCGCGGTGGTCTACGTGCTCTTCCAGTACGTCTTCCCGTGGGCCGAACCGCTGCTCCCCTTCAACGATGTGACGGTGGACAACCAGTGACCGCGCGGATCCTCGTCGTCGACAACTACGACAGCTTCGTCTACAACCTGGTCCAGTACCTCTACCAGCTCGGCGCCGAGTGCGAGGTGCTGCGCAACGACGAGGTGGCGATGGCGCACGCGCAGGACGGGTTCGACGGCGTGCTGCTGTCGCCCGGACCGGGCACGCCCGAGGAGGCCGGGGTCTGCGTCGACATGGTCCGGCACTGCGCCGCGACCGGGGTCCCCGTCTTCGGGGTCTGCCTCGGGATGCAGTCGATGCAGGTGGCGTACGGCGGGGTGGTGGACCGCGCCCCCGAGCTGCTGCACGGCAAGACCTCGCTCGTCGAGCACGCGGGCCGGGGCGTGTTCGCCGGACTGCCCTCGCCCTTCACCGCCACGCGCTACCACTCGCTGGCCGCCGAGCCGGGGACCGTGCCGGCCGACCTTGAGGTCACGGCCCGTACCCACGACGGGATCATCATGGGTCTCAGACATCGCGAACTCCCGGTCGAGGGAGTGCAGTTCCACCCCGAGTCCGTGCTGACCGAACACGGTCACCGCATGCTGGCCAACTGGCTGGCCGAGTGCGGCGACCAGGGAGCCGTGGCCAGGTCGGCGGGGCTCGCCCCGGTGGTGGGCAGGGTCACGGCGTGACCGCGCTGCGCCCCGAGCGCGACAGTGCCGCCCCGTACGGCGAGGACGCCGGGTACGGGAGCGCTGCGGCGTTCGAGGCGCCGGGTGCCGGCGGCGCCATGCGGGCCGCCGTGGACGGGCTGGCGGACCCGCTCAGCGATCCCCTGCCGGGCCGACGGCAGCCCGCGGCGCCGGAGCAGGGGTGGTACGACCCGCAGACGTACGCACCGGACTGGAGCGTCGGGCAGAACGCCCAGAGCACCTCGACGTACGCGGATCCGGCGGGCCGTGGGCAGGCGGAGCCCGCGCACGGCTATTCGGCACCGGCCGCGCCGCAACAGCCGTACGCGGCACCCCAGGCACACGCGCACACTCAGCAGCCCTACGCGCAGCAGCCCCAGCCCCAGCAGGCGTACGGGCAGGCGCAGTCGGGGTACCCCGGCTACCAGGAGCCGCGGCCGCAGTACGGCGAGGCGTACGCGCCCGCCGCCCCGGTCGCGCCCGCCGCCCAGCCGCTGCCGGACGCCCAGCCCTACACACCGTCGTACGAGCCTTCTCCGTCCGCCGAAGAGACCGTCGCCCTGCGCGTCGCCGACATCGGGTCCATAGCGAGCCGTCAGAAGCCCTCAGCGGCCTCTGAGGGCCCCGTGGCGGCTCCGGGGCCCTCGGGGGCCCCGGGAGGCCGCGCGGCCCGGCGCAAGGCCTCCAGGCGCCACGGACGGCACGGCGGGGCCGACACCGGCGGGATGCACGAGGAGCAGACGGAGGCCGACGCGGCCGACGCGCCCGTCTCGCGCGCGGCGGCCCGGCGCGCGGCGAAGGCGCGCAAGCCCGGGGCGGCCGTGATGGCGAGCCGCGCGATCGGCGAGGTGTTCATCACCACCGGTGTACTGATGCTGCTGTTCGTGACCTACCAGCTGTACTGGACGAACATACGGGCCCACGCGCAGGCCGACAGCGAGGCCAGCAGCCTCCAGGACGACTGGGCGAGCGGCAAGGGCGCTCCGGGCACGTTCGAGCCGGGGCAGGGCTTCGCCCTGCTGCACATCCCCAAGCTCGACGTCGTCGTCCCGATCGCCGAGGGCACCGACAAGAAGCGGGTCCTGGACCGCGGCATGGTGGGCCACTACGCCGAGGACGGCGTGAAGACCGCGATGCCGGACGCCAAGAAGGGCAACTTCGGGCTCGCGGGCCACCGCAACACCCACGGCGAACCGTTCCGCTACATCAACCGTCTCAAGCCGGGCGACGCGATCGTCGTGGAGACGCAGAACAAGTACTTCGTCTACAAGATGGCCTCGATCCTGCCGGTGACGCCACCGAGCAACACGTCTGTCCTGGACGCGGTTCCCAAGGGATCGACCTTCAAGTCGGCGGGCCGCTACATCACTCTCACCACCTGCACCCCGGAATTCACCAGTAAGTACCGGATGATCGTCTGGGGCACGATGGTCGAGGAACGATCGCGCGACAAGGGCAAACCGGACGAACTCGTCGGCTGACCGCGCGGGCACCCTCCTGAACACCTTTCTGAACATCTGAACAGCTCTCTGAGACACCAGACGGGGAAAACGCAGTGGCAGCGACGACCGACCACGAAGAGCACACGGACGCGCCGGCGTCCCCGCCCGCGCCGCGGCGCCGCGGCGGCGGCCCGATCGCGACGGCCGTCAGCGTCCTGGGCGAACTCCTCATCACGGCGGGCCTGGTCCTCGGCCTGTTCGTCGTCTACTCCCTGTGGTGGACGAACGTGATCGCGGACCGCGAGGCCGACAAGCAGGGCGACAAGGTGCGCGACCACTGGGCCGAGGACCGCGGTCCGGTCGGCCTGGACACCAAGGACGGCATCGGCTTCCTGCACGTCCCGGCGATGAAGAACGGCGAGGTGCTGGTCAAGAAGGGCACCGCCACGAAGCTGCTCAACAACGGCATCGCCGGCTACTACACGAACCCCGTCAAGTCCGCGCTCCCGCAGGACGAGAAGGGCAATTTCTCGCTGGCCGCCCACCGTGACGGGCACGGCGCGAAGTTCCACAACATCGACAAGCTCAAGAAGGGCGACGCGATCGTCTTCGAGACCAAGGACGACTGGTACGTCTACAAGGTCTACGCGACGCTTCCGGAGACGTCGAAGTACAACGTCAACGTCCTCGGGGCGGTCCCCAAGGAGTCGGGGAAGGCGAAGGCGGGCCGCTACATCACGCTGACGACCTGCACGCCGGTCTACACGTCCCGCTACCGGTACGTGGTCTGGGGCGAGCTGGACCGCGTGGAGAAGGTCGACGACGAACGGACGCCCCCGGCGGAGCTGCGCTGACGGCTCCCGTAGGAGCCCCCGTACGACGAAGAGGCCCTGGCCCCCCTGTGAGGGGGGCCAGGGCCTCTTCGTGCGGTCGGTGCGGTTGCCGGGCGTCAGCCCGAGCCGCCTCCGAGGAAGCCGCCGCCGTTGCCGCCGCCGTTGTTCCCGCCGCCGGTGTCGACCGTGACGAGGTTGACCTTGTCGCCGGCCTTCACCTCGTTGCCCTGACCGGGGTCGCTGGCGAGGACGATGGCGTTGTCGTCCTGCGATCCGTTGACGTTGCCGAGCTGGAGCTGACTCTGCGAGAGGACCTGCTTCGCCTGCGCGAGGGTCATCTGGGTCACCTTCGGCATGGCGAACTTCTGCGGCTCCTCTTCCTGCTTCTTCTTGCCGATCTGGATGGTGACCGTCGACCCCGGGTCGGCCGGCGAGCCCGCCTGCGGCGAGGTCGCGACGACCTTGCCGACCAGGTTGTCGTCGTCGGTCTCCACCTCTGTGCAGGTACCCGTCAGATCGTTCTGTTCCATCTGGGCCTTGGCCTGGTCACAGCTCTGACCGCCGACGTCGGGAACGGTGGACTGTTCCTTCTCCTTGGCGACGGTGAGCGTGATCGTGGAGCCCTTCTCGACCTCTTCGCCCGAGGACGGGTCCTGGTCGAGGACGGTGCCGGGGTCCTCGCTGGACTCCTTGCTCTCCGTCTTGACCTCGAACTCGTACTTATCGCTCTCAAGCTTCTTGGTCGCGGCGTCCACGGAGTCGTCGATGACGTTGGGAACCGCCACCTTCGGCGCCCCCGTCGACACCGTCAGGGTGATCGTGTCGCCCTTCTTGACCTGGGTCTTCGCGGCCGGGCTCTGGTCGCAGACGCTGCCCTTGACCGTGTTCTCGCACGGCTTGCGGTTGATCGTGAGTTCGAGCTCGCGATTGGTCGCCTGCTGTTTGGCGTCGGCCTCGGTCCGGTTCACGAAGTTCGGCGCGTCGAACGTGTTGTTCCCGCTGCCGCCGTCCCCGGTGAACGCCCACTTGCCGATGAGGATCGCGCCGATCAGCACGAGCACACCGGCGACGACCAGGAGGATCGTCGAGGTGTTGCTCTTCTTCTGCTGGCGGCGCCGGCCGGCCCGGTCGTCGTAGCCGAAGGCCCCGTCGTCCGGGTTCTGCGGAGGCAGCATCGTGGTGTGCTGGCCGTCCGAGGAGCGCAGGGCGGTGGTCGGCTGGTCGTCCGGGTAGCCGCCGTAGCCGACCGAGCCCATGGCGGCGGTGGCCGCGACCGGCTGGCCGTCGAGGCAGGCCTCGATGTCCATCCGCATCTCGTCGGCGGACTGGTAGCGGTAGTCCGGGTCCTTGGTCAGCGCCTTCAGGACGATGGCGTCCATCTCGGGCGTGATCTCGGGGTCGAAGACGCTCGGCGGCTGCGGCTCCTCGCGCACGTGTTGGTACGCGACCGCCACCGGGGAGTCCCCGATGAACGGCGGGCGCACCGTCAGGAGCTCGTACAGCAGACAACCCGCCGAGTACAGGTCGGAGCGGGCGTCGACCGGCTCGCCCTTCGCCTGCTCCGGAGAGAGGTACTGCGCGGTCCCTATGACCGCCGCGGTCTGCGTCATCGTCATACCGGAGTCGCCCATCGCGCGGGCGATGCCGAAGTCCATGACCTTGACCTGGCCGTTGCGCGTCAGCATGACGTTCGCGGGCTTGATGTCGCGGTGCACGATGCCGGCGCGGTGCGAGTACTCAAGGGCCTGGAGGATGCCGATGGTCATCTCCAGGGTGCGCTCGGGCAGCAGCTTGCGCCCGGAGTGCAGCAGTTCGCGCAGCGTGGACCCGTCGACGTACTCCATCACGATGTACGGGATGGAGATGCCCTCGATGTAGTCCTCACCCGTGTCGTACACGGCGACGATCGCGGGATGGTTGAGCGAGGCGGCCGACTGGGCCTCCCGGCGGAACCGGGCCTGGAACGACGGGTCGCGCGCGAGGTCCGCTCGCAGCGTCTTCACCGCTACCGTGCGGCCGAGCCGGGTGTCATGGGCGAGGTGTACCTCCGCCATGCCACCACGGCCGAGCACGTGGCCCAGCTCGTACCGGCCGCCGAGGCGACGCGGCTCTTCCATAGCTACCTACCAGCCTTTTCCGACGGTCCCGACCACACCACGTGTGGTCCGGCGGTGTGCTGTCCGGGCATACCGTACCCGGACCGCCTTGACTGACCTGGCCACAACCGTCACCCGATACAGGACCGGTATCGCAACGTGCACCGATGTGAAGGGGACGTGAGCGGGGTCACTTCTTGCTGTCGATGACTGCCTTCATCACGTCCCTCGCGATCGGAGCGGCGAGACCACCGCCGGAGATGTCGTCACGGTTGGCGCTCTCGTCCTCGACCACCACGGCGACGGCGACCGGAGAGCTGCCGTCGTCGAGCTTCGCGTACGAGATGAACCAGGCGTACGGGTTCTCGCTGTTGTCGACACCGCGCTGGGCGGTACCGGTCTTGCCGCCGACGGTGACGCCGCTCTCGTTGATCTGGGCGTTGGTGCCGGTGCCCTTCTCGACGACCGTCTCCATGATCGACTGAAGGATCTGGGCGTTCTTCTCGGACAGCGGCTCGCTCATCTTCTCCGGGTCGGTCTGCTCGATGACGTCGAGGCTCGGCGCCTGGAGCTTGTCGACCATGTACGGCTTCATGAGCGTGCCGTCGTTGGCGACGGCCGAGGCGACCATCGCCATCTGCAGCGGAGTCGTGGCGGTCTCGAACTGGCCGATCGAGCTGAGCGCGGTCTGCGGCCGGTCCATCTTCTCGGGGAAGTTGGAGGCGCTGGAGCGGATCGGCACGAACTGCTCCTCGTTGAAGCCGAACTTCTTCGCCGTCTCCAACATGTCCTCCTTGCCGACGTCGACGCCGAGCTTGCCGAAGACGGTGTTGCAGGACACGCGCAGCGCCTCGCGCAGCGTCGCGTTCTTGCAGGGGATGTTCCCCTCGTTCTTCAGCTCGGTGGTGGTGTCCGGCAGGGTGTACGGAAGAGGAGAGTCGGTTTTCTCATCCGCGCTGTCGACGATCCCGTGCTCCAGCGCCGCCGCGGCCGTGACCACCTTGAACGTCGACCCGGGCGGGTAGATCTCGCGCAGCGCCCTGTTCTGCATCGGGTCGTCGGGGTTGTTCTTCTTCTGCAGCTTGTTCCAGGCGTTTCCGTCGACCTTGGTGGAGTTCCCGGCGAACGTCGAGGGGTCGTACGAGGGGGTGGAGGCCAGTGCCAGGATCGCGCCGGTCTCCGGGTCGATCGCGGCGACGGCGCCCTTGCCCTGCTTCAGCAGCCCCTTGTACGCGGCCTTCTGCGCGGCGGCGTTGAGCGTGGTGACGACATTGCCGCCCGCCTGCTTCTTGCCGGTGATCATGTCGAGCGTGCGGCGGAAGAAGAGCCGGTCGTCGTTGCCGGTGAGGATCCCGTCCTCGATGCTCTCCAGCTGCGTGGCACCGAAGGCCTGCGAGGCGTAGCCCGTGACGGGGGCCCACATCGCGCCGTCCTTGTAGGTGCGCTTGTACTCGAAGTCGTTGAAGTCGTCGCCGTTCGTCTTGGCGGACCCGGTGATCGGTTCGCCGTCGACGATGATGTCGCCGCGCGGTGTGGCGTAGCGCGCGATGGCGACGCGGCGGTTCTTCGTGTCGTCCTTCAGCGAGTCGGCCTGGACGTACTGGATCCAGTTGTCGCGGATGAGCAGGGCGAGCACGAGGAGCCCGCAGAAGATCGCGATCCGGCGCAGGGGCTTGTTCACGGTCGGACCACCTGGGTCATCTCGGCGTCGGGGTTGGGTGCGGGGGCCGGCGCGGGCCGGCGGGCGGTGTCGCTGATGCGGATCAGGATGCCGACGAGGGCCCAGTTGGCGATGACGGACGAACCTCCGTACGCCAGGAACGGCATCGTCATACCGGTGAGCGGGATCAGGCCCATGACGCCGCCGGCGACCACGAAGACCTGGAGGGCGAAGGCGCCCGAGAGACCGATGGCGAGCAGCTTGCCGAAGGGGTCGCGGGCGGCGAGGGCGGTGCGTACGCCGCGTTCCACGATCAGGCCGTACATCAGCAGGATCGCCATCACGCCGGCCAGGCCCAGCTCCTCGCCGAAGGTGGCGAGGATGAAGTCGGAGTTGGCGGCGAAGCCGATGAGGTCGGAGTTGCCCTGGCCGAGGCCGGTGCCGAGGGTGCCGCCGGAGCCGAAGGCCCACAGCGCCTGCATGGACTGCTCGGTGTGGCCGATGACGCCCTGCTGGCTGAGCTCGTACTCGTGCATCGGGTCGAGCCAGGCCTGGACGCGCTGCTGGACGTGCGACTCGAAGGAGGCCACGCCGACGGCGCCCGCCGCGGACATCAGCATGCCGAACACGATCCAGCTGGTCCGCTCGGTGGCGACGTACAGCATGATCACGAACATGCCGAAGAAGAGCAGCGAGGTACCGAGGTCGGTCTCGAAGACCAGGATCAGGATGGAGATGATCCAGACGACGATGATCGGGCCCAGGTCGCGTCCGCGCGGCAGGTAGATGCCCATGAAGCGGCGGCTGGCCAGGGCGAGCGCGTCGCGTTTCACCATGAGATAGCCGGCGAAGAAGATCGCGAGGACGATCTTCGCGAACTCACCGGGCTGGATGGTGAATCCGGCGATCGAGATCCAGATCCTGGCGCCGAAGACGTTCAGGCCGAGGCCCGGGACCAGCGGCAGGAGGAGCAGGATCAGCGCGCCGACCATGGAGATGTAGGTGTAGCGCTGCAGGACGCGGTGGTCCTTGAGGAACACCAGTACGACCACGAAGAGGGCCACGCCCAGCGCGGAGTACAGCAGCTGGCGGGGGGCCGCCTCGACGAACGTACTGCTCGCCTGCAGCCGCTTGGACTGGTCCAGGCGCCAGATGACGACCAGACCGATGCCGTTCAGCAGCGTCGCCAGCGGCAGCAGCAGCGGGTCCGCGTACGGCGCGAACTTTCGTACGACGACATGGCCGACGGCCGCGAGCAGGCCGAGGCCGAGCCCGTAGCTCAACAGGCCCGGCGGCACCGAGTCATTGATGGCCAGCCCGACGTTGGCGTAGGCGAACACCGGGATGAGCACGGCGAACACGAGCAGCGCGAGCTCGGTGTTGCGCCGGCTCGGTGTGCCGATCGAGCCGATCGTGGACGTGTGGTGCGTCGACGTGTTGGAAGTACTGCTCATCGTGTGACAGGGCCCCTCACGGCTGCTTACTGCTTACCGCACAGCGAGACCAGCTTCTGCTCTTCGTCGGAGAGGCTGGGGCCGGGTGTCGGAGTGGGTGCGGTCGTGGACTTGGACGGGTCGGGCGACGGGCTCGACGAGGTCGCCGTCGGCGTCGGTGTGGCCTTGGACGCGGCGGAGTTGCGAGTGGTTCCCGTGACCCCGCCGGCCTCGCCCTCGCCGGTCTTCGCGTTCTGCTTGCTCTCGGCCTCGCGGCGGTCGGCGTCCTTCTTGCACGCGGACGCCTGCGTCTGCAGCTCGTCGATCTTCGACCGGGCGTCGTTCAGCCCGCCCTCGGTGATCGTCGCCTTGACCTGCTTCTGCTGGTACGGCGGCAGGTACTTGAGTTCGATCTCGGGGTGGTCCTTCTCCACCTTCGAGAGCGAGACCCAGGCGAGGTCCTGGCTGATGCCGCGGTACAGCGCGACGTGCTCGTCGTTGGCGCCCACGTAGTACTGCGTCTGCGTCCAGCGGTAACCGCCGTACAGCCCGCCGCCGATGACGCCGAGCGCGAGCACGATGTAGAAGGATCTCTTCAGCCACTTCCGCCCGGAGCGCGGCTTGACGAAGTCCTCGTCGGAGTAGTCGCCGAACCCTCCGGTGGGTACGTAACCGGTGGTGTCGCCGCTTCCGGGCGGGCCGAACTCGCCGCCGCCCTGTCCGGGGACCTGCCGGCCGAGGTTGGAGGCGCGGCCCGCGGGCGTCTGCATGGCGCCGTTGTCGTGCAGCTGGTGCTGGTTCTCGGCGACCGCGCCCACGACGACCGGGGTGTCGGAGAGCTGCCCCGCGAGGGTGTCCCCGCCGTCGATGTCGAGGACGTCGGCCACGATCACGGTGATGTTGTCGGGGCCGCCGCCGCGCAGCGCGAGCTCGATCAGCTGCTGAACGGTCTCCTGGGGGCCCTGGTAGCTGGCGAGGGTGTCCTCCATCGTCTGATGGGAGACGACGCCCGAGAGCCCGTCGGAGCAGATCAGGTACCGGTCGCCGGCGCGGACCTCACGGATGGAGAGATCCGGCTCGACGTGGTCGCCGCTGCCCAGCGCGCGCATGAGGAGCGACCTCTGCGGGTGGGTGGTGGCCTCTTCCTCCGTGATGCGGCCCTCGTCGACGAGGCGCTGCACCCACGTGTGGTCCTGCGTGATCTGCGTGAGCACGCCGTCCCGCAGCAGGTACGCGCGGGAGTCGCCGACGTGCACGAGGCCGAGGCGCTGACCGGTCCACAGGAGGGCGGTGAGGGTCGTCCCCATGCCTTCGAGCTGGGGGTCCTCCTCGACCATCATCCTGAGCTGGTCGTTGGCGCGCTGCACGGCCGTACCGAGCGAGGTGAGGATGTCGGAGCCGGGCACGTCGTCGTCGAGCGCGACGATCGTGGAGATCACCTCGGACGAGGCCACCTCACCGGCGGCCTGGCCGCCCATCCCGTCCGCGATCGCGAGCAGCCGCGGTCCGGCGTAACCGGAGTCCTCGTTGCCCTCTCGGATCATGCCTTTGTGCGATCCGGCGGCGAAGCGCAGTGACAGACTCATGCGCACCTCGCCCGTCGGCTCCGGGTACATCCGCACGGTGCCCACCCTCCGGTCGGGAGCGCGCCGGGGTCCGTCGTGGGGACCGCCGCTGCTCGCTCGCTCCGCTCGCTCATTGTCGTACTACTTCCGCAGCTCGATGACGGTCTTGCCGATGCGGATCGGCGCGCCCAGCGGAACCGGCGTGGGGGTCGTCAATCGGGTCCGGTCGAGATACGTGCCGTTGGTGGACCCGAGATCCTCGACGATCCACTGGCCGTCACGGTCCGGGTAGATCCTGGCATGCCTGCTGGATGCGTAGTCGTCGTCCAGCACGATGGTGCTGTCGTGTGCGCGACCCAGCGTGATGGTCTGTCCCTGAAGGGCAACGGTCGTGCCCGTGAGGATGCCCTCCGAGACGACCAGCTTGGTGGGAGCGCCGCGGCGCTGACGGCCGCCGCCGCTGGGCGCCGCCTGCTGTCGCTGCGGCGGCGGTGCGCTCTGGCGCGCAGCGGCCTGCTGCGGCCTCTGGGCTTCCCGTCGCGACCCGCGCTGTGTGACACGCGTTCCGAACAGGTCGCTGCGGATGACCTGCACGGCCACGATCACGAACAGCCACAGTACGGCCAGGAAACCCAGCCGCATGACCGTGAGGGTCAGCTCTGACATTGCCCCCGCTTCACCCTTCGGCTTGCCGGTAAATGATGGTGGTGCTGCCCACGACGATCCGCGAGCCGTCGCGGAGCGTAGCGCGGGTGGTGTGCTGTCCGTCCACCACGATGCCGTTGGTGGACCCAAGATCCTGGACGGTCGAGGGCGTTCCGGTCCGGATCTCACAGTGCCGGCGCGAGACGCCGGGGTCGTCGATCCGCACGTCGGCTTCGGTGCTGCGGCCCAGCACGAGCGTCGGGCGGGAGATCTGATGGCGGGTGCCGTTGACCTCGATCCAGTGCCGCGTGCGTCCACCCGGCTGCGGGGCCGCGGCGGGCCGCTGGCCCGCGGGTGCGGCACCCGGGCGTCCGCCGGGCGGCGGTCCTGCGGGCATGGGCGGAGCGGCCGCGGGCGGGTAGCCGTAGCCACCGGGCTGGCCGCCCGCCTGGCCCCGGCCGGCCGCCGGGGGCGGGCCCGCGGGGGCGCGCTCGGGAGCGCCCTGCTGGTTGGCGGAGGAGGCGAGCGTACGACTGCGGACCCGGTACAGGCCCGTGTCGAGGTCGTCCGCCTTCTCCAGGTGGACCTTGATGGTGCCCATGAACGTGTAGCGCTGCTGCTTGGCGTAGTCGCGCACCATGCCGGCCAGCTCGTCGCCGAGCTGGCCCGAGTAGGGGCTGAGACGCTCGAAGTCCGGCGTGCTCAGCTCCACGATGAAGTCGTTGGGGACCACGGTGCGGTCCCGGTTCCAGATGGTGGCGTTGTTGTCGCACTCGCGCTGGAGCGCTCCGGCGATCTCCACCGGCTGGACCTCGGACTTGAACACCTTGGCGAAGGTGCCGTTGACCAGACCTTCGAGGCGTTGCTCGAACTTCTTCAGGACTCCCATGGGGCACCTCCTCCTGTGTCGTCGCCCTGGTACTGCTTACTGATCGTATCCACGCGCCGGGAAATCGGCTGGTTCCCCCTGTCGGCCCGGTCGACGGATGTCGACGCCCACTGAAGTCCCCTCCCGCTGTTCCCGCCGAAGTCCCTCTTCGAACTCCCCCGAGGCACTCCGTATGGGGAGGATCGTAGAGGCGGCTTCACCACAGTGTCCCGCACGCGGCAGTGGACCCCGGCCCCCTGACGGGGAGATGGCCGGGACCGGTACGAGGTTGATACGTGAACCGGTTCCGCTTGATACGTGGCGGCCGGGGTCGGTGGGATCCGGGGCGCCACGGGAGTCGGTCCTGCTGGTGACGGTGGGGTGGCGCGGGGGCCGGTCGCCGTGCCGCGGACCTCCTGCCGGGCTCCCGGGGCCCTCGGAAACGGATGTGAATCCACCCCCACCAGCGTGCTAATCTTCTGCATGTCGGAAGGCGCTCACCCACCTGGTGAGAGACGGATGACACACCCAATGCGCGGGTGGCGGAATAGGCAGACGCGCTGGATTCAGGTTCCAGTGCCCGAAAGGGCGTGGGGGTTCAACTCCCCCCTCGCGCACCAGCAGAGACGGGTCTCCGTCAGAACGAAAGTTCTGGCGGGGGCCCGTTTCTCGTTCCCTCGTCGTCACACAGTCGGGCTTCGACCCGACGTATGACACGGCACGGCCCTGGCGGTGAGGTATCTCACGGCTGGGGCCGTGTGTGTTGTGTGGGGCGTTCTGTGGGGCGGTCGGCGCGGGTGCGCCGGACTCGGGCCGGGGATCCGTCCAGGGCGACCGGAGGGCGGTTCGATGGGCTGGTGATCGGAGAAACGACTCAGCTTGTCAGCGGAATACCACTTGATCACTCAAGCCGGTGAAGCATCCCGTCGTCCAGAAACATGATCACCGCGACGGAGTTCATTCCGGTCGGAAGAGATTCTCCGCCGGAAGGGATTGTTCATGGCCGCGCTTTTTCGATTCAGGCTTCCCATCGCCGCCGCTGCCGCCTGCGCTCTCGTACTGACGAGCGCCTCGACGGCACAAGCCGGCGCCGTCGGGTCGACACCGGTGCGGACGTTCGAGTACAGCGTCGGGGGCATGACGATGAAGGTCCCGACCGGTTGCTTGTTCACGCACATCATCCGTGGTGGCGGAAAGAAGATCACCTACCAGAACGCCGGCGTGGACTGCGCCTTCGTCGCCGCGCTCGGCAGCGGGTTCTGCAACTGGCGGATCGACTTCACGTACAGCAACACCAACAACAAGATCTACCGGACGTCCCGCGGGCGGACGCACCCCGAGTGCAAGATCGATCCGATGCGGAACAACTCTCCTCAGACGCTGCCTCGTTATGGAAAAGCGTGTGCGCACCTCTATGTGACCGGGGTGCGGCGAGTGAGTCAGTGCCATCACATTACGAAGTGAGCTGTTCATGATCGATCAACAGCAGGAGCGGGAGCGGCCGGAGAAGTCGCGGCGGCGCTCGGTCGAGATTGCCGCCTTCTTGGCGGGCCTCGTGGCGACCCTCGCCTTCTTCGCCTTCTTCCCCGGGCTTCCGCACGTCATCGACTGGGGGGCGATCGTCGTCTCCCTCCTCGTGGCAGCGCTCGCGAGATGGGCTTGCCGGCGCTGGGCGGAAAGGGGAAACAGGGAGTCCCCGCGTCCTTGAGGGGCGCGGGGAACGGCGCGATCGGCCACAACGCGCCCGCAGTTGGCGCACGGCCGACGCGCGCCTTGGCCGATTCACGGCCCGCGCGTGGAAGTGCGACGGTGACGTATCTCACGGTCGGGAAAGTCCAGGGCGTGTCCGCAAAGTCCTGTCGTCCGCCCGGAGGGCGGGTCACTGCGGCGTCTGGTGCGGCGAGTGGTGGTCCCCCGGCCGGAGGCTGAGCGAGCGTGCCAGGCGTCGCGGGCTGGGGGCGCCTCCCGGCCGAAGACTGGAGGAGGGACTTCGCGGGCACGCCCTGGGGTGCCTGTTCGGACTACGGTGCCTGTCCGGACTACGTGGTGGGAGTGGGGCTCTGTGAAGGTGATCCTCTTCGGTGCGACCGGGATGGTCGGGCGTGGAGTTCTGCGGGAGTGTCTGCGGGACGCGGCGGTCGAGAGCGTCCTCGTGATCGGCCGCACGACGGTGGGGGTCACGCATCCCAAGCTGCGCGAGATCGTCCGGGCCGACCTCACCGACCTCGGCGGGCTGGAGGGCGAACTCTCCGGGTACGACGCCTGCTTCTTCTGCCTCGGCGTCTCCTCGGCGGGCATGAAGGAGGCCGCGTACCGCGAGATCACGTACGACCTCACGCTCTCCGTGGCGCGCACGCTGGCCGCGTCGAGTCCGGGGCTGACCTTCTGTTACGTGTCCGGGCAGGGCACCGACAGTTCCGCGCGCGGGCGGGTGATGTGGGCGCGGGTCAAGGGGGAGACGGAGAACGCGCTGCTCGCGCTGGACGGCGTGGACGCGTACATGTTCCGGCCGGGGCTCATCCAGCCGCTGCACGGGATCACGTCCAAGACGCGGGTCTACCGGATGGTCTACGCGGCGACCGGGCGTCTGCTGCCCCTCCTGCGGAAGCTCGCGCCCCGCTGGATCACCACTACGGAGCAGGTGGGTCTGGCGATGGTCGCCGTGGCTCGCGGCGAGTCCGGGGTCCGGGTGCTGGAGACCGCGGAGATCAACAGGCTCGCGGGGGCGTGACGCGCGCCCCGCCCGTGGTGGCGGGGCGGGGCGCGGGTCCGTGCGGTGGTGTGCGGCCGTCCGGTTGTCCGGCCGCGTGCCGTGAGGCCGCCGTGCGTCAGGCGGCCTTCGGGGCGAGCTGCTCGGCGAGGGTCCGGCCCTTGGCGGCCGCGTCCTCAAGGGCCTTGTCGCGGGACGCCTCGAAGAGCGGGACCAGGTCGGCCAGCGCCGGCATGTGCGGGGCCATCGTGAGCTCCGGGACGATGAATTCGACGTCCAGGCCGAGCATGTCCTTCAGGACGGCCCCCAGGTAGTTCTGCACGTACTCGTAGCCCTCGCGGGGCGTGCCCGGCCCGTAGGCGCCGCCGCGGCTGGCCACGACGGTGACCGGGGTGCCCTTGGCGGACTGGGTCTCGCCCGCGGTGCGGCCGACGACGATCACGTTGTCCAGCCACGCCTTCAGGGTCGACGGGATCGAGAAGTTGTACATGGGCGCGCCGATCAGGACGGCGTCCGCCTGCTCCAGCTCCTCGATGAACTCCAGGCGCGCGGCGAAGGCCGCGGCCTGCTCCGGGGTGTGCGCCGACGGATCGGCGAAGACGGCGCTGTGGGCGTCGGCGGTGATGTGCGGGACCGGGTGCGCGGAGAGGTCGCGGTAGACCACGGTGCCCTCCGGGTGCTGCTCCTCCCAGGCCTTGCGGAAGGCGTCCGTGACGGAGCGGGACGCCGAGGCGGAACCGGGAAGGACGGACGAGTCCACGTGCAGCAGGGTGGCCATGGGGTTCTCCATTTGAGGTGTTCGGCGCATCGGGTTGCGGGCGTTCGCAGGGGTGCGCGCACCGCAGAGGGCGCGGTTGTCGTGGGCGATCCGGGTCAGGGCCCGCCCACGGCTTCGCTTTTTCGTTCGTAACTATGAATAACACAGGAGCTTACTTTTTTTCATCCCCGTACGGGGCGGCAAGTACCCTGAAGGCATGGCGGTCCAGGAAAACCACGACGCTGCGTCGTGCAGACGGGTCGACGACGGCATCACCCGTGTCTTCCAGGTGATCGGAAAGCGCTGGACGGGCCCGATCGTGGCCGTGCTCATGCCGGCGCCCGTGCACTTCGCCGACCTGCGCCGGGCCATCCCCGGCATCAGCGAGCGGATGCTCTCCGATCGGCTCACCGAGCTGGCGGGCCTCGGAATCGTGGTGCGCGAGGTCGACGAGGGACCGCCGCTGCGCGTCTCCTACCGGCTGACGGAGGCCGGTTCCGCACTGGAGCCCTCGCTCAGGGAACTGGGCATGTGGGCGGAGAAGTACCTGCTGGAGGACGGCCGTTGCGCGGAGCAGTTCCGGAACTAGCGAAGTGGTCCGGGGCTCTTCCTCCCCGTTGAGCTGCGGTGTTTTCCACAGGCGCGGAGTTGTCCACAGGGGCTCACGCGAATCGGCGCCCGGCGGTACGGTCGTCCCGAGTTGATGTTCGGGTGCGGGGGAGGCGGTTCGAGTGAGTGAGACCGGTGGAGCGGTGACCGGGACGGCCGGAGCTACTGGAGCGGCCGGAGTCGCCGGAGTTGGCGGGACGGCGAGGATTCCGGCGGTGCGCGGATTCGCGCCGTGGCCCTCGGAGGACTCGGCCAAGAAAGAGGGCAAGGCCCTCAGGGCACGCGTCCCGCGCGGCGCGCACGCGTCGCTCGACACGAACGGCGACCGCCCGGACGCGGTGACGGCCGTGGAGGAGTCCGGCCGGGGCCGGATCGCCGAGCTCACACCGATACGGGTGGGCAGGATGGCGGCCACGCCGTTCGCCTTCCTGCGCGGTTCGGCCGGCCTCATGGCCTACGACCTGGCGCGTACGCCCGTGACGGGCATCGGCGCCCAGATCTGCGGCGACGCGCACGCGGGCAACTTCGGTCTGTACGGGGACGCGCGCGGCGGCCTCGTCATCGACCTGAACGACTTCGACGAGACGGTGCGCGGACCGTGGGAGTGGGACCTCAAGCGACTGGCGACCTCGCTGGTGCTCGCCGCGCGCGAGGCGGGAGCGGACGAGGACACCTGCCGCAAGGCCGCGCACTTCACGGCCGGCTCCTACCGGCGCACGATGCGGCTGCTCGCCAAGCTCCCGGCCCTGGACGCGTGGAACGCCATCGCGGACGAGGAGTTGGTCTCCCACACGGACGCGCACGACCTGCTCGGCACCCTGGAGCGGGTCGCGGAGAAGGCGCGGTCCAACACCAGCGGACGGTTCGCGGCCAAGTCGACGGAGGCCGTCGAGGGCGGCGGGCGCCACTTCGTAGACGCCCCGCCGGTGCTGCGCCGCGTCCCGGACGGCGAGGCCACGGCGGTGGCGCTGGCCCTGGAGGAGTACCTGGGCACGCTCTCCCCGGACCGGCTCCCGCTCCTCGCGCAGTACGCGGTGCACGATGTCGCCTTCCGGGTGGTCGGCACCGGCAGCGTGGGCACCCGGTCGTACGTGGTGCTGCTGCTGGACCACCGTGACGAGCCGCTCGTCCTCCAGGTGAAGGAGGCCCGCGCGTCCGTCCTGGTCCCGCATCTGAAGACGGCGGGTCTCCCGCTGCCGGAGGCCGAGCACGAGGGCCGCCGGGTCGTCCTCGGCCAGAAGCGCATGCAGGTCGTCAGCGACAACCTCCTGGGGTGGACCACGGTCGACGGACGCCCCTTCCAGGTGCGGCAGTTCCGCAACCGCAAGGGCAGCGTGGACCCCGCGGCGTTGGCCGCGGACCAGATAGACGACTACGCGCGGATGACGGGGGCGCTGCTGGCGCGGGCCCACGCGCACAGCGCCGATCCGCGGTTGGTCTCGGGCTACTGCGGCAAGAACGAGGAGCTGGACGAGGCGATAGCCGACTTCTCGGTGGCGTACGCGGACCGGACCGAGGCCGACCACGCGGAGCTGGTGACGGCCGTGCGCTCGGGCCGGATCGCGGGGGAGCTGGGGGTCTGACGGGCCGCGGGCCGCTCTCGCGCGCACTGCCTCAGCTTCGGCCGGGGCAGGTTCGGGTGGCCGGTGGAGCTGTGGCCTAGGCTGGACGGGTGACGACCCCGGAAGCTGAGCAGTCCCCGTCCGAGCCGCCGTCCGAGCCCTCCGCGGAGCCGGTCGCC
Organism: Streptomyces liliiviolaceus; assembly: GCF_018070025.1. Classification (NCBI taxonomy): domain Bacteria; kingdom Bacillati; phylum Actinomycetota; class Actinomycetes; order Kitasatosporales; family Streptomycetaceae; genus Streptomyces; species Streptomyces liliiviolaceus. The sequence goes on from NZ_JAGPYQ010000001.1 coordinate 1,454,026, forward strand.
GGTGAATCGCGTGCCGGTGCGGCCGGTGCCGAGGAGGCCCACGCCGGAGCGGGGGCCGAGTCGCCTGCCGGCGGGGGTGCCGACGCGGGCGCCGAGCCGGCTGCCGCGGCCGGTGGAGCCGGTACCGAGGCCGATGCCGAGGTCAGTGCAGAGGCCGGTGCGAAGTCGGTCGATGAGGCCGGCGCCGAGTCGGTCGGTGAGGCCGGTGCTGCCTCGGGCACAGGCACGGACTCGGACGCAGACTCGGACGCCGGTGCGTCGGCGGGTGCGGGTGCCGTCGGGGGCGACGAGCCCGTGGGCGGTGCCGTGAGTGACGGGGGCGAGCGGCCCGAGGAGCGGCTTGAGCGGGCCGTGCGCGCGGCCGAGCAGGCGTTGATCGAGTTCGAGATCGCGGTGGAGACGTTCCGGGTCGAGGTGGAGAACTTCTCCCGGCTGCACCACCAGCGGCTCGGCCCGATGTACTCGCGGCTCGACGAGCTGGAGGCGCAGATCGCCGAGGCGCGGGCCGCGAGCACCGGTGACCCGGAGGACGTGCGCAAGGCGAAGGAGGCCCGGGCCAGGGTCATGCCGATGCCGGGCATAGAGGAGCTGTTCCACGACTGGCTCGACTCGGACGGACTGTCCCCGGAGGCCTCGGCCATGCTGACCGAGCAGCCGGTGCGTCCGCCGCAGCGGGTGCGGCCGAGCGACGAGGCCCGCAAGCTCTACCGGGAGCTCGTCCGCAAGGCGCACCCCGACCTGGCGCAGGACGACGCGGAGCGCGCGCGGCGCGACGAGTTCATCTCCCGCGTCAACGCCGCCTACGGCCGTGGGGACGAGGCCCTGCTCCGAGAGCTGTCCGAGGAGTGGGCCGCGGGACCGGTCGCGGAGGAGTGGCGGCCGAGCCGTAGCGAGGAGCTCTACGCCCGTCTCGAATGGCTCGCGCAGCGCAAGGAACTGCTCGCCCTCGTGGCCCGCGAGCTGGAGGAGAGCGCGATCGGCGGGATGCTCAAGATCGCGCCGGACGATCCCGACCGGCTGCTGGAGGAGATCGCCGAGCAGCTGCTCGCGCAGGTGAGCGAGCGGGAAGCGGAGCTGGCGGGTCTGCTCGGCAGCGGTGCCTGATCCCTCCGGTCCCGGGGCGACGGGTGTGCTGCTCTCCGCGGGCCGGTGAGGGCTGGTCGCGCGGTTGCCCGCGCCCCTGAACGGCGGGGGCGCGCCCCTTGGTAGCGTCGGGCCATGAGTTTCGGAGCTGGTGTGCCCACGGTCGAGGTCGGAGATCTCGCGGACGGAGACTTCCTGCTGGACGTCCGGGAGGACGACGAGTGGCAGGCGGGTCACGCCGAAGGGGCCCTGCACATCCCCATCAGTGAATTCGTGGCCCGCTACGGCGAGTTGACCGAGGCGGCCCCGCAGGACGGCAGGGTCAACGTGATCTGCCGTTCCGGCGGCCGGTCGGCGCAGGTCGCCATGTATCTGAACCAGCAGGGCGTCGACGCGGTGAACGTCGCCGGCGGCATGCAGGTCTGGGCGGCCAAGGGCCGCCCGGTGGTGAACACCGAGGGGCAGCCGGGGTTCGTGCTGTAGCGGACCCACGGTTTCCCCGGGGAGCCCCCGGCGTTCGCGAGTCCTGGCTTCGGATCTCGGACCAGGGCTCGGCCGTTTGGCCGTTCAGTCGCTCGCTCGGCCGCTCGGTCAGCCGGTCAACCCAGGGGATGGGCCGCCAGCAGGTCGCCCAGCGCCTCCTCGTGTGCCGCCGCCGGGCCGAGCGACAGCTCCAGATGCTTGGCCCAGGCGTGGTACCGGTGCAGCGAGTAGTCGGTGTCCGCGCCGAAGCCCCCGTGCAGATGCTGCGCGGTCTGCACGACCCGGCGTACGCCCTCGGAGGCCCAGACCTTGGCGACGGCCACGTCACCGGACGCGGGCAGCGCTCCGCCCGCTCCCGTGCTGATCCGCCACGCGGCCTGCCAGAGGGTCGCCTCCATCGCGCGCAGATCGATGTAGCGGTCGGCGGCCTGCACGGCCACGGCCTGGAACGTGGCGACCGGGTGGCCGAACTGCTCCCGCTTGCCGGTGTATTCGCTCGTCATGCCGAGGACCCGCTCGCCCAGTCCGAGGGCCAGCGCACACGTTCCGGTGGCGAGCAGATTCCGCAGCCACTCCCAGGCACCGTCGGCGTCGATGACGTCACGGGCGGGGATCCGTACGGAATCCAGGTGGAGTTCGCCGAGCAACTCGCCCGTCGTCGAGATCTGCTCGGCGAGCGTCGCGCCCTGGTGGTCACGGGGCACGAGGGCGAGTACGGAGCGGCCCGTGCCGGTGCTCAGGGCGGGTACGAGGACGAAGTCGGCGTTCCGCGCCCAGGGAACCGCCGTCTGCAGCCCGTCCAGCACCCACGCGCCGTCCTCCTGCCGTGCGGTCACGGCGAGTTCGGCGCCGTCGTGTCCGGTCCGCCCGTTGGCGGCGACCGTCAGGACCAGTTCGCCCCGGCCGGCCCGTACGAGCAGATCGGCCTGCAACTCCTCGCCGCCGTAGGTCTGTACGGCCACGGTGGCCGCCGTGCTCTCCAGCAGCGGAACCCGGGCGAGTACCTTCGCCGACTCCCGCAGCACCAGGCACAGGGCGACGGCGTCCAGACCGGCGCCGCCGTGGCGGTCGTCTAGCAGCAGGCTCAGCAGGTCCGCGTCGGCGAGCCGGGACCACAGCGCACGGTCGAAGTCGTCCGCGACGGCGCCCGCGGTGAGCGCGGGACTCGGTACGCCGTCCGGCGCGACCCCCGCGAAGACCGCCTTCGCCGCCTCCACGGCCGCCTGCTGTTCCTCGGTGAAGGTGAAGTCCACGGTCCCGTCCTCCCGGTCGGTCTGACGCGTCGGTCCGGCGGAGCGACAAGATAGAACAGGTTCTACAAAAAGGGAACGACGGCGGGCCGTAAGGTGTCCACCGCTCCGCCGTGCCCCCTGGGCTGTGCCGGGCGTGTGGGGCTGAGTACCGTTCCGGTGCGGCCGTCGCCGTCGCGGCACGGGCGACGACAATCGGGCAGACATGGGGAAACGGGGCGCAATGGATGCGTACGACGAGGGCGCGGACGCCCGTCCCGTGGCGGGCGAGCCCCCGGAGGCTCCCTCGCCCACCGCCGCGCCCACCGCAGTGCCCGCCGCCGCGCCCGCCCCGGGCCCGCTCCCGGCCGACCCCCCTCCCTCGGACTCCCCTCCCCCCGACGGCCCTCCCTCCGCCGGTTCTCCCCCTGCCGGACCTCCCCTTGCCGGACCTCCTCCTGCCGGTTCTCCTCCCGTGGGCATCGCCGCGCTCTCCCTCCCCTTCCAGATCGCCGCGGCTCTCGCGTTCGCGCTCGTCGCGCTGGTCGCCTGTGTGCACCTCGGCATGGTCTTCCTGCATGTCGCGCCGTCGAACACGGTCACCAAGCAGCACGGGCAGGCGATCGACGAGTGGATCTACCCGGAGTTCGAGCAGAACTGGAAACTCTTCGCGCCCAACCCGCTGCAGCAGAACATCGCGGTCCAGGTCCGGGCCGAGGTGAAGGGCACGGACGGCGCCATCAGGACGACCCGCTGGTACGACCTCTCCGCGCTGGACGGCCGGGCCATCGACGGCAACCTGCTGCCCAGCCACACCCAGCAGAACGAACTGCGCCGGGCCTGGGACTTCTTCACCGCCACGCACGACAACGCGAACCGTCCGAACGGTCTGCGCGGCGATCTCTCCGAGCGCTATCTGCGCCGCATCGCGGTTCTGCGCCTCGACCGTGAGGGGGCGGGCGGCCGGGGCGCCGTCGTCCAGCAGGTCCAGGTCCGTTCCCGTACGACCAACGTGCCGCCACCGGAGTGGAGCCAGGAGCAGGTGTCCGACAAGCCCGTCCTGCGCCAGCTGCCCTGGTGGCCGCTGTCCGACACCGACCGGGCGGCCGGGACCCGGCCCGTGGACTCTGCGGAAACGGCGGCGAGCGCCCGATGAGCGACGACGAGAGCACCCCGGTGAGCGATCAGGACAGCGGTCCGGCGAGGGATCAGGACAGCGGTCCGGCGAAGGGTCAGGACAGCGGTCCGGCGAAGGGTCAGGACAGCGGTCCGGCGAAGGATCACGACGACGCCCCCGTGAGCGACCGGCCCGGCACCTCGGTGGGTGCCCCGGAGCCACGGCCGGCGCGCAATGCCGGTCGGGAACGGCTGGCCGGACGGATCAGCCGTTTCGACCGCACGCACCGGCTCGACCGCAAGCTGGGGCACGCCGTCTCGCGTCTCACCGGGCAGGCGCTGGGGCCCTACCAGACCGCGGTGATCCGCATAGGTTTCGCCGGGACCTGGCTGCTCTTCCTGTTGCGGGAGTTCCCGCACCGCCAGGAGATGTACGGGCCCGACGGACCCTGGAGCTGGGACCTGGCCCAGCAGCTCATCGCGAGCAACCACGCCTTCACGGTCCTGATGTGGGCCGACAGCCAGGTCTGGTTCGAGATCGTCTTCGGGTTCGCCGTGCTCTCCGCGGCCCTGTTCATGCTCGGCTGGCGCACCCGCACCATGTCCGTGCTCTTCCTGCTCGGGGTGCTCTCCCTCCAGAACCGCAGCATCTTCATGGGGGACGGCGGCGACAACGTCATCCATCTGATGGCGATCTACCTGGTGTTCACCCGCTGCGGCCAGGTGTGGTCGCTGGACGCGCGGCGCGAGCGCCGGACGGCGGCGGCCCGCCCGCGTGACGGGGACGAGGGGCAGCCGGACCGGGTCGGTGTCGTTCTGTGGGCCGTGCTCGGCCTCGCCCTGACGGCCGCCACGCTCGCGGGGAAGATCGACGGCGGAACGCTGGGCGGCTGGCGGACGATCTACTGGGGACTGTGGGCGCTCCAGGCCCTGTGGTGGCTGGCCGGCCGGTACGCCGCGCGGAGCGACCAGCCACGGATCTTCCTCGACGTGGTCGCCAACCTCGTCCACAACGCGGCCCTCTTCGTGATCATGGCCGAGGCGTGTCTGATCTACGCGACCGCCGGCTGGTACAAGATCCAGGGCTCGCGCTGGCAGGACGGCACGGCCGTGTACTACCCGCTGCACCTGGACTACTTCTCCCCCTGGCCCGCCCTGTCCGACCTCCTGTCCGCGAGCGGCACCATGGTGATGCTGGTGACGTACGGGACGGTGGTCGCGCAGGTCGCCTTCCCCTTCACCCTCTTCAACCGGCGGGTGAAGAACGTCCTGCTGGCGATCATGATGACCGAGCACGCCGTGATCGCCGTGGTGCTGGGTCTGCCGTTCTTCTCCCTCGCGATGATCGCCGCCGACGCGGTCTTCCTGCCGACGTCCTTCCTGCGCCGGCTCGGCGGCTGGGCCGCCCGCGTGCGCGAGTGGCTGCTCTCCCGGCTCTCCAGGCTCTCCCGCGTCCTCCGCGTCTCCCGGTCCGGGCGCCTCGGGATAAGGCTCCCGGGGTCGCGCGAGAACTCCGGCGAGGACAACTCCGGCGAGGACTCCTCCGGCGACGGGTCGGGCGGCGAGGCGGGTGAGGGGGTCCGCGTCCCCCGGAGGAGGCCGATCACCCGCACGTAGGCTTCACGGCATGACGGAACCCCGCGACCGCGAGCCTCTGAGCGCCTGGCACCGGCTCGCCGACACCGCCGTGCTGCTCGACGGCTTCCACGCCCTCAAGCACGCGCTGCGCTTCCATGCCGAGGTCCCGGTCGCCGTCACCACGGACCGGACGGCCACGCTCGCCCTCGCGGACGAACTGGCCCCGGACGTACGGGAGACGCTGGACGTCCTCCTGGCGGAGGTCCCGGAGGCCGCGTACCGGGCGCTCGTCGCGCGGCCGCACCCCACGGGGGTGGCCGCCCTGGCGGTACGGCCCTCACGTGACGCCAATCTGCGGGCGCTGGCCCGTATGCCCCGTACCGCGCCGGTGGTCGTCCTCGACCAGCCGCGCAATCTCGGGAACGCCGGGGCGGTGATCCGGCTCGCGGCCGGGTTCGGGGCGACCGGGGTCGTCACGACCGGCACGCTCGATCCGTGGCATCCCACGGTCGTGCGGGGCGGGGCGGGGTTGCACTTCGCCACGGCCGTCGAGCGGTTGGCCGTGGCGGAGCTGCCCTCCGGGCCGGTGTTCGCGCTCGACCCGGAGGGGGCGGACATTCGGGAGCTGAAGCTTCCCGATGACGCTGTTCTTGCCTTCGGCTCGGAGCGGAGTGGGTTGTCGGGGGAGCTGCGTGGTCGTGTCGACCACCTGGTTTCCCTGCCGATGCGGGCTCAGGTGTCCAGTTACAACCTCGCCACGAGTGTGGCCATGGCGTTGTTCCACTGGAGTGCGTCTTAGGGGGCGCGTGGTCGGCTGCGGGTCCGTCGTGGCTGGTCGCGCAGTTCCCCGCGCCCCTCAAAGAGCGGGGCCGCGCCCCAGCTCGTTCGTCGGCTGCGGGCCCGGTGGGGGCTGGTCGCGCCGTTCCCCGCGCCCCTGACGGGGCCCCTGTGCGGGGGCTATGCCTTCGTGTGGGGTTCGCTTCGGGTTTCCACCACTCGGAAGCGGTTGGAGACGAATGCTCCGTCGCACAGGGCGGAGTTGGCCGCCGGATTGCCGCCCGAGCCGTGGAAGTCGGAGAAGGCGGCCGTCTGGTTGACGTACACCCCGCCCGTCAGGTTCAGGGAGAGCTGGGCCGCCTCGTCCAGGCAGGCCTCCCGGACGGCTTCCTCGACCTCCTCCGAGGTCGTGTACGCGCCGACGGTCATCGCGCCCTTCTCACGGACGGTGCGGCGCAGCAGCTCCACCGCCTCGGCCGCCGAGTCGACCGCGACGGCGAACGAGACCGGGCCGAAGCACTCGCTCATGTAGGCGGCCTGGTCGTCCGGCTTGCCCCCGTCGAGCTTCACGATCACCGGCGTGCGGACCACCGCGTCGGGGAAGTCGGGGTTCGTGATCTCCCTTGAGGCGAGGGCGACTTCGCCCAGCCCGGCCGCGGCCTCGACGCGGGCCTTCACGTCCGGGTTCACGATCGCGCCCAGCAGGGCGTTCGCCCGGGCGTCGTCCCCGAGGAGCCCGTCGACGGCCCTCGCGAGGTCGGCGACCACCTCGTCGTACGACTTGGGGCCCTCCTCCGTACGGATGCCGGCGCGGGGGACGAGGAGGTTCTGCGGGGTCGTGCACATCTGGCCGCTGTAGAGGGACAGGGAGAAGGCGAGGTTCGACAGCATTCCCTTGTAGTCGTCGGTCGACTCCACGATCACCGTGTTGACGCCGGCCTTCTCCGTGTAGACCTGCGCCTGGCGGGCGTTGGTCTCCAGCCAGTCGCCGAACGCCGTCGAACCGGTGTAGTCGATGATCCGGACCTCGGGGCGGGTCGCCAGGGTCTTGGCGATGCCCTCGCCCGGCCGCTCGGCGGCCAGCGCCACCAGGTTCGGGTCGAAGCCCGCCTCGGCGAGCACCTCGCGGGCCACCTGGACGGTGAGCGCCAGCGGAAGGACCGCGCGCGGGTGGGGCTTCACCAGTACCGCGTTGCCCGTGGCCAGGGAGGCGAACAGGCCCGGATAGCCGTTCCACGTGGGGAAGGTGTTGCAGCCGATCAGCAGCGCGATCCCGCGCGGCACCGGCGTGAACTGCTTGGTCAGCGTGAGCGGGTCGCGCTTGCCCTGGGGCTTCGTCCACTCCGCCGTGTCGGGCGTGCGGACCTGCTCCACGTACGCGTACGCCACCGCCTCCATGCCGCGGTCCTGGGCGTGCGGTCCGCCCGCCTGGAACGCCATCATGAAGGCCTGGCCGCTGGTGTGCATGACCGCGAGCGCGAACTCGTGCGTGCGGTCGCTGATCCGCTTGAGGATCTCCAGACACACCACCGCGCGGGCCTCCGCGCCCGCGTCGCGCCACGCGCGCTGCCCCGCGCGCATGGCGGGCAGCAGCGCATCGACGTCCGCGTGCGGGTACGTGACGCCCAACTCGATGCCGTACGGCGAGACCTCGCCGCCCACCCAGTCGTCGGTGCCGGGCTGGTCCAGGTCGAGCCGGCCGCCCAGCAGGGCGTCGAAGGCGGCCTTGCCCTCGGCCATCCCCAGGCTGCCGTTCTCCCCGTACGCCTTGGGGTGTTCGGGGTGGGGCGACCAGTACGCGCGCGTGCGCATCGCCTCCAGCGCCTGGTCGAGGGTCGGCCGGTGCTCGGCGATGAGCTCGTGCGCGGTCAGTGCGGCGGCGGCCATGCGGAACCATCTCCTCGTTTCGTGAACTCTTCGTCGAGCTCAGGACCTGGCAAGTCCAGCTCATGACCTGGGCAGAAACAGCCGGACAGAGTTAGAGTAACCGAACGATCGGTCGGGACAAGGGGGTCCGCTGAACCTGTGGAAAACCCCGTGCGGGAGGATCGCGAGCATGACAGCACTCGACCTCGCCGGCCCCGTGGCCGTCGTCGGCACCGGCACCATGGGCCAGGGCATCGCCCAGGTCGCGCTCGTCGCGGGCCACCCCGTGCGGCTGTACGACACCGTGCCCGGCCGTGCCCGGGCGGCGGCCGAAGAGATCGGCGCCCGGCTCGACCGGCTCGTCGAGAAGGACCGGCTGACCGGCGCCGAGCGCGACGCCGCACGTGCCCGGCTGCGCCCCGCCGGGAGCCTCGCCGAACTCGCCGACTCGGGGCTCGTCCTCGAAGCCGTCCTGGAGCGACTGGACGTCAAACAGCAGCTGTTGCGCGAGCTGGAGGACATCGTCTCGGACGACTGCCTGCTCGCCACCAACACCTCCTCCCTGTCGGTGACCGCGATCGGCGGCGCCCTGCGCAACCCCGGCCGCTTCGTCGGACTGCACTTCTTCAACCCCGCGCCGCTGCTGCCCCTCGTGGAGGTCGTCTCCGGGTTCGCGACCGACGTCACGTCGGCCACGCGCGCGTACGAGCTGGCCCGCGCCTGGGGGAAGACCCCGGTCGCCTGCGCCGACACCCCGGGTTTCATCGTCAACCGCATCGCGCGGCCCTTCTACGCCGAGGCCTTCGCGGTCTACGAGGCCCAGGCCGCCGACCCCGCGACGATCGACGCGGTCCTGCGCGAGTCGGGCGGCTTCCGGATGGGAGCCTTCGAACTGACCGACCTCATCGGCCAGGACGTCAACGAGTCCGTCACGCGCTCCGTGTGGGAGGCCTTCTTCCAGGACGTGCGCTTCACCCCCTCGCTGGCCCAGCGGCGGCTCGTCGAGTCGGGCCGCCACGGCCGCAAGACGGGCCACGGCTGGTACGACTACGGGGACCAGGGCGAGCGGCCCGAGCCGCACACCGCGGAGAAGGTCCAGCCGCCCGCGTACGTCGTCGCCGAGGGCGACCTGGGCCCCGCCGCCGAACTGCTCGCGCTGATCCGCGAGGCGGGCATCCAGGTCCGCGAGGACGAGGAGGACCACGGCACGCGCCTGGTCCTGCCGGGCGGCGGCCAACTGGCCCTCGCGGACGGCCAGACGGCCGTCGAGTTCCGTGACGTCGTCTACTTCGACCTGGCGCTCGACTACCGCAGGGCGACCCGGATCGCCCTGTCCCACTCGCAGGACACCCAGACGCAGACCCTCGCCGAGGCCACCGGGCTCTTCCAGGCGCTCGGCAAGGACGTCAGCGTCATCGGGGACGTGCCCGGTCTGATCGTCGCCCGCACGGTGGCCCGCATCGTCGACCTCGCGCACGACGCCGTCGCCAAGGGGGTCGCCACCGAGGAGGACATCGACACGGCGATGCGCCAGGGCGTCAGCTATCCGCTGGGCCCCTTCGAGTGGAGCCGCAGGCTCGGCCGGAGCTGGGCCTACGACGTCCTGGACGACCTGCACATGCGCGATCCGTCGGGGCGTTACGCGCCGTCCCTCGCGCTCTACCGCCACGCGTACGCCTCGGAAAAGCGGGAGGGCACCCCATGACCACCGCCAAGCGCGACACGTACACGCCGGAGACGCTGCTCTCCGTGGCCGTGCGGGTCTTCAACGAGCGCGGCTACGACGGCACCTCCATGGAGCACCTCTCCAAGGCGGCCGGCATCTCCAAGTCGTCGATCTACCACCACGTCACCGGCAAGGAGGAACTGCTGCGCCGGGCCGTCAGCCGGGCGCTCGACGGCCTCTTCGGGATCCTCGACGAGGAGCACGCGCGCGAGGGGCGTGCCGTGGAGCGTCTGGAGTACGTCACCCGGCGCATGGTCGAGGTCCTCACCGCCGAACTGCCGTACGTGACGCTGCTGCTGCGCGTGCGCGGCAACACCGACACCGAGCGCTGGGCCCTGGAGCGGCGCAGGGACTTCGACCACGAGGTGGCCGCGCTCCTGAAGGCGGCGGCCGCCGACGGGGACGTACGAGCCGACCTGGAGGTCCGGCTCGCGACCCGGCTGGTCTTCGGGATGATCAACTCGATAGTCGAGTGGTACCGCCCGGACGGGCGCGGCATGGGCGAGCGCGAGGTCGCCGACGCGGTGGTGCTGATGGTCTTCGGGGGACTCAGACAGGCGGGCTGAGCGGAATCCCACGGGGCGCGTGGGCCGGACGGCGCGCCCCCGCCAGCCCCGCTCACCCCTGCGGTTCCAGGTCCTCCTCCTCGAACACCAGCAGCGTCCGGGTGCTGAGCACCTCGGGGATGGCCTGGAGCCGGGTGAGGACCAGTTCGCGCAGGGCCCTGTTGTCCGGCGTGTGCACCAGCAGCAGGACGTCGAAGTCGCCGCCCACCAGCGCGATGTGGGAGGCCCCGGGGAGCCTCGTGAGCTGCTCGCGCACCGTGCGCCAGGTGTTCTGCACGATCTTCAGCGTGATGTAGGCCGAGGTGCCGTGTCCCGCGCGCTCGTGGTCGACGCGGGCGCCGAAGCCGCGGATCACGCCGTCCTCGACGAGGCGGTTGATCCGCGCGTAGGCGTTGGCGCGCGACACGTGGACCCGCTCGGCGACCGACCGTATCGAGGCGCGGCCGTCCGCCTGGAGCATCTGCAGAATGTCCTGATCGATGGAGTCGAGCGGACGCGGCGGCGGCAGGGCCGCCGCGGGGTCCGGCCCCTCGGCCATTTGTTCAGGTGCCATGTCCCCCGCCTCCCTACCATGGACGTACTGCGTCCATCTCAGGCTGTGCAGAACCGTTTGTCCACAGCCTGGAGGTGCCTGTAGCCAAAATGTGCCGACGACCGAACAATCGGTAGGTGAGGCGCGTCACTCTCGGCGGCCTTCCGAAGCGACTCCCACGAGGAGGTGCCGACATGACGGTCATGGAGCAGCGAGGCGCATACCGGCCGACGCCCCCGCCCGCCTGGCAGCCACGTACCGACCCCGCGCCACTGCTGCCCGACGCGCTGCCCCACCGCGTCCTCGGCACCCGGGCGGCCGATCGGGTCGACCCGGATCTCTTGCGCCGGCTGTACGCGGAGCTGGTGAAGGGCCGCCGGTACAACGCGCAGGCCACCGCCCTCACCAAGCAGGGCCGTCTCGCGGTCTACCCCTCCTCCACCGGCCAGGAGGCCTGCGAGGTCGCCGCCGCGCTCGTCCTCGAAGAGCGCGACTGGCTCTTCCCGAGCTACCGGGACACCCTCGCGGCGGTCGCCAGGGGCCTCGACCCCGTCCAGGCGCTGACGCTCCTGCGCGGCGACCGGCACACCGGCTACGACCCGCACGAGCACCGCGTCGCCCCCCTCTGCACCCCCCTGGCGACCCAGCTCCCGCACGCCGTGGGCCTCGCGCACGCCGCCCGCCTCAAGGGCGACGACGTGGTCGCGCTCGCGCTGGTCGGCGACGGCGGCACCAGCGAGGGCGACTTCCACGAGGCGCTGAACTTCGCGGCCGTCTGGCAGGCCCCGGTGGTCTTCCTGGTCCAGAACAACGGCTTCGCCATCTCCGTCCCGCTCGCCAAGCAGACCGCCGCCCCCTCACTGGCCCACAAGGCCGTCGGGTACGGGATGCCGGGCCGGCTGGTCGACGGGAACGACGCCGCCGCCGTGCACGAGGTCCTCGGCGAGGCGATCGCCCACGCGCGCGCGGGTCTCGGCCCGACGCTCGTGGAGGCGGTGACGTACCGCATGGAGGCCCACACGAACGCGGACGACGACAAGCGCTACCGCGAGGACGCGGAGGTCGAGGCCTGGCGGGCGCACGACCCGATCGCCCTCATGGAGCACGAGCTCACCGAGCGCGGACTGCTCGACGAGGACGGGATGCGCGCCGTGCGCGAGGACGCCGAGGCGATGGCCGCGGACCTGCGCGAGCGTATGAACCAGGACCCGGCCCTCGACCCGATGGACCTGTTCGCGCACGTCTACGCCAGGCCCACCCCGCAGCTCCGGGAGCAGGAGGCGCAGCTGCGCGCCGAGCTGGACGCCGAGGCGCGCCACCACGACGACGAGGACGCGCACGCGGACGCTCACTCGCACGAGCCGGAAGGGAACACGCGATGACCACCGTCGCGGTGAAGCCGGCCACCATGGCGCAGGCCCTCGGACGGGCCCTGCGCGACGCCATGACCGACGACCCCACCGTCCACGTGATGGGCGAGGACGTCGGCGCCCTCGGCGGTGTCTTCCGTGTCACCGACGGCCTCGCCAAGGAGTTCGGCGAGGACCGCGTCACCGACACACCGCTGGCCGAGGCGGGCATCCTCGGCACGGCGGTCGGCATGGCCATGTACGGGCTCAGGCCGGTCGTGGAGATGCAGTTCGACGCCTTCGCGTACCCGGCCTTCGAGCAGCTGATCTCGCACGTGGCGAAGATGCGCAACCGCACGCGCGGGGCGATGCCGCTGCCCCTGACCGTGCGCGTGCCCTACGGCGGCGGCATCGGCGGGGTGGAGCACCACAGCGACTCCTCCGAGGCGTACTACATGGCGACTCCGGGGCTGCACGTCGTGACACCCGCGACGGTCGCCGACGCGTACGGGCTGCTGCGCGAGGCCATCGCCTCCGACGACCCGGTCGTCTTCCTGGAGCCCAAGCGGCTGTACTGGTCGAAGGACGCCTGGAACCCCGACGAGCCGCGGGCCGTGGAGCCGATCGGCCGCGCGGTGGTCCGCCGCCCGGGCCGCAGCGCCACCCTCATCACGTACGGGCCCTCCGTGCCCGTCTGCCTGGAGGCCGCGGACGCGGCGCGGGCCGAGGGCTGGGACCTGGAGGTCGTCGACCTGCGCTCCCTGGTGCCCTTCGACGACGAGACGGTCGCCGCGTCCGTGCGCCGCACCGGCCGGGCCGTCGTGGTGCACGAGTCGGGCGGCTACGGAGGGCCCGGCGGGGAGATCGCCGCCCGGGTCACCGAGCGGTGCTTCCACCATCTGGAGGCGCCGGTGCTGCGCGTGGCCGGGTTCGACATCCCGTATCCGCCGCCGATGCTGGAGCGCCACCATCTGCCCGGCGTCGACCGGATCCTGGACGCGGTGGCGCGGCTGCAGTGGGAGGCACAGAGCTGATGGCCCAGGTCCTGGAGTTCAAGCTGCCCGACCTCGGCGAGGGGCTCACCGAGGCCGAGATCGTCCGCTGGCTCGTCCGGGTCGGCGATGTCGTCGCCGTCGACCAGCCCGTCGTGGAGGTCGAGACGGCCAAGGCGATGGTCGAGGTCCCCTGCCCGTACGGCGGCGTGGTCACGGCCCGCTACGGCGAGGAGGGCACCGAACTGCCCGTGGGCTCGCCGCTGCTGACGGTCGCCGTGGGAGCGCCGGCCACCGGCACACCGGACTTCGACGCGGCGGACCTCGGCCCGTCCGCCCTCGACTCCCCGGATTCCGGCGCACGGTCCGACGGCGGCGAGGACGAGGGCTCCGGGAACGTGCTCGTGGGCTACGGCACGCAGGCGCCTCCGGCACGGCGCCGCAGGGTACGACCGCCCGCGTCCGGCACGGGTCCCGGCCACCGGTCACCGGGCGGGTCCTCCGGCGCGGCACGTGTCGTCGCGCCGTCGTCATCGCCGTCGCCGTCGCCGTCGCCGTCGCCTGCGCCTGCGTCCGCGGCGGGCGTGCGTGCCGACACCGGGCGCCGGGTCGACGGACCCGTGCCGGTGATCTCGCCGCTCGTGCGGCGGCTGGCCCGGGAGAACGGGGTCGATCTGCGGGCGCTGGCGGGTTCGGGACCCGACGGTCTGATCACGCGTGCGGACGTGGAGCACGCCGTACGGGCCGGTGCGTCCGCCCCGACTGTCCCGGCCGCCCAGGCTGCCCCGACTGTCGCGCGGCCGGAGCGGAGCCCGGCGGAGGCACCCGTACCGGCCGCCCCGTACGCGTCCGGCACCGCCGCTCCCCGTGCGGGCACCCGTGTCCCCCTCAAGGGTGTGCGCGGTGCCGTCGCCGACAAGCTCTCCCGGAGCCGGCGCGAGATCCCCGAGGCGACCTGCTGGGTGGACGCCGACGCGACGGAACTGATGCACGCGCGCGCGGCGATGAACGAGGCCGGCGGGCCGAAGATCTCCCTCCTCGCGCTCCTCGCCCGGATCTGCACCGCCGCGCTGGCCCGGTTCCCCGAGCTCAACTCGACGGTCGACATGGAGGCCCGCGAGATCGTCCGGCTCGACGAGGTCCACCTCGGGTTCGCGGCGCAGACCGAGCGCGGACTCGTCGTACCGGTGGTGAAGGGGGCGCACACCCGGGACGCGGAGTCGCTGAGCGCGGAGTTCGCCCGGCTGACCGAGGCGGCCAGGACCGGGACGCTCACCCCGGCGGACCTCACCGGAGGGACCTTCACGCTGAACAACTACGGGGTGTTCGGCGTCGACGGCTCGACCCCGATCATCAACCACCCCGAGGCGGCCATGCTCGGCGTCGGCCGGATCGTCCCCAAGCCGTGGGTGCACGAGGGCGAGCTGGCGGTGCGCAAGGTCGTACAGCTCTCGCTCACCTTCGACCACCGGGTGTGCGACGGCGGGACGGCGGGCGGTTTCCTGCGGTATGTGGCGGACTGCGTGGAACAACCGGCGGTGCTGCTGCGGACCTTGTGACCTCCTCGGCCCCGCGGAGCGCGTGGCCGTCCGTCGCCACCCCCGTCCACATGCTGTGCGCGGGGGTGGAAATGATCCACCGGACATCCATACTCGTGGGGTGACCGCGTTCGAGCCACCCAGCGCTTCCGGTTCCTCCCACGCCTCCGGTTCCTCCCACGCACCCGGTTCCTCCGACGCGTTCGGTTCCTCCGGCGCACCTGGTACGGACGGCCATGACGCCGTCGTACTCGCCGGGGGCGCCGCCCGCCGCCTCGGCGGCGCGGACAAGCCGGGCGTTCGGGTGGGCGGTCGCGCACTGCTCGACCGCGTCCTGGCCGCCTGTTCCGGCGCGGCCGTCACCGTGGTCGTCGCGGATCCCCGGCCCACCGCACGCCCCGTGGAGTGGGCGCGCGAGGACCCTCCCGGCGGGGGCCCGCTCGCCGCGCTGGACGCCGGCCTGCGGCACACCACCGCCGAGTACGTCGTCGTGCTCTCCGCCGATCTGCCGTTCCTGCACCGGGAGACGGTACGAAAACTGCTGACCGCCCTTCACGAGAGCGGCGGCGAGGGCGTGTTGCTCACCGATCCGGACGGCCGCGACCAGCCCCTCGTGGCCGTGTACCGCCGCTCGGCGCTGCGACGTGAGCTGACGGCGCTGCGCGCCGAGCACGGCGAACTGACCGGTCTGCCGCTGCGGCGGCTCACCGGCGCGCTCGAACTGACCCGTATCACCGACCCCGTCGCGTCCTTCGACTGCGACACCTGGGACGACATCGCCGCCGCCCGGGCACGTATCAGGGAGCATGGGCACGTGTTGGATGAATGGATCACCGCAGTCAAGGACGAACTGGGCCTCGACCTGGACGTCGACACCGACGTCCTGCTCGACCTCGCCCGCGACGCCGCCCACGGGGTGGCCCGTCCGGCGGCGCCGCTGACGACGTTCCTCGTCGGGTACGCGGCGGGCCGGGCCGAGGGAGGCCCCGAAGCGGTCGCGGAGGCCGCCCGCAAGGCCGCGGCTCTCGCGCTGCGCTGGGCGGCGGAGGCCGACCCCACCGGCCCGGACGCCGGATGACCGCCTCGGGGCGGTTCGAGGAGATCGACTTCGACGTCGAGGAAGCCCTGGCCCTGGTCAAGGAAGGCGGTGCCCCGGTGCCCGACGACTCCGGATCCACCGGAGCCTCCCGTCCGGTGCCCTCACCGGCCGCGGGCGCCGCGAGCCGGAAGGACCCCGCCGAGCGCCAGGCCGCCGAGCAGCACACCGCCACGCCCTGGCAGCGGGCCCGGACCATCGCCGGGCGGGCCCCCCGCCGCCCGGACACCGCCGTCTCCGTCACGCTGGACGCCGCGCTGGGCCTCGTCCTCGCGGCCCCGCTCGCCGCGCTCTCGGACCTGCCGTCCTTCGACACGTCCGCGATGGACGGCTGGGCGGTCGCCGGACCCGGCCCGTGGGACGTCCGGGCCGAGGGAGTGCTCGCGGGCCACGGCGCACCGCAGCGGCTCACCGACGGCGAGGCGGTGAAGATCGCCACCGGCGCGCGGATCCCGCAGGACGCCTCCGCCGTGATCCGCAGCGAGCACGGCCGCACCGACGAGAAGGAGCGGCTGTACGCGACCCGGGACGTCGCACATGGCCAGGACATCCGGCCCCGCGGCCAGGAGTGCCGCTCCGGCGACCCCCTGCTGCCGCCCGGCACGCTGGTCACCCCGGCCGTGCTCGGCCTCGCCGCAGCCGCCGGATACGACACCGTCGCCGCCCTCCCCCGGCCCCGTGCGGAAATCCTGGTCCTCGGCGACGAGTTGCTCACCGAGGGACTGCCGCACGACGGGCTGATCCGGGACGCGCTCGGCCCGATGCTGCCGCCCTGGCTGCGCGCGCTCGGCGCGGAGGTCGTCGCGGTGCGCCGGCTCGGCGACGACGCCGAAGCCCTGCGCAAGGCCCTCAAGAACTCCGACGCCGACCTGATCGTCACGACCGGGGGCACCGCCGCCGGTCCCGTGGACCACGTCCACCCGATCCTGCGCCGCCTCGGCGCCGAACTCCTGGTGGACGGCGTCGAGGTGCGCCCCGGCCACCCGATGCTGCTGGCACGCCTCAAGGACAACCAGCACCTCGTCGGGCTGCCCGGCAATCCGCTCGCCGCCGTCTCCGGCCTTCTCACGCTCGCCGAGCCTCTGCTGCGCACCCTCGCGGGACGCGCGGCCCCGGAGCCGTACACGCTGCCTCTTCAGGACAGCGTGCACGGGCACCCGTACGACACCCGGCTGATTCCCGTCGTTCTGCGCGGGGACCGGGCCGTGCCGCTGCACTACAACGGGCCGGCCATGCTGCGGGGTATCGCAGTGGCCGACGCGCTCGCGGTCGTGCCGGCGGGCGGTGCACGGACGGGTCAGGAACTTGAGATCCTCGACCTGCCCTGGGCCATGGCTGGGATCGAGGTGTGTTTCACGTGAAACTTCCGGGCCACGACGCGATCGCCCGGCAGGCGGGCGAACGGCTGGCCACCCATCGGGTGGAGCTGCCCCGCCAGCGGGTGGAACGCCCCCTGTTCCAGGTCACCAAGCGCGTCCTCATGGCGCTGCTGGTACTGGTCGGCACGGCTTTCATCGTGTACTTCGACCGAGAGGGCTACACCGACAACTCCGACAAGTCGGTCGACCTGCTCGATGCCTTCTACTACGCGACCGTCACGCTCTCGACCACCGGGTACGGCGACATCACCCCGGTCAGTGACGGCGCCCGACTCACCAATATCTTCCTGATCACGCCTCTGCGCGTGCTCTTCCTGATCATCCTGGTCGGCACCACTCTCGAAGTTCTCACCGAACGGACTCGGGAGGAGTGGCGGCTGAACCGCTGGAGGACCGCCTTGCGGGAGCACACCGTTGTCATCGGGTTCGGCACGAAGGGCCGCTCGGCGATTCAGACCGTGTGCGCGACGGGGCTGAAGAAGGAACAGGTCGTGGTCGTCGACCCCAGCTCCAAGGTGATCGAGGCGGCGACCGCGGACGGGTACGCGGGGGTGATCGGCGACGCCACGCGCAGTGACGTCCTGCTGCGGGCCGAGGTGCAGCGGGCCCGGCAGATCATCATCGCGACCCAGCGCGACGACACCGCCGTGCTCGTCACGCTGACGGCGCGGCAGCTCAACCGCAAGGCGAAGATCGTGGCCGCCGTGCGTGAGGAGGAGAACGCGCCGTTGCTGAAGCAGTCCGGCGCCGACGCCGTCATCACCAGCGCGAGCGCCGCCGGCCGCCTTCTCGGTCTCTCCGTGCTCAGCCCCAGCGCGGGCATGGTCATGGAGGACCTCATCCAGCAGGGCAGCGGGCTCGACATGACCGAGCGGCCCGTCATAAAGGCCGAGGTCGGCAAGGGGGTCCGCGAGATCGAGGACCTGGTGGTGAGTGTCGTACGAGGACATCGGGTGCTCGGTTACGACGATCCGGGCATCGGGAAGCTGCAGTTGACGGACCGTCTGATCACCATCGTGCGGGTCAGCCCGCACAGCCAGATCGCGCCGGACATGAAGCCGCTGCCGCAGGACTGAACCCGCGGGGCGGGGCGTCTCCCCACGCGGCGGGCTGAATCCCCACGTGACGGGCTGTCGGGAGTAGCCTCGCCCGCATGCGAGCGATCACGATTCCTGAACCTGGTGGGCCCGAGGCGCTGGTGTGGGACGAGGTCCCGGACCCGGTGCCCGGCGAGGGCGAAGTGCTGGTCGAGGTGGTGGCGAGCGCGGTCAACCGCGCCGATCTGCTGCAGCGGCAGGGCTTCTACGACCCACCGCCCGGCGCGTCCCCGTATCCGGGGCTCGAATGTTCCGGACGGGTCGCCGCGCTCGGACCCGGTACCTCGGGGTGGAACGTCGGGGACGAGGTGTGCGCGCTGCTCTCGGGCGGCGGGTACGCCGAGAAGGTGGTCGTCCCGGCCGGGCAGCTGCTGCCCGTGCCCGAGGGAGTCGACCTCGACAAGGCGGCCGCGCTGCCCGAGGTGTCCTGCACGGTCTGGTCCAACGTCTTCATGATCTCCCATCTGCGGCCCGGCGAGACGCTGCTGGTGCACGGCGGATCGAGCGGTATCGGCACGATGGCGATCCAGCTGGCGAAGGCCGTCGGGGCGAAGGTCGCCGTCACCGCCGGGAGCAAGGCGAAGCTGGACTTCTGCGGTGAGCTGGGTGCGGACGTGCTCATCAACTACCGCGAGCAGGACTTCGTCGAGGAGATCAAGGCGGCCACGGACGGGGTGGGTGCCGATGTCGTTCTCGACAACATGGGTGCGAAGTATCTCGGCCGCAATGTCAGCGCTCTCGCCGTCAACGGGCGGCTCGCGATCATCGGGATGCAGGGCGGGATCAAGGGGGAGCTGAACATCGGGGCGCTGCTGGGCAAGCGCGGCGCTGTCACCGCTACCTCGTTGCGGGCTCGGCCGGGTGGGGAGAAGGCGGCGATCGTGGCGGCCGTGCGGGAGCATGTGTGGCCGTTGATTGCGGGTGGGCATGTGCGGCCGATCGTTGATCGGGAGCTGCCTATGCGTGAGGCCGCGGCGGCGCATCGGGTGCTGGAGGAGAGCAGTCATATCGGGAAGGTGCTGCTCACGTTGC
This sequence comes from Streptomyces liliiviolaceus, assembly GCF_018070025.1. Taxonomy (NCBI): domain Bacteria; kingdom Bacillati; phylum Actinomycetota; class Actinomycetes; order Kitasatosporales; family Streptomycetaceae; genus Streptomyces; species Streptomyces liliiviolaceus. The sequence goes on from NZ_JAGPYQ010000001.1 coordinate 1,473,465, forward strand.
CGTAAGCCTGCCGGCCGGGTGGGGTGAGGTGGGGTTTTGGGTGCGGGGCGGTGGGGGCTTGTCGCGCAGTTCCTCGCGCCCCTGAAAAGCGGGGTGAGGTCGTGGGTCGGGTGCGGCTGGGTGGGGGTTGCTCGCGCAGTTCCCCGCGCCCCTGACAAGCGAGGCCTCGCCCCGTTGCGTTCGTGCGGCGCAGTTCCCCCGCGCCCCAAAAAACGAGGGCGTCGGCCTCAGCCCCGGCGGGATCTCAGGGCCAGGAAGGTCAGGGCCAGGCCCAGGCCGATCAGGATCAGGCCTGTGCCCAGGGGGAGTACCTGGAGGACCGGTTCCGAGGTGTGTGCCGGGTGGTCGGCCGCCTCGTGGGCGTCGACGGGGCGGGCGGGCCGCTCAGGAGGCCGGGAGGGCTCTGCGCTGTCCGGGTGAGTCGACGGGGTGTCCTCCGGCGGCGGAGGCGTCACCCGGCCCGGGCGCTCGCGGCCCTCTCCCGCCCGGCTGCCGGCCCGCGACTCGGCGGGGACCGGCTCGTACGCGGCGGCGTACGGCGTGAACGCGGGGCCCGCCAGCAGCGGCAGCAGCAGGCCGGTCACGCGAAGGGTGCGAAGCCATGGAGTCACGTCGGTGACCCCCTCCCGGTACGGAGGATCCAAGATCAGCGGCTTCAGCCTCACACGGGGCGTCCGCACCGGCATCCGGAGCCCGGAAGCCCTCCGCCCTGCCACGTTCAGTGACACCCGTGGCGTGCACAGGTGTACGGGGTACAGATCGGGTATGTCGATACGCCACGGCCTGCTGGCGCTCCTGGAGCGCGGTCCCCGCTACGGCTCCCGGCTGCGCACCGAGTTCGAGGCGCGCACCGGCTCGACCTGGCCGCTGAACATCGGCCAGGTCTACACGACCCTCGCCCGGCTGGAACGGGACGGCCTGGTCGTACAGCAGGGCGCGGACGAGGCGGGACACGTGCTGTACGCGCTGACGGACGCCGGGCGGGCCGAGCTGCGGTCCTGGTTCATCCGTCCCGTGGAGCGCTCGAACCTGCCGCGCGACGAACTGGCGATCAAGCTGGCCATGGCGGTCGGGGCGCCGGGAACCGATGTGCGGGCGATCGTGGAGGCGCAGCGGCGGTATCTCTCGGAGGCCATGCACACGTACACCCGGCTCAGGGCCCGGGCGCTCTCGGAGGCGCCCGCGCACCGCGACGAGGTGGCGCGGCTGTTCGTCCTGGAGCACCTGATCTTCCGCGCGGAGGCCGAGATCCGCTGGCTGGACCACTGCGAGGCCCGTCTGCTGCGGCTCGCGGAGGCCGCCGCCACGGAGCCGCCGCCCCCGTCGCCGCCGCCCGCCTGACGCGGGGCGCCCGTTCGTACAGGGTGGATCACGTCCTGGAGGGGGCACCACGCTGGTGACGTGTGCGAGTGCGAGAGAATGGCGGCATGGAGATGCCGAGGAACGAGAGGTCGCCGGAGAACCCCCAGATCCTGGTCGTAGGCCAGGACGGGATGGCTCTCGGTGGCGGTGGAGACGAGGACTCCCGAGAGATCCCGGTGACGGAGATGGTGGAACAGCCGGCCAAGGTCATGCGGATCGGGAGCATGATCAAGCAGCTGCTGGAGGAGGTGCGTGCGGCACCCTTGGACGAGGCGAGCCGGGTACGGCTCAAGGAGATCCACGCCAGCTCGGTGAAGGAGCTGGAGGACGGGCTCGCTCCCGACCTCGTCGACGAACTGGAGCGGCTCTCCCTGCCGTTCACGGACGACGGCATCCCTTCCGACGCCGAACTGCGGATCGCGCAGGCTCAGCTGGTCGGCTGGCTGGAGGGTCTCTTCCACGGGATCCAGACCACTCTGTTCGCCCAGCAGATGGCGGCCAGGGCCCAGTTGGAGCAGATGCGCCGGGCGCTGCCGCCGGGTGCGGGCGGTGAGGAAGAGCCGGCGGACCCGCGCGCGGGCGGCCGGTCGGGCGGCCCGTACCTGTAGAACGCAGTCACCCGTACCTGTAGAAGCCGTCATACGACAGGGGCCCGGCAGAGATGCCGGGCCCCTTCACGCTGTCCCGTCACGACCCGTGACGTAACGCTACGGACTGTGACGGATCAGGCGGGGTCGCCCGTCGACACGTAGAGCTGGATCTTCGGCACGCTCTTGGGGTCGACGTCCGTCCCCGCCTCGGGGATCTGGGTCATGACCGTGCCCTCGCCGTAGGCGTTCTCGTCCACCGACTTGGCCTCGTACTGCCAGCCCGCAGCCTGGAAGCACGCCTTCACGGACTCGATGTTCTTGAACTTGAAGTCCGGGACCTTGATCTTGTCGGCGTCGTTGTACGACTCGTCGGGCTCCGTGCACTGGGTCGAGTCGATCTTCTTCGTGGTGTCCGGGCCCTTGTGGTTCTCCCCGGCCGCCTCCTCGGAGGCCGACGCGCGGGCACTGTTGGCGGCGTCCGTCTTCTTGTCGTCGTCGCCACCGCCCATCGACAGAGCGGTGATCAGCCCGCCGATGGCGAGCAGCGCGACGACGATCGAGCCCACGATCACCGGCATGTTGCTCTTGCGTCCACCACCGGACCCGCCCGCGGACTGCGGGGACATCGTGTACGGCGGCGGGGTCGTCAGACCCTGCTGCGGGCTGTACGCGGCGGTCTGGTGCGGCGTCGGATAGCCGCCCTGCTGCGGATAGCCGTACGACGGAGTCGGCGCGTGCGCGGGATTCGGCGCCGGGGTGGGCGCGGGCGTCGACGGGCCGTAGGGGCCGGGCTGGTACGGCGTCTGCACGTTGCCCTGCGGTGTCTGCGCCGAATGGTCGACCGGCGGGAACACCGCGGAGCCCACACCGGCTCCGCTGGACGTCTGCACGCCCGGCACGATGCTCGGGGGCACGGCCTGCACGGACTGGGCCACGCGCAGGCACTCGTCACGCATCGACTCCGCGTTGACGAAGCGCTCGTTCGGGTTCTTCTTCAGCGCGCGGGCGATCAGCGCGTCCACGGCCGGCGGCAGCGAGCGGTTGACCGAGGAGGCCGCGACGGGCGTCTCCTGGACGTGCGCGTACGCGATGGCCAGCGGCGAGTCCGCCTCGAACGGCAGCCGCCCGGTGACCAGTTGGAAGAGCATGATCCCGACCGAGTACAGGTCGGAGCGGGCGTCGACACCGCGGCCGAGGGCCTGCTCGGGGGAGAGGTACTGCGGGGTGCCGACGACCATGCCGGTCTGGGTCATGGAGGTCACACCGGACTGCATGGCGCGGGCGATGCCGAAGTCCATCACCTTGACCACGCCGCGCTTCGTCATCATGACGTTGCCCGGCTTGATGTCGCGGTGGACCAGCCCCATCTCGTGGCTGATCTCCAGAGCGGCCAGCACGTCCGCGGTGATCTTCAGGGCCTTGTCGACGGGCATCGCGCCGTACTGCGCGACGTCCTGGTCGAGGACCGAGCCGAGCGGACGGCCCTCCACGTACTCCATGACGATGTACGGGGTCGGCGCACCGGAGCCGCCGTCGAGCTGGGTGTCCTCGCCGGTGTCGAAGACCGAGACGATGTTCGTGTGCGTGAGCTTGGCCACCGACTGGGCCTCGCGGCGGAAACGCTCGCGGAAGGCCTGCTCACGGCCGAGGTCGGTGTGCAGTGTCTTGATCGCGACCTGTCGGTCGAGCACCGAGTCGTAGGCGAGGTGCACCGACGCCATGCCGCCCTCGCCGAGCAGGTCGCGCAGTTGATAGCGCCCGCCGGCGACCGATCGCCCCACGTACCGGCCGTGTGCGCCGTCCTGGCTCATCTTTCTGCGTCCCCCATCGGCAGTGCGTCGTCACGCGGGTGAAAGTCGTCCGGTGCGGCTCCCGCGGCCGGTGATCTCTGGTGTTATTCCGGCCAAGTCTGCCGGAGGGCACTGACACGTCAAGCTCAGTGCCCGTTCCGTGACCGTACGCGAAGGAAGCGTCGCGGAAGCGTTACAGGTGCTGTACGGCCGGTACACACAATGTGCACCCGCGGACCGGCCGCGGGTTCCGCGAGCGGGTCCATCACGGACCGGCGGTTCGCGTGGAGGCTGTAGCGTGGCCCGACGGAGACCGTAACAACCACCGCGCGTACTACGTCGACCGGTGCGGACAGAAACGACGGCGAGGACTGATGGCACAGCAGCAGCGCGCTCAGGGCCCGTCCGACCCCGAGGCGACTGGCGGCGGTATGTCAGATGCGCCGGAGTTGTGGGGTAACGGCGGACTGGTCGGGGACGGCCGGTATCGGCTGACCCACAGACTCGGCCGGGGCGGTATGGCCGAGGTGTTCGCGGCCGAGGACGTCCGGCTGGGACGGACCGTGGCGGTCAAGCTGCTCCGTTCCGACCTGGCCGAGGACCCGACCTCGAAGGCCCGCTTCACACGCGAGGCCCAGTCGGTCGCCGGCCTCAACCACCATGCGGTGGTGGCGGTCTACGACTCGGGCGAGGACGTCCTCCCCCACCAGGTCGTCCCGTACATCGTGATGGAGCTCGTCGAGGGCCGCACGATCCGCGACCTCCTGATCAACGCCGAGGCCCCGGGGCCCGAGCAGGCGCTGATCATCGTCTCCGGTGTGCTCGAAGCGCTCGCCTACTCGCACCAGCACGGCATCGTGCACCGGGACATCAAGCCCGCGAACGTGATCATCACCGACACCGGTGCGGTGAAGGTGATGGACTTCGGCATCGCGCGCGCCCTGCACGGCGCCCAGTCGACGATGACCCAGACCGGCATGGTCATGGGCACGCCCCAGTACCTCTCCCCGGAGCAGGCGCTCGGCAAGGCGGTCGACCACCGCAGCGACCTGTACGCGACGGGCTGTCTGCTCTACGAACTCCTCGCGCTGCGGCCCCCGTTCACCGGTGAGACCCCGCTTTCGGTGGTCTACCAGCACGTCCAGGACATTCCGGTGCCGCCGTCCGAGGTCTCGGACGCGACGCCGCCGGAGCTCGACGGCCTGGTCATGCGCTCCCTCGCGAAGGAGCCGGACGACCGGTTCCAGACCGCCGAGGAGATGCGCGGACTCGTCCAGTACGGGCTGCAGATGCTGTACGACCAGGGCGGCCACACCGGCACCTGGAACACCGGCCCGGTGGCCGCGCACGAGGGCATGAGCACTCCGGCGCACGGTCTCGCGGGCGCGGCCGGGCTGCCGCACCCCGGTGACTCGGGCACCGCCCAGATCCCGTCACCGCTGCTGCCCCCGGGCATGGGCGGAGGCGACGACGGCGGCTTCGAGGGACACGGCAACCACGGCAGCGGTCGCGGCAAGATGTGGATCCTCGCCGTCTTCGCGGTGATAGCGATCGCCGCGGGTGTGGCGCTGGCGCTGAACGGCGGTGGCGACGGCGGTGGCGGGGCGGGCACGAAGACGACGCCGACCGCCTCGGAGAGCGAGAAGGACACCACCCCGAGCGAGGACACCTCGGACGAGCCGACGGACGAGGAGACGGACGAGGACACGAGCACGGGCGGCAACTCGGACTACACGCCGTCGTACGAGCCGTCGCCGACCTACTCGCCCTCGCCCACCGAGTCGAAGCCCTCGGCCGACCCCACGACGAAGGAGCCCACTCCGACGGAGACGGAGGAGGAGCCGACTCCCACGGAGGAGGAGCCGACCGCGTCCGAACCGGCGGACGACGGTGGCAACACGAACGGCGAGCCGGGCGCCGAGGGCTGACCGGCCCGACCGCGCCCCGCACCCCGTACCTGAAGGAACGTCCCCCACGCGCGCGTGGAGCCCGAAAACGGGCTCCACGCGCGCGTGCCGTTCGTCCGGGGCCCGGCGGGGAGCGGTGGCGGGGGGCCTCACCCCACGAACGCCTCGCACACCGCGTCGTACTCCCGTGTCCACCACACCGCCAGCGCGGAGGCCGCGGGGAACTGCGGGTCGGCCCGGGTGTCCCCGCGTTCGTAGTGCCAGCGCAGTATCCAGAAGTCGTTCAGACGCTCCCACCACACCCGGTGCACGGCGGCCGAGAGTTCGGCCGGGGTGGCCCGTGCGGAGCGGCGGTACGCGCGCGCGTAGGCCCGTACCTTCGGCAGGTCGAGCGTGCCGGCGGGGCGTACGAAGAAGATCACGGCGGCCCGCACCGCCTCCTCGGCCTGCGGCTGGACGCCGAGCCGGTCCCAGTCGACGATCGCGGCGGGGGCACTTCCTCTGTAGAGCACGTTGAAGGGGTGGAAGTCCCCGTGCACCCAGCCCACCGAACCGCCGCGCGGGGGCAGCCGGTCCGCGTGCCGCTCCAGGAGGGTGCGCCGCTCCAGGAGACGGTGCCGGGCCAGTTCGTCGAAGGTGTCGGCCGGGCGGTGACGGCGTACCCGGGCGAGCAGGTCGTCGATGAGCGCGAAGGTGTCCACGGGGTCGGCGCTGTCGGCCCGCTCCTCGGACTCCCGTGGCGGCATCACCTGCTCCAGGGACGCGTGGACGACCCCCAGGAGGGCGCCGAGGCGGCGGCACTGCTCGGGGGTGAGCTGGGCGCCGCTGCGGTGGCGTCCGTCGACCCAGGGGTGCAGGGCGTACGCGTGGCCGCCGATCACGGCGACCGTGCGGCCGTCCCTGCCGGTCAGCGGCGGCGCCACCGGGACGCCCAGATCGGCGAGCCGCTGGGTCGCGCGGTGCTGTCGGGCGATCGCCGCGGGGTCGGCCGTCTCGGGGTCGAAGTGGTGCTTGAGGAAGTACCGGCCCCGGGTGGTGGCGAGCCGGTAGCCGCGGTTGAGCAGCCCCTGGTCGACGGGTTTGCAGGTCAGCGGAGCCCCGGCGGCGTACCGGCGCAGCAGGGCGCCCAGCGGGGGTGCGGGAGAGGGAGCGGGTGAAACAGATGAGCGCGGCACGCGCCAGATGTTAGGGCACCGGAGGGACCCTCCGTATCGTGCTCATTACTTATTGTGCTCGTTCGAGTGCTCCATGGCGATGCCCAGGGAGTGCACGGTGGCCATGCTGGGCGCGATCTCCAGGTAGACCGCCTCGAAAGGGCTGCCGTCCACGCGCAGCGGGCCGGGGCCGAAGCGGGCGAGCTGGGCGTCGGTCGGCTCGGCGCTCTCGCACCACCCGACGACCTGGACCGACCAGCGCTCCGTGCCGACGGGGGCGGAGCCCAGGTTGTCCGCGCCGTACGCGACGACACTGCCCGCGCACACCTGGTGGTGGCCGTGGCCCCGGTGCATCCTCAGCAGGACGCGGTCGCCCACGACGATATGGCGGGCCGGTGCCAGGAAGGGCAGTGCGCGCACGCTGGCCGCCACCCGGCCGTACTCGACGCGGCCGAGCAGGCCGGCGGCGATGTGCTGGTCGGTCGGCATGCCCCCCAATCTGCGGCACCGGGGGAGCCGGGAGAAGAGGCCGCCGGGCCCCCGCGGGCGGGCCGTAGGTCCCGTTTCCCGCCGCTCGCCGCGAGGGGGGCTTCAGCTCACTGCCGGCGGCCCGCCTGCATCCGGGCCACATAGGCGGCCGCCTGCGCGCGCCGCTCCATGCCGAGTTTGGCCAGCAGGCTGGAGACGTAGTTCTTGATGGTCTTCTCGGCGAGGTGCAGCCGCTCGCCGATCACGCGGTTGGTCAGCCCCTCGCCGATCAGGTCGAGGATCCTGCGCTCCTGGTCGGTGAGCTTGGCGAGCCTGGCGTCCCCCTTGGGGCTGCCCCCGTCGCGCAGCCGCTCCAGGACGCGGGCCGTCGCCTCCGGGTCGAGCAGGGACTTGCCGGCCGCCACGTCACGGATCGCCGAGAGCAGTTCGTCGCCGCGGATCGCCTTGAGCGCGTAGCCCGAGGCGCCCGCCATGATCGCGTCGAAGAGGGCCTCGTCGTCGGCGTAGGAGGTCAGCATCAGGCACTTGATCGACTCGTCCTTGGAGCGGATCTCGCGGCAGACCTCCACTCCGCTGCCGTCCGGCAGCCGTACGTCCAGCACGGCGACGTCGGGGCGGGTGGCCGGAATTCGCGCCAGCGCGTCGGCCGCCGTACCGGCCTCGCCGACCACCTCGATGTCGTCCTCCATCGAGAGCAGCTCATGAACTCCCCGGCGGACCACTTCATGGTCGTCGAGAAGAAAAACAGTGATTTTTCCCTCTTCGCGCACGGAGTCAGTCTCACACACGATCTTTCCGCTTGCGCCAGTCGAGCCCTTCCCGTCCCCGGGGTGACCGGGATAACGTGCCGGTGTTCCGGCCCCCTGCCAGGCTGTTACCAGTGCTGTGACCAGCGACTGTTCCCGACGTGTGCGAACTAGTTGGAAGTCCGAGTGGAAAGTACTTGGAACTCCGAGCAAAAACGCAGGTCAGGAGGGGTTTCACAGAATTGTGAAGCACTGGGTAACGTGCTTGTTGCAGGGCGCTCGCCGGGGCACCTGTCACGCCTGTTCCCGGCCGAGGGCACCCACCCCGTGCACGGGTACGAGGACCAGGCGAGCCGCTCCCCCGGCTCTCGACGAGCTGGGGGAACCCCAGTTCCCGGCAACCCCGGGGGCCGGACCGACGGAGGAGCACACGTGACCGTGGAGAGCACTGCCGCGCGCAAGCCGCGACGCAGCGCCGGTACAAAGCGCACCGCTGCGAAGAAGTCGCCGGGCGCCCGGCCGGACCTCGTACAGCTGCTGACCCCCGAGGGGAAGCGCGTCAAGAATGGCGAATATGACGCGTACGTAGCCGACATCACCCCCGAAGAGCTGCGCGGCCTGTACCGCGACATGGTGCTCACCCGGCGCTTCGACGCCGAGGCCACCTCCCTGCAGCGCCAGGGCGAGCTGGGCCTGTGGGCCTCGCTGCTCGGCCAGGAGGCCGCCCAGATCGGCTCCGGGCGGGCCACCCGCGAGGACGACTACGTCTTCCCGACCTACCGCGAGCACGGCGTCGCGTGGTGCCGCGGCGTCGACCCGGCCAACCTGCTCGGCATGTTCCGCGGCGTGAACAACGGCGGCTGGGACCCGAACAGCAACAACTTCCACCTGTACACGATCGTCATCGGCTCGCAGACGCTGCACGCCACCGGCTACGCCATGGGCGTCGCCAAGGACGGCGCCGACTCGGCCGTGATCGCGTACTTCGGGGACGGCGCCTCCAGCCAGGGCGACGTCGCCGAATCGTTCACCTTCTCCGCGGTCTACAACGCGCCCGTCGTGTTCTTCTGCCAGAACAACCAGTGGGCGATCTCCGAGCCCACCGAGCGCCAGACCCGCGTCCCGCTCTACCAGCGCGCGCAGGGGTACGGCTTCCCGGGCGTCCGCGTCGACGGCAACGACGTCCTCGCCTGCCTCGCCGTCACGAAGTGGGCGCTGGAGCGGGCCCGCAGGGGCGAGGGACCGACCCTCGTCGAGGCGTACACCTACCGCATGGGCGCCCACACCACCTCCGACGACCCGACCAAGTACCGGGCCGACGAGGAGCGCGAGGCCTGGGAGGCGAAGGACCCGATCCAGCGCCTGCGCACGTACCTGGAGGCCTCAAACCACGCGGACGAGGGATTCTTCGCGGAACTCGAAGCCGAGAGCGAGGCGTTGGGCAAACGAGTACGCGAAGTCGTCCGTGCCATGCCGGACCCGGACCGCTTCGCCATCTTCGAGAACGCGTACGCGGACGGGCACGCGCTCGTCGACGAGGAGCGGGCCCAGTTCGCCGCCTACCAGGCGTCGTTCGCCGATGAAGGGGAGGGTATTCAGCGATGACAGCGGAAAAGATGGCGCTGGCCAAGGCGATCAACGAATCGCTGCGCACGGCCCTCGACGCGGACCCCAAGGTCCTGATCATGGGCGAGGACGTCGGCAAGCTCGGCGGAGTGTTCCGGGTCACCGACGGCCTGCAGAAGGACTTCGGCGAGGACCGGGTCATCGACACCCCGCTCGCCGAGTCGGGCATCGTCGGCACCGCGATCGGCCTCGCGCTGCGCGGCTACCGCCCGGTCGTGGAGATCCAGTTCGACGGCTTCGTCTTCCCGGCGTACGACCAGATCGTCACGCAGCTCGCGAAGATGCACGCGCGGGCGCTCGGCAAGATCAAGCTCCCCGTCGTCATCCGCATCCCGTACGGCGGCGGCATCGGCGCGGTCGAGCACCACTCCGAGTCCCCCGAGGCGCTGTTCGCGCACGTGGCGGGCCTGAAGGTGGTCTCCCCGTCGAACGCGGGCGACGCCTACTGGATGATGCAGCAGGCCATCCACAGCGACGACCCGGTGATCTTCTTCGAGCCGAAGCGGCGCTACTGGGACAAGTCCGAGGTGAACCGCGAGGCGATCCCCTCCCCGCTGCACAAGGCGCGTGTGGTCCGCGAGGGCACCGATCTGACGCTCGCCGCGTACGGGCCGATGGTGAAGGTCTGCCAGGAGGCCGCGGCAGCGGCCCAGGAAGAGGGCAAGTCCCTCGAAGTGCTGGACCTGCGGTCGATGTCCCCGATCGACTTCGACGCCGTCCAGGCCTCGGTCGAGAAGACCCGCCGCCTGGTCGTGGTGCACGAGGCGCCGGTGTTCCTCGGGACGGGCGCGGAGATCGCGGCCCGGATCACCGAGCGGTCCTTCTACCACCTGGAGGCGCCGGTGCTGAGGGTCGGCGGCTATCACGCCCCGTATCCGCCGGCCCGCCTGGAGGACGAGTACCTGCCGGGCCTGGACCGGGTGCTCGACGCCGTCGACCGCTCGCTGGCGTACTGAGGAGAAGGTCGTGACGACGATGACTGAAACGGCCTCGGGGCTGCGCGAGTTCAAGATGCCCGATGTGGGCGAGGGCCTGACCGAGGCGGAGATCCTCAAGTGGTACGTCCAGCCCGGTGACACGGTGACCGACGGGCAGGTGGTCTGCGAGGTCGAGACCGCCAAGGCCGCCGTCGAGCTGCCGATCCCCTACGACGGGGTGGTGCACGAGTTGCGCTTCCCCGAGGGGACGACGGTGGACGTCGGCCAGGTGATCATCGCGGTGCGGGTGGGCGGCGGGGCGGCTCCTTCGGCCGCTCCGGCTGCTTCAACCGCTTCGGCTGCTTCAACTGCTTCGGCCGAGGCTCCGGCCTCGGTGGCTCCGGTGGCTCCTGCCCCGGCGGCTCCGGCCGCGACTCCGGCTCCCGCGGAGGCCGAACCCGCGGCGGAAGGCCGCAAGCCGGTTCTCGTCGGGTACGGGGTATCGGTGGCCTCCACCAAGCGCCGCCCCCGCAGAGGTGTACCGGCCCAGCAGCCGGAAGCCGCGGCCGTGGCCGAGGCGGTCCAGAAGGAGCTGAACGGACACACGGCCCCCGCGGCCCGTCCGCTCGCCAAGCCTCCGGTGCGCAAGCTGGCCAAGGACCTCGGGGTGGATCTGGCGGCGGTCACGCCTTCCGGTCCGGACGGGATCATCACCCGCGAGGACGTGCACGCGGCGGTGGCCCCCGCCTCCGCCCCGGCCCCCGTTCAGGAACCCGCGGTCACCGCGGCGCCCGCGACGGCACCGGCGTCCGTCGGTGCTCCGGCCGCGGCCCCGCTCGCCCCGCCCGCCTCGTACGACGGCGTGCGGGAGACCCGTGTCCCGGTCAAGGGTGTCCGCAAGGCGATCGCGGCCGCGATGGTCGGCTCGGCGTTCACCGCGCCGCATGTCACCGAGTTCGTCACGGTCGACGTGACGCGCACGATGAAGCTGGTCGAGGAGCTCAAGCGGTCCGACGAGTACGGGATGCAGGGGCTGCGGGTGAACCCGCTGCTGCTGATCTCCAAGGCCCTGCTGGTCGCCATCAAGCGCCATCCGGACGTCAACGCCTCATGGGACGAGGCCAACCAGGAGATCGTGCGGAAGCACTATGTGAACCTGGGCATCGCGGCGGCCACGCCGCGCGGTCTGATCGTCCCGAACATCAAGGACGCCCACGCCAAGACGCTGCCGGAGCTCGCCGAGGCGCTGGGTGAGCTGGTCGGCACCGCCCGCGAGGGGCGTACGTCGCCGGCGGCCATGCAGGGCGGGACGGTGACGATCACCAACGTCGGGGTGTTCGGGGTCGACACGGGTACGCCGATCCTCAACCCCGGTGAGTCGGCGATCCTCGCCGTCGGGTCCATCAAGCCGCAGCCGTGGGTGCACAAGGGGAAGGTCAGGGTCCGGCAGGTCACGACCCTCGCGCTGTCCTTCGACCATCGGCTGGTCGACGGGGAGCTGGGGTCGAAGGTGCTTGCGGATGTGGCGGCGGTTCTTGAGCGGCCGAAGCGGTTGATCACTTGGGGGTAGCGGTTCTTCTGCGGGCCGGTGGGGGCCGGTCGCGCAGTTCCCCGCGCCCCTGAAGGACAAAAGACTGCGCCGTTCCCCGTGCCCCTTTTCAGGGGCGCGGGGAACGGCGCAGTCTTTTGAGCCGGTTACCTGGCGAAGCCGTAGTTCATGAGCTTCTTCGCGTCCGACTCACGGGCCGAGATGGACGTGGACGCCAGCACCGTACCGACGACGGTCTTGCCGTTGCGCGTGGCGGCGAAGACCAGGCAGTACTTGGCCTCCGGGCCGGAACCGGTCTTCACACCGATCGAACCGGAGTAGCTGCTGAGCAGACCGTTGGTGTTGGTCCACGGCGCCATCGTGCGGGTGCTGCCGGTCTTCGTCACGGTCTTGGCCGTGTACTTCTTCGTCTTGACGATCGCGCGGAAGTTGGCACTCTTCAGCGCGCTGCTGGTGATCTTCGTGAGGTCACGCGGCGTCGAGTAGTTCGAGCCGTTGCCGATGCCGTCGAACGAGTCGAACTTGGTGTTCGTCAGGCCGAGGTCCTTGGCCTGCTTGTTCATCTTGCCGATGAACGACTTCACCCGGGCGGCCCGCGTCGAGCCGGAACCGAACTTGTCGGCGAGGGCGTACGCGGCGTCGCAACCGGACGGCAGCATCAGGCCGTACAGCAGCTGGCGGACGGTGACCTTGTCGCCGACGATCAGACGGGCCGAGGAGGCCGTGTTGGCGACGATGTAGTCGCTGTACGCCTTCTGGATGGTGACCTTGGCGTCCAGGTTGAGGTTCGGCTGGGACAGCACGACCTTGGCGGTCATGATCTTCGTGGTGGAGCCGGTGGAGCGGCGGGTGTCCGCAGCCTTGGTGTAGAGCGACGTGCCCGTACCGTTGTTCATCACGAAGCCGCCCTTGGCGGCGATCGTGGGCTTCGTGAGGGCCTGCGCGGGCGCCGTGCCGAGGGCACCGGTCGCGAGCACGGCTCCGGTGGTGAAGACCACTGCGGCAGCTCTGCGGACGCGCATACCCTTAATGGCAGTTATCAAGTCGATTACCCCGATTACGTTGTAAACACCGAAGTGGTGTCAAATGCCTCAAGAGAGCGCCCAGTTGCCGGTGGCGCCTTCTCTTCAGACACACGAGTAGCACAAAAGGATGTGCAGTTCCTGAAGCGGGGTGCCCCTTTTTACCTCGTCCATATCCTGGACCGTCCGAGACGATGCGTACGTGTTGTATCTATGCTGTGCGCATGCCTTCCGCCCCGTCCCCCGTCGTGAAGTCGCCGCCCGCCGCCGAACGCGTATACGCGCACGTCAAACAAGCTGTACTGGAGCGTCGGTACGAGGGCGGGACCCTGCTCACCGAGGGCGAGCTGGCCGACGCCGTCGGTGTCTCGCGGACGCCGGTGCGCGAGGCGCTGCTCAAACTGGAAGTCGAAGGGTTGATCCGGCTCTACCCGAAAAAGGGAGCCCTCGTCCTGCCCGTCTCCGCGCAGGAGATCGCGGACGTGGTGGAGACCCGGCAGCTCGTCGAGGCGCACGCCATCCGCAAGGCGGTGCCGGCCTCGCCCCTGCTGATCGAGCGCCTGACCGAACTCCTCGCGAAGCAGCAGGACCAGGCCGCCGCCGGTGATCTGGCCGGAGCCGCCGTCACCGACCGCTGCTTCCACGCCGAGATCGTCCGCAGCGGGGGCAACGAGATCCTCTCCCGCCTCTACGACCAACTGCGCGACCGGCAGCTGAGGATGGGCGTCGCCGTGATGCACGCCCACCCCGACCGGATCACCAAGACGCTCACCGAGCACCAGGAGATCCTCGACGCGCTGCGCTCCGGCGACGCCGAGGCGGCGGTCGACCTGGTGCACCGCCACGTCAGCTGGTTCTCCAACCTCGCCCGGGGTGACGTCCGATGAGCTCGTCCTCGTCGTCATCCCTGACACTGCCCGGCGACCCGCCCGGCGGCCGTCGCGCCGTCACGGTCTGGTCCGTCGGCGTCTCCGTCTACTTCGTCGCGGTCATCTTCCGTACGTCGCTGGGGGTCGCCGGCCTCGACGCCGCCGACCGCTTCCACGTCAACGCCTCCGCGCTCTCCACCTTCTCGATCCTCCAGCTCCTCGTCTACGCGGGCATGCAGATACCCGTCGGCCTGATGGTCGACCGGCTGGGCACGAAGAAGGTGCTGACCCTCGGCGTCGTGCTGTTCACGATCGGACAGCTGGGCTTCGCGTTCTCACCGACGTACGGAACGGCGCTGGCCTCGCGCGCGCTGCTCGGGTGCGGTGACGCGATGACGTTCATCAGCGTGCTGCGGCTCGGCTCGCGCTGGTTCCCGGCCCGGCGCGGCCCGATGGTCGCGCAGCTCGCCGGTCTGGTGGGCATGGCGGGCAACCTCGTCTCGACGCTCGTACTGGCCAGGCTGCTGCACGGAGTCGGCTGGACGGCCGCGTTCGCGGGCAGCTCGGTCGCCGGTGTCGTCGTCCTCGTGCTGATGCTGGCGTTCCTGAAGGACCACCCCGAGGGACACGAGCCGGAGCCGTTCCCGCACCGGGGGGCCGCCTACGTACGCCGTCAGATCGCCGCGTCCTGGCGGGAGCCCGGCACCCGGCTCGGACTGTGGGTGCACTTCACGACCCAGTTCCCGGCGATGGTGTTCCTGCTGCTGTGGGGACTGCCGTTCCTCGTCGAGGCCCAGGGCCTGTCCCGCGCGACGGCCGGCGAACTCCTCACCCTCGTCGTGCTCTCCAACATGCTCATAGGCCTGGTGTACGGGCAGATCGTCGCCCGGCACCATGCGGCGCGGCTGCCGCTGGCGCTCGGCACGGTCCTGGCCACGGCGACCGTGTGGGCCGCCACGCTCGCGTACCCCGCCGATCACGCGCCGATGTGGCTGCTGGTCGTGCTGTGCGTGGTGCTCGGCGCGTGCGGGCCCGCTTCGATGATCGGGTTCGACTTCGCGCGGCCGGCGAATCCGCCCGAGCGGCAGGGGACCGCCTCCGGCATCACCAACATGGGTGGGTTCATCGCGTCCATGACGACGTTGTTCGCGGTGGGGGTGCTGCTGGACGCCACCGGGGAGAGCTACACCGTTGCGTTCTCCGCGGTGTTCGTGCTGCAGGCGCTCGGGTTGAGTCAGATTCTTCGGTTGCGGAAGCTTGCGGCTCGGAGGGAGCGGGAGCGGTTGGTGGCGAGTCGGGTGGAGACGGTGCACGTGCCGGCGTAGGGGTGGGGGTGGGTGTGCGGGGGCTTTTTTCGCCCCCGCCGCCCCTACCCGTTCCCGTCCACGTATGGGGGCTGCGCCCCCTTGCCCCCGTATCGCGCTTCGCGCTCGTCCTCAAACGCCGGACGGGCTGAGAAGCAGCAGCTACGGCGTGACCGTGAAGTTGTGGAGGATCGCTGCCGTCAGGTCCGGGTCGCCCTCTGTTTTCAGGCGGTCCGCGACCGCTTCCGGGGTGACCCGGCCGCAGGCCAGGCGGAAGTAGGTCTCCCAGTCGAGGGCGAGGGTGGCGGCCGGGCCGAGGGAGGGGGAACCGTCTATCGAGCCGACACCGTCGGCGTCGACGCGGACCGTGCGCAGGAACTCGACGGGGCCGTGGACGTCGAAGACGATCGCCGAGTTCGCCGGTGCGCCCGCGTCCTTGGCGACGACCTTGGGGAGCCTGCTGAGCAGGACGTCGCGGGCGATGAACGCACCCGGGGAGTCGAGGTTGCCCGGCCTGCCGAGGGTGGTGCGCAGGTCCTGTTCGTGCACCCAGAGGTCGAACGCCCGGTTGCGCATGGACTCTTCGAGGGTGACCTCGGTGCCGAGCGGGCCGCGGACCAGCGCGTCGGGCTGGCGCGACTCGTTACGCAGCTGACGGTTGCGGCGGATGATCGTGTACTCCAGCTCGGAGGTCATCTCCGGAGCGGTGTGGTGACGGCGGACGTCGACCTGCATCTCCATGTACCGCTGGTGCTCGTTCGTCACGTGGTACAGGTCGCGGGGGAGCGTGTGGATCGGCCTGGGGTCGCCCAGCGCCTCGCAGTCGAGGCCGATCACATGGGAGACGATGTCGCGCACCGACCAGCCAGGGCATGGAGTCCGCCGATTCCATTCACCCTCCACCAGCGGCGACACGAGATCGGATATCGCGTCGATGGAGTGCGTCCAGGCGTCGGCGTAGGACTGAAGGCTGGGATGCAGACTCACGGAACGGGACCCCTCGGGCGGTTGGGCGCGGGCAGAACACAGGCTGCGGGTGTCTTGGGACGCTAAGTTACGCTGCTGTGAGGCACCCCGGCAGTGCTTTCGTGTGACGATCGTAGGCCCGTATCAAAGCCTCGAATGCCAGGACGGTGGTAGTGTGCGCGCCTCTCTCCTCCAGATCGCCGTGGACGAGACCGAATCGGTCGACGCCCGCAGACAGCGTGTCGCCTCGCTCGTACGGCAGCAGACCGCGTCCGACCTGGTCATCCTGCCCGAACTCTGGACGACCGGCGCCTTCGCCTACGAGTCGTTCGACACCGAGGCCGAGCCGCTCGAAGGGCCCACGTACGAAGTGATGGCCAAGGCGGCGAGCGACGCGGGTGTGTGGTTGCACGCGGGGTCGATTCCCGAACGGGTGACAGGTGAGGGTGGAGGGCTGTACAACACCTCGCTCGTCTTCTCGCCCTCCGGTGATCTCGTCGCCACGTATCGCAAGATCCATCGTTTCGGCTTCGACAAGGGCGAGGCCGTGCTGATGGGTGCCGGGTCCGAGCTGGTCACCGTGCGGCTGCCGGACACCACGGTCGGGCTGGCGACCTGTTACGACCTCCGCTTCCCCGAGCTCTTCCGGGGGCTCGTCGACGCCGGGGCCGAGACGCTCGTCGTCTCCGCGGGGTGGCCCGAGCGGCGGCGCTCGCACTGGACGCTGCTGGCGCAGGCGCGGGCCGTCGAAGATCAGGCGTACGTGCTTGCCTGTGGGACCGCGGGGGTGCATGCGGGGGTGCCGCAGGCCGGGTACTCGATCGTGGTCGATCCCTGGGGGGAGGTTCTCGCCGAGGCGGGGGCCGGGGAGGAGGTTCTCGTGGTGGACTTCGATCCCGCGCGGGTGGGGGTGACGCGGGAGCAGTTTCCCGCGCTGAAGGATCGGTTGCTGGGGGTTGCGGTGCCGCGACGGTGAGGTGGGCGGGGCCTTTTTCGCCCCCGCCGCCCCTACCCGTTCCCGTCCACGTATGGGGGCTGCGCCCCCTTGCCCCCCGTATCGCGCTTCGCGCTCGTCCTCAAACGCCGGACGGGCTGAATCGTTTTCAGCCTCTCCGGCGTTTGAGGAGCGGGGGTTCGGGGGCTGGCCCCCAAGTCAGTGACGGGACGGGTAGGGGCGGCGGGGGCGAGGAAAACCCGGCGTCAGTCCGACTCGGCCTCCGCCAGGTGGATCACGCATACCGCCACCGCGATCAGCAGCGCCGGATCCGCGTCGTCCCGTACGACCTCCACGCCGTACGTCTCCCGCACCCGCAGCCAGCGGCGCGAGATGAGGGCGAGCAGTTCGCCGTCGTACTCGACGACGAACTCCCGGTCCAGGATCTTGCCGCTGACGTCGAGCTCGGTACCGTCCGCGAGCGTGACGCGATAGTGGTTGCGCAGCAGCGACAGCCGTTTGCGCCGGATGGTCGCCAGCGGCTCGCCGTCCCGCTCGACGACCATCGTGTCCCGCAGCGCGAGCATCTTCTTGTGGATGTCGATCAGCACGCGCCCCTGCCGGTCCTTCAGCTCGAAGGTGTCCCGCAGACGCATCGCCTTGCCGTCGACGAGGAAGGCCTTGCGGCCCTGCTCGTCCTCGATCCAGTAGTCGTCACCGAAGCCCAGGAGCCGGTCGCGTACGAGGAATCTCATGCTTTTAGCGCTTCCCCGGCAGCGGGGCCGAAACGCCGGCGGTAGGCCGACGGACTGAGTCCCATCTCGCGCCGCAGCCGGGCCCGCAGGTTGGCGGCGGTGCCGAGGCCGCTGCGCTGCGCCACGACGTCGAGCCGTTCCTCGCCGCGTTCGATGAGCCGGCAGGCCAGCGCCACCCGCTCGGCGGTCAGCCAGGCCAGCGGGGTCGTACCGAGCTGGGCGCGGAAACGGCGGTGCAGCGTGGCCGGGCTGACCGCCGCGTGCGCCGCGAGGTCCGGGACGGCGAGGGGTTCGCCGATCCGTTCCGCGGCCCAGGCGAGCAGCGGCGCCAGGGATTCGTCCGGGACGTCGGGGAGCGGTCGTTCGATGAACTGCCGCTGTCCGCCGTCGCGGTGGGCGGCGAAGACGAGCCGCCGGGACACGGCGTTCGCGATCTCGGCGCCGTGGTCGCGCCGGACGATGTACAGCCCGAGGTCGAGGGCCGCCGCGCTGCCCGCCGCGGTCAGTACGTCTCCCTCGTCCACGAACAGGACGTCCGGCTCCAGGAGGACCTTCGGGTGCAGCTCACGGAAGAGGTCGGCCCAGCGCCAGTGCGTGGTGGCCCGGCGCCCGTCCAGGATTCCGGCCTCGGCGAGCGCGAAACTCCCGGTGCACAGGCTCACGACGCGGGCGCCCCGCGCGTGGGTGCGCCGGACGGCGTCGAGGACGGCCTCCCCGCGCGGGACGACGTTGTCGGGGCGGCCGGGGACTATCAGGGTGTCCGCGCTGTCCACCGCTTCGAGTCCGGGCACTCCGCTCAGCGTGAAGAAGCCGTGGTTCATGCGGATGCCGGGGGTGGGCGTGCACAGGGTCAGCTCGTACAACGGGTCCGGGAGGCCGAGTTCGGGGCGGGGCAGTCCGAACAGCTCGGTCGCGACCCCGACCTCGAAGGGGTTGGTGCCCTCGTCGACGATCACGGCCACGCGGTGCGAGGATCCATGCGGCATGTGCGATTTCTAGCACTCGTCCGAGCCGTGCGCCATCGCCGACGATGACGGTATGAGCGCACCCACGGAACCTGTCGCCCTGTCCGCCGCCCTGGCCTCGTTCACCGAGCGGTGGAGTCCTCGCATCGTCGCCGCCGTCAACGACTACGACGTCCGCGTGGCCAAGGTCGAGGGTGAACACCTCTGGCACGTCCACGACCACACCGACGAGTTCTTCCTGGTCCTGGACGGCGAACTGCACATCGCGCTGCGCGAGGCGGCCGGCGAGCGCACGGTCGTCCTGCCCAGGGGCAGTGTCTTCACGGTCCCGCGCGGCACGGAGCACAAGCCGTACGCCTCCGTACCGACCGAGATCCTTCTCCTCGAACCGACCGGCACGTCCACGGTCGGGGACCGCCACGACGAGGTACCGGACCATGTGGACGAGACGACGGGCCACGCGCTGCGCTGAGCCGTCACCGACGTTTCACCGCCGTGAGCCGGGCGTTGAGTGCGGTGGGGGTGGGTGAGAGGACGGCCGTCGGGGTGTCGCTCTCGCGGAGGTGGAGGGTGGTCGCGGGGGTGGCTGCTATCTCCAGGCAGTCGTTGTCCACGTCGCCTGCGGAGTACGAGGACTTCTGCCAGCGGAGTATCTGAGACACCGGAGACCTTTCAAAGTTCTTGGGCGATGCAGCGGATGAGGCCGAGGGAAGCGTGCTCCGTGAGCGCCACGCTGTCAACGCGTTCGAGTTTGGTCCGATACCGACGCAACTGGGCTGGTGCGTCGATGAATTCGGCACCGTGTGGCGTATCGATCCGGTCGACCCCGGGGCGCCGGACAGCAGCGCGGCCGGGCTTGCGTGAACTCCTCATCCCTCACCGGAGTCGATGCCCCATGCCCTCGTACACCCTCATCTGCCCACCTCGCGACACCTCCCCCCACATCGCCCGCGAGTTCGTCGCCACCGTCCTGCGCGTCCTGGAGCTGGACCGCGGCCTCGTGGACGACGCGATCCTCTGTACCTCCGAACTCGTCACCAACGCTTGCGTGCACGCCAAAAGTGACGGCACCGTGCTGTGGCTGGCCGTGGAGGAGGGGAAGGTGCGCGTGGTGGTGTACGACGGGGACGAGAACCCGCCGGTGATAAGAGAACTGTCGGCCGAGACGTGGGAGCGGGGCGGTGGCCGGGGCCTCTACCTGGTGGACAGCCTCACGGAGGGCCGCTGGGGCCACGGTCCGGACATCCCGTACGGCGGGCAGACCCACCCGGAGGGCAAGGCGGTCTGGTTCGACCTGTCCGTACCGCGTCCGACGGCACCATGACCGGGCGACGGTGGGATCGGGAGCGGGAGCCGGAACCGATCGGCCCACCGCCCCGACCCGGACATACCGCGGCGACCTGAGTCACCTCAGGTGACCGGTATCAGGTGGCGCGTACGCCGGTCAGCCGCCGTAACCGTCGCTGTAGCCGCTGTGGTTGTGGTGGCGCTGGTCGTCGACCACCGTCGTGGTCGGGGGTGCTATCACGGCCCGCCGACGCCTGGCGATGCTGCTGAAGGTCGCCACACCGATCAGGCCGACGATCATGAAGATGACGCCGACCAGGTCGAGGTTGACCCCCTGCATGTCCCAGTCGGTCGCGAAAGTGAGGATCGCCCCTGCGGCGATCAGAATGATGCATCCGCCCAGGCCCATGGATGTCGCCTCCTGTTGCGCACGGTCTCGTGCCGGGCCCGGAGACCGTTCGGCCCCGGGCCCAGTGCGGGTACCCGGAACCGGACCCTCCATGCAGGGGCGGACGACTCGCCGGGAAGCGGCACGTGGACCCATTCGCTGTACGGGGCCTGCCAGTTGGGGGTCCCGGAAGGTTTCACGTGAAACGCTCTAGCCCTCCAGAAACGCCACCAACGCATTAGCCAGCAGGAACGGGTCGTCCGCGCCGCACAGTTCGCGGGCGCTGTGCATCGACAGGATGGCCACGCCGATGTCGACCGTCTTGATGCCGTGGCGGGCCGCGGTGATGGGGCCGATGGTCGTGCCGCAGGGCATGGAGTTGTTGGAGACGAAGGTCTGGAAGGGCACCCCGGCCTTGTCGCAGGCGGTGGCGAAGACCGCGCGGCCCGAACCGTCCGTGGCGTAGCGGTTGTTGACGTTCACCTTGAGGATCGGGCCCTTGCCCGCGCGCGGGTGGTGCGTCGGGTCGTGCCGCTCCGCGTAGTTCGGGTGCACGGCGTGACCCGTGTCGGAGGAGAGACAGACGGTGCCCGCGAACGCGCGCGCCCGGTCCTCGTACGACCCTCCGCGTGAGAAGACCGAACGTTCCAGCACGCCGCCGAGCAGCGGGCCGTCCGCGCCCGTGTCGGACTGCGAGCCGTTCTCCTCGTGGTCGAACGCCGCGAGGACCGGGATGTACGGCAGGGCCTCCTCGGAGGTGGCCACCGCCGCCAGCGCCGCCGTACCGGCGTGCACGGACAGCAGGTTGTCCATGCGCGGGCCCGCGACGAGGTCCTTGTCGCGGCCCAGGTAGGCGGGCGGTTCGATCGAGTGGACCATCAGGTCCCAGCCGATGGTCTCGCCCTCGGCGATGCCGGCCTCCTCCTCCAGGAAGCGGATCAGATCGCCGTCGCGCACGTCGTCGCCGAGGCCCCAGACGGGCTGCAGATGCCGCTGCTTGTCGAGCTTGAGGCCCTCGGCGGTGACGGAACGGTCCAGGTGGATGGCGAGCTGCGGCACCCGCAGCAGCGCGCGGTCGACGTTCACGAGCCGTGTCGAACCGTCCCGCAGCGAGAGCCGGCCGGCCAGTCCGAGGTCGCGGTCCAGCCAGGAGTTGAGCAGGGGGCCGCCGTAGACCTCGACCGCGACCTGTCTCCAGCCGTGCCCGCCGTTGTCGGGGCGCGGCTTCACCCGCAGGTTGGGGGAGTCGGTGTGCGCCCCGACGATGCGGAAGGGGGTGTGGGGCTCGGCGCCCTCCGGCACGTACCAGGCCACGATCGCGCCGCCGCGCAGCACGTACTTCCCGCCGGTGGTCCCGTCCCACGCGTCGGTCTCCGCGACCTGGCGGAAGCCGGCCTTCTCCAACCGCTCGGCGGCGTTCGCCACCGCGTGGTACGGGGACGGGCTCGCCGCCAGGAAGGACATGAGGTCGTCGGTGTGTCCGCGGTCGAAGCGGGGGGGTGTGCGCATGGGTTCACCTTAACGACGGACGAAGGCCCGTTCCCGGGGATGGGAACGGGCCCTCCGGCCGGGAAGGGGTGGGGGTGCGTTGTCGCGTGCGGGCCGGTGGGGGTCGGCCGCGCAGTTCCCCGCGCCCCTGGAGGGCGGGGCTGCGCCCCTGCCCCGTGTGGGCTGTGTGTTCGGGTGCGGGTCGTGTGTGGCTGGTCGCGCAGTTCCCCGCGCCCCTGAAGAAGGAAGGCGGGGGCTGCGCCCCGCCGTCCCTCCTCAGGCCGTGGCCCCGGTCAGAACGCCGCCTCGTCCAGGTCCATCAGGTCCAGTTCGACCGCCTCGGCGAGCTTGCGCGCGCCCGTGACGCCCGGGAGGACGTTCGCGGCGAAGAAATTGGCCGCCGCGATCTTGCCGGTGTAGAACGCCCGGTCCTTCGCCGAGGCCGTCTCCAGCTTCTCGGCGGCGACGGCCGCCCCCTTCAGGAGCAGGTAGCCGACGACGACGTCACCGGAGGCCATCAGCAGGCGGGTGGTGTTCAGCCCGACCTTGTAGATGTTCTTGACGTCCTGCTCGGTCGCCGCGAGGTCCGTGAGCATCAGGCCGACGATGGCCTCCAGCTCGACGGCCGCCTTGGCGAGGTGCTCACGGGCGCCGGACAGCTCCTCGCCGCCCGTGCCGAGCGCCAGGAACTTCTTGATGTCCTCGGCGAGCGAGTTCAGCGCCGCGCCCTGGTTGCGGACGATCTTCCGGAAGAAGAAGTCCTGGCCCTGGATCGCGGTCGTGCCCTCGTACAGCGTGTCGATCTTCGCGTCGCGGATGTACTGCTCGATCGGGTACTCCTGGAGGAACCCGGAGCCGCCGAAGGTCTGCAGCGACTGGGCGAGCTGCTCGTAGCCCTTCTCGGAGCCGTAGCCCTTCACGATGGGCAGGAGCAGGTCGTTGAGCGCTTCGAGGGCGCCGGCGTCCTCGCCCTCGGCCTCCTTGACCTGGATCTCGTCCTGGATCGCGGCGGTGTGCAGCACCAGCGCGCGCATGCCCTCCGCGTACGCCTTCTGCGTCATGAGCGAGCGGCGCACGTCCGGGTGGTGCGTGATGGTGACCTTGGGCGCGGTCTTGTCCATGAACTGCGCGAGGTCGGGGCCCTGGACGCGCTCCTTGGCGTACTCCAGCGCGTTCAGGTAGCCCGTGGAGAGCGTGGAGATCGCCTTCGTGCCGACCATCATGCGGGCGAACTCGATGATGCGGAACATCTGGCGGATGCCGTCGTGCTTGTCGCCGATGAGCCAGCCCTTGGCGGGGTGGCGGTCGCCGAACGTCATCTCGCAGGTGTTGGAGGCCTTGAGGCCCATCTTGTGCTCGACGTTCGTGGCGTACACGCCGTTGCGCTCGCCCAGTTCGCCGGTCTCGAAGTCGAACTCGTACTTCGGTACGAGGAAGAGGGACAGGCCCTTGGTGCCGGGTCCGGCGCCCTCCGGCCGGGCGAGGACGTAGTGGAGGATGTTCTCCTCCATGTCGTGCTCACCGGACGTGATGAAGCGCTTGACGCCCTCGATGTGCCAGGAGCCGTCCTCCTGCTGGACCGCCTTGGTGCGGCCGGCGCCGACGTCCGAGCCGGCGTCCGGCTCGGTGAGCACCATGGTGGAGCCCCAGTGCTTGTCGACGGCGATCTTCGCGATGTGCTTCTGGACCTCGTTGCCCTCTTCGAAGAGGATGCCCGCGAAGGCGGGGCCCGAGCAGTACATCCAGACCGCGGGGTTCGCGCCGAGGATCAGCTCCGCGTACGCCCAGATCAGGGAGCGGGGCGCGGTGGTGCCGCCGATCTCCTCGGGCAGGCCGAGCCGCCAGTACTCGGCGTCCATGAAGGCCTTGTAGGACTTCTTGAAGGACGCCGGTACGGGCGCCGTGTTGGTCTCCGGGTCGAAGACCGGCGGGTTGCGGTCGGCGTCCGCGAAGGACTCCGCCAGCTCGTTCTCGGAGAGGCGGGTCAGTTCTTCGAGGATGCTCTTGGCGGTCTCGGTGTCCATCTCCGCGAACGGGCCGGTGCCGTACAGCTTGTCGCGCCCGAGCACCTCGAAGAGGTTGAACTCGATGTCGCGGAGATTCGACTTGTAGTGCCCCATGGCGACGGCTCCGTTAAGGGATCGGGGAGGTGGTGATTCCTCGTACCTGGTTCGGGCTACGTGGTGCGAGTCTGGTGCGCATCTGGTTCACGTACCAACTAGTAGCTACGATGATGCTACCCGTCGGTAATAAGAAGCAACCCCTGTTTGCCCAAGTGTGAGCAGGGTCTACATTCGGCTGCGACCCGACGGGCCCGCCACCTGTTCGAGGAAATCCGCCAGTGGCGACCTTGGGCCCCCGTGCCGTCGGTACTCTTGCCCCCATGTACGGCTACGACCAGAACGTGGGACCGGGGCAGCAGCAGTACGCGCAGTCCCAGCCGCCGCCGCAGCAGCAGATGCCCGGTGGGGTCGGCGGGGTCGGCGGGTACGGCCAGCAGCCGCCGCTCTACCCGGAGCCGTCGCCGCCGTCGCTCGCGGACGCGGTGCGCGCGTTCACCACGGGGTCGCTGACCCCCGAGGACTTCCAGCAGGTCTTCGCCACGTCCAAGGTCTACTGCCCGCGCGGCGACAATCCCGGCTTCCTGGCGCTGCACAACACGCAGCAGCCCGTGATCCCGATGTTCACCTCGCTCAAGGAGCTGCGCCGGTACGCCGGCAAGGAGTCCAAGTACTTCGTGATCACCGGAGCCGAGGTGATCGACCTGCTGCCCACGGGCTACGGCTTCGTCCTGGACATGGAGGGCGAGCACCGCATCGTCTTCGACGCGAAGGCGGTCGAGCAGATGGTGGACTTCGCGATGCGCCGCATGTACGGCTGAGGCCTCTCGGGCCCTGCCCTGTCCGGGTGGCGCCGGGTGCGTTGTCCGCCGCGGGCCGGTGGGGGCCGTTCGCGCAGTCCCCCGCGCCCCTCAAAAGCGGGGCTGCGCCCCAGCTTTTGCCTGCAGGGGCGCGGGGAACTGCGCGAGCCACCACGACGCACCCGCGGGCTCGCACGCTCCGCAACCCCCACCCCTCAGGGGCGCGGGGGACTGCGCGAACGGCCCGCACCGGCCCGCAGTCGACAGCGCACCCGTCATCACCCCTTGGCGCTCGGAGGGAATTCCCTCCGAGCGCTTCGTGTTGCGGGTGGCAAGAAGTTCTACGTTCAACTAAACTCCGAGCGCAAGGAGGTACCGACATGCCTGCAGTGACCGTCGAGAACCCGCTGACCCTGCCCCGTGTGGCGGCATCGGCAGAGGCCGTCGCCCGTCCCGTGCTCACCGTGACCACCGCACCGAGCGGTTTCGAGGGTGAGGGCTTCCCGGTTCGACGCGCGTTCGCCGGGATCAACTACCGCCATCTGGACCCGTTCATCATGATGGACCAGATGGGTGAGGTGGAGTACGCGCCGGGAGAGCCGAAGGGCACCCCCTGGCACCCCCACCGCGGCTTCGAGACCGTGACCTACATCATCGACGGCGTCTTCGACCACCAGGACTCCAACGGTGGCGGCGGCACGATCACCAACGGCGACACCCAGTGGATGACGGCGGGCTCGGGCCTGCTGCACATCGAGGCCCCGCCGGAGTCGCTCGTCGTGTCGGGCGGCCTCTTCCACGGGCTCCAGCTGTGGGTGAACCTGCCGGCCAAGGACAAGATGATGGCGCCGCGCTACCAGGACATCCGCGGTGGCTCGGTCCAGCTGCTCAGCACCGCCGACGGCGGCGCGCTCCTGCGGGTCATCGCCGGTGAGCTGGACGGCCACGAGGGCCCCGGCATCACGCACACGCCGATCACCATGGTCCACGCGACCGTGGCGCCCGGTGCCGAGCTGACCCTCCCGTGGCGCGAGGACTTCAACGCCCTCGCGTACGTGATGGCCGGCCGCGGCAGTGTCGGAGCGGACCGTCGTCCGGTCCACACCGGCCAGACGACCGTCTTCGGCGAGGGTTCCTCGCTCACGATCCGCGCGGACGAGAAGCAGGACGCGAACACTCCTGACCTGGAGGTCGTCATCCTGGGCGGCCGGCCGATCCGTGAGCCGATGGCCCACTACGGCCCGTTCGTGATGAACACCCGTGACGAGCTCCAGCAGGCCTTCGAGGACTTCCAGAAGGGCCGCCTGGGCACGGTCCCGGCCGTGCACGGCATGTCGGAGGGCGGGCTCTAGGGCTCACCGAGCGGCGTAGAACGAGAGGGGCCCCGTCCGCGAACCGGACGGGGCCCCTCTCGTCATGCACCGCTCGTCTCCACGCCGGCCCCGGGCCCGTCCTCGTACAGCTCGAACCAGATGCTCTTGCCCTCGCCCCGCGGGTCGACGCCCCACGCGTCGGCGAGCAGTTCGGTGAGGACCAGGCCCCGGCCCGACGACGCCAGCTCGCCCGGGTGGCGCCGGTGGGGGAGGTCGTCGCTGCCGTCCGTCACCTGGATGCGTATCCGGCGGGTGCCCGCCGCACCGGTCATCTCGGCGACGAGCAGCGCGTCCGCGTCCGTGTGGACGAGCACGTTCGTGACCATCTCGGAGACCAGCAGGACCGCCGAGTCGACCTGGTCGACGGAGGGCCAGTCGTGCAGGAACTCCCGCAGCTGCTGCCGTGCCAGCGCGACCTTCTGGGGCTCGGCCTGCGCGATGGTCAGCATGGTGCGCCGTACGGCCGCCCGCACGGTCGGCACGGTGTCCGGATCGCAGCCCTCCTCCCCCGCCCGGCACAGCAGCAGCACCGCGATGTCGTCCTCGCGGCGGTCCGCCAGCGGGCCCGTCGTGTGATGCGAGGAAGGCCCGTGCACGGCCCTGACCAGCGCGTCGGCGAGCGCCTCCATGTCACCGTCGTGGCTCTCCAGGATCTTGCGGATCCTGAGCCAGCCGGTCTCCAGGTCATGGCCGCCGGTCTCGATCAGCCCGTCCGTGCAGATCAGCATCGTCTCGCCGGGCTCCAGCACGAGCCGCGTCGTCGGATAGTCGGCGTCCGGGTCGATGCCCAGCGGCAGCCCGCCCGCGGTGGGCCGGGTCAGCACGGTCCCGTCCGCCATGCGTATCGCCGGGTCCGGATGCCCGGCCCTGGCTATCTCCAGCACACCGCTCTCCGGGTCCACCTCCACGTACAGGCAGGTCGCGAAGCGCAGGTCCGCGATGTCGTCGTCGGAGGTGATCCCGTACAGGAAGCGTGAGGCGCGGGAGAGGACCGCGTCCGGGCGGTGTCCCTCCGAGGCGTACGCCCGCAGCGCGATCCGCAGCTGGCCCATCAGTCCCGCCGCGCGTACGTCGTGGCCCTGGACGTCGCCGATGACCAGCGCGAAGCGGCCGCCTCCGGGGCTGGTCCGCGAGGTGCCGCCGGGCAGCGGGATCATGTCGTACCAGTCGCCGCCCACCTGGAGCCCGCCGCCCGTGGGCACGTACCGGGCGGCGACGCTCATGCCGGGGATCTTCGGTCCCAGGGTGGGCAGCATCGAGCGCTGGAGGCCGTCGGTGAGCTCCCGCTCGGACTCGGCGACCCCGGCCCGCGAGAGGGCCTGCGCCAGCATCCGCGCCACCGTCGTCAGCACGGACCGCTCGTCGGGCGTGAAGGTGACCGGATACGTGAAGGCCGCCATCCACGCGCCCATCGTGCGCCCCGCCACCGTGAGCGGCAGAAACGCCCAGGACTCCCGGCCGAAGCCCTCGGCGAGCGGCCAGGCGGCCGGAAAACGGCCGCGGTAGTCGTCCGGGGAGGACAGATAGACCGCGCGACCGGTGCGGACGACCTCCGCGGCCGGATAGTCCGTCTCCAGCGGCATGTGCGAGAACGGCTCCTCGTCGCCCGGCTGCTGCCCGAAGTGGCCGATGACGGTGAGCCGGTCGGCCTCCGCGCCGAAGACCGCGAGTCCGTCCGGCGAGAACCCGGGCATCGACAGACCGCCCGCGACCCGCAGCACCTCCTCCGTGTTTCGTGCTTCGGCCAGCGCCCGCCCGGCGTCCAGCAGGAACGCCTCGCGCGAGCGCCGCCAGTCACCGGTCACGGGCGAGCGCGCCGCGGCGCCCGGCGGCGGCTCGGTGACCTCCTGGAGGGTGCCGATCAGCTGGTACGCCCCGGTGTTCGGGTCGATCGACGGCTTGGAACGGCTGCGTACGGTCCGCAGTACGCGGCCCTGGTCGTCCATGACCCGCAGGCGCAGCTCGGCAAGTGTCCCCTCGGCGGCGGCGAGCTGGACGACGCCGTTGACCTCGTTCCAGTCGACGGGATGGAACCGGGCCCGTACACCTGCCTCCGTCAGCACGGTCGGCTGGGAGAGCAGGCCGAGAAGCCGGGAGGCCTCGGCGTCGAGGGTGACCTTCCCGGCGGCGTCGTCCCACCTCCACAAGCCGGTGGCGAGGGTGACGAGGACATCCCCCACGGACGGAAGGGGATCACCTGTGCGCATTGACCCACTGTATGAACAGGTGAACGAAGGGTGCCACTGCGGCCCTGCGAACTATTGCGGACGGCGATCACGGGGCGGCCGGTACCCTTGCACGTGTTTCACGTGAAACATGTCCCCGACCGCGAAGACTGGATGAACGACGATGCATCGGTACAGGTCCCACACCTGCGGCGAGCTCCGCGCCTCTGACGTCGGCAGCGACGTCCGGCTGAGCGGCTGGCTGCACAATCGGCGAGACCTGGGCGGCATCCTCTTCATCGATCTGCGGGACCACTACGGCATCACGCAGCTCGTCGCCCGCCCCGGCACCCCCGCGTACGAGGCCCTCGACAAGGTCTCCAAGGAGTCCACGGTCCGGGTCGACGGCAAGGTCGTCTCCCGTGGCACGGAGAACGTGAACCCGGAGCTGCCGACCGGTGAGATCGAGGTCGAGGTGAGCGAGGTCGAGCTGCTCGGCGCCGCCGCCCCGCTGCCCTTCACGATCAACACCGAGGACGGGGTGAACGAGGAGCGGCGTCTTGAGTACCGCTTCCTCGACCTGCGCCGCGAGCGCATGCACCGCAACATCCTGCTGCGCACGTCGGTCATCTCCGCCATCCGGCACAAGATGACGACGCTGGGCTTCAACGAGATGGCGACGCCGATCCTCAGCGCCACCTCCCCCGAGGGCGCGCGCGACTTCGTCGTCCCGTCCCGGCTGAACCCGGGCCGTTTCTACGCGCTGCCGCAGGCCCCTCAGCAGTTCAAGCAGCTGCTGATGATCTCGGGCTTCGACCGGTACTTCCAGATCGCGCCCTGTTTCCGTGACGAGGACGCCCGCGCCGACCGCTCGCCGGGCGAGTTCTACCAGCTCGACGTGGAGATGTCCTTCGTCGAGCAGGAGGACGTCTTCCAGCCGATCGAGAAGCTCATGACCGAGCTGTTCGAGGAGTTCGGCAACGGCCGGAACGTCACCTCCCCCTTCCCGCGGATCCCGTTCCGCGAGTCGATGCTGAAGTACGGCTCCGACAAGCCGGACCTGCGGGCCCAGCTGGAGCTCGTCGACATCACCGACGTCTTCGAGGGCTCGGAGTTCAAGGCCTTCGCGGGCAAGCACGTACGCGCCCTGCCGGTGCCGGACGTGGCCGCGCAGTCCCGCAAGTTCTTCGACCAGCTCGGTGACTACGCGGTCTCGCAGGGCGCGAAGGGCCTCGCCTGGGTGCGGGTGGCCGAGGACGGCTCGCTGACGGGCCCGATCGCCAAGTTCCTCACCGAGGAGAACGTCGCCGAGCTGACGAAGCGTCTGTCGCTCGCGGCCGGCCACGCGGTGTTCTTCGGCGCGGGCGAGTTCGACGAGGTCTCCAAGATCATGGGCGCGGTACGCGTCGAGACCGCCAAGCGCGCCGGGCACTTCGAAGAGGGCGTCTTCCGCTTCTGCTGGATCGTCGACTTCCCGATGTACGAGAAGGACGAGGAGACCGGGAAGATCGACTTCTCGCACAACCCGTTCTCGATGCCGCAGGGCGGTCTGGAGGCCCTGGAGACCCAGGACCCGCTGGACATCCTGGGCTGGCAGTACGACATCGTCTGCAACGGTGTCGAGCTGTCCTCCGGCGCCATCCGGAACCACGAGCCGGAGATCATGCTCAAGGCCTTCGAGATCGCGGGCTACGACCGGGACACCGTCGAGGAGCAGTTCGCGGGCATGCTGCGCGCGTTCCGCTTCGGCGCCCCTCCGCACGGCGGCATCGCCCCCGGCGTCGACCGCATCGTCATGCTCCTCGCCGACGAGCCGAACATCCGGGAGACCATCGCGTTCCCGCTGAACGGCAACGCGCAGGACCTGATGATGGGCGCGCCCACCGAGCTGGACGAGACGCGGCTGCGTGAGCTGCACCTCTCGGTGCGCAAGCCGGTGAACCCGGCGAAGTAGGGCCTGGCCGACCCGCGTCAGGCGCTTGTGGGGCGGTGCCACCTCTGGACGAGGTGGCACCGCCCCACGGTCGTTCACCGGCCGGGTCCGGCCGGCTCGTCCCCGTCCCGGAAGGGCTCGTCGTCCGGGAGCGGCGGGAGCCGTAGGTCGGCCGGGTCCGGGCCCTCGTCGTGGCTGCGGGCGTACCGGTGCATGCGCACCTCCAGGTTCATCCGCCGGGACTCCTTGCTGAGGCGGCGCTTCTCGCGACGCCCGGCCTCGTCGTCGTCCAGCTCGTGGTATCTCCGACGGGTCTCCCAGAAGGCGCGCTCCCGGGCGGCCGCCGCCTCCCCGGGCGTGACGGCGGCGGGATCAGGACCGACACGGCTCTCGTCGCGTTCGTCTGCCATGCGTCACACAGTGACATGGATCGGCGATGACGACGAGTGACCCCGTAATGACCCTCATACGGGTGATAAGGGTTTTTCCCGGGACGTAGAGTTCCGGACAGTGTGCGTCCGTCGTGACTTTCGGTAACCGGAGCGCGGCGGGAACCCCGCTCGATCACCGCTGCCGTGCGAGCACTGCCCGCGCGTCGATCGCGCCCCCTCCGCACGCTCCTCGCGGCCCCGTCGCACGACGTCACTTACCGGCCATACACCTCATTGACCGCGAAGTGCCCGTCCCCGCAGGCTCCTCCCGCACGAGGTCTCCCCGTTCCCGGGGCGACCTGGGAGTGCCCCGGGCCGACCCGGGGCCGGACGAGAGGAAGACCGACGATGGCCCGTAGCGCGGAGAACCAGCACAAGCCGGTCCGCAAGTCGCTGACCGAGCGCACGCAGGACGAACTGGAGATCGCCGGGTTCGACGAGGTCGAGACCCCCGAGGCGGACATCGTCAGCCTCGGGGGTGCCAGCTACACCAAGATGCTCGGCAAGATCTACGCCTGACCGCTCCCTCGGGGCTCCGGCGAGCGAGACGCCGGGGCCCCGGGACCCGCCCTGCCGGACCCGGACCCCGGAGAGCCCGTCGATGCAGCGCATCACCTCGGAACTGCCCTACTTGGACCAGGCAGGTCATGTCTACGTGCCGCTCGCCGGACCGGCACGGTCCTGTCTGAAGCTCAACCGTCACGCGTCCCGCGTCTGGCGCGAGGCCCTGCGCGGCCCCGTGGACCTCGACACCCTGCCCGCCCCGGACCGGGACTTCCTGCTCGGCCTCGTCCAGGGCGGCGCCCTGCACAGCGCACCCGCGCCCGTATCCGCGTCGGCGTCGGCGTCCGCGTCCGCGTCGGAGGGGATGTGAGATGGGCACGCCGACACCGCTGGTTCGGACATCGCTGGTTCAGACACCGCCGGTCCGGACACGGCCGGCCATCGCCTTCGTCAACCCCTCGGTCGGCTTCTCCGACCGCCGTAAGTCCAAGCCCATCGGGCTGGCGTACATCATGGCCTACCTGGAGAAAGCCGGATTCCCCAGCTCGGGCTTCGACTTCGGGGACTCCGAGGACGACGCCGTCGAACTGGCCGCGCACTACGGACTCGACCGCTTCGACGTCGTCGGGTTCTCCGTCTACAACGAGTCGTTCCGAGCCGCGGTCGCCATGGCCGAGTGGATCAGGAGCCGTCGCCCGGAGTGCCTGATCGTCCTCGGCGGCCCGCACGCCACCGCCGTGCACGAACACATCCTGCGCCACCACCCCTGTGTCGACGTCGTGGTCCGGCGCGAGGGCGAGGAGGCGATGCTCGACCTGGTCCGCGGCCTCGACGACCGCGCCGGGCTGACGACGATCAGGGGCACCACCTGGCGCGCTCCCGACGGCGACGGGGGAAACAGCGACGGCGACGGTGGCCTGCTGGTCAACGAGGACCGGGACTTCGTACCCGACCTCGACCAGATCCCGTTCCCCGACGCCGAGTTCGTCTCGCACTCCGGGTACCCCGACCTGACGTACTACGACGAGGTCCAGGGCCGGCTGAAGGCCGCGCTGACGATCTGCAGCAGCCGCAGCTGCCCGTACGACTGCTCGTTCTGCGGGGTGCTCACCATCGGCCGGAAGTACCGCTCGCGCGAGGCGGAGCGGGTCGTCGCCGAGTTGCTGCACTTCCGTGCGCGGCACGGCGTCCACTACGAGCACGTGTACTTCAGCGACGCCAACTTCTTCGTCTCGCCGACCCGAGCCCTGGAGGTCGCCGAGGCGCTGTACGAGGCCGATCCGCAGGTCACCTTCAGTTTCGGCACCCGGGTCAACCAGATCCTCAAGGCCGCCGACGTCCTGCCCCGGCTCAAGGAACGCGGCCTGCGGTTCATCGAGCTGGGCATCGAGTCCGCCTCGGAACCGGTGCTGGAACGGCTCGCCAAGCATGTGAAACCCGAGGTCAACGTGGCGGCCGTACGCCTGTTGAAGCGGCTTGGCATCGAGATCTCCCTCGAC